>NZ_JAAVJD010000028.1 GCF_012033735.1 Streptomyces lonarensis | reverse complement strand
GCGCGGGGGCGGGCGCCGCGTTCCTCGTCGCGCTCTCCGACGGCGGCAGCACCGGGCGGGCGCTGCTCACCGGGGCGCTGCTCGCGGTGGCGGTGGGCACGGCGACGCTCACCCTGTCGACGCCGCCCCGCCGACGCTGACGCGGTCGGCGCCGACGGAGGGCGGCACCGGCGCGGCCCGTGCCGCCCGCGCGGCGTCCCGCACGCCGGTCGCGGGCGCGAAACGGTGTCGCGGCACGCCGGACCGACCGTTTAGGGTCCCGGCCATGAGCACCCCGCTGCCCGCCGGCCCCACCGCCACCGTCCCGCCCGCGACCCCGCTGCCCGTCGAGCCCGCCGCCCGCCTCTCGATCGCCTGCGCCGACCCGGCCCGCGTCGCCCGGTTCTGGGCCGCGCTGCTGGGCGGCGAGCCGGTGCCCGCGGCCGGCGGCGGTGTCGCCCTCGCCCCGCCGGCCCCGCTGCCGGCCCTGCTCCTGCGACCGGCGGCGGGCACCCCGTCCGCCCGTCCCTCCGGCGACGGCGCGGTGGTCCCGGAGTTCACGGTGGACGACGTCCCCGCCACCGCCGCCCGAGCCCGGCACCTGGGTGCCACCGGCGACGCGGCGGCCGACGGCGATCGGGCGGAGCTGCGGGACCCGGAGGGCGCCCGGTTCGCTCTGCTGCGCCGCGGTGGCGGTCTCCCCGCCCCGGCCGTTCCCGCGCCCGCGGTGGCGGCGGGGTCGATGACGCTGCTGGCCGCGGCGGTCGTCGTCCACGACACGGCCGCGGACCGGGTGGTGATGCTGCGCCGCGGCCCGAACGCGAAGTTCGGGCGGGGGCTGTGGGACGTGCCGGTCGGCAAGTGCGACCCCGGCGAGGCGGTGCCGGACGCGGCGGTCCGGGAACTGCACGAGGAGACGGGGCTGGTCGTCGACCCCGCCGACCTGCGGTTGGGGCACGTGGTGCACGGGGCGCGAGGGGCGGAGGCCCCGGGCGGCTTCCTGACGGTGGTGTTCGTGACCGAACGCTGGTCCGGGGAACTGGTCAACCGGGAGCCGGCCAAGCACGCGGAGGCGCGGTGGGTGCCCACCGGCGAGCTGCCCTCGGACGTGGTGTTCTCCGCCGACCGGCTGCTGGAGGCGGTGCTGAGCGGGCGTCCCGGGGTGACGGCGCGCGGCTGGAGCTGACCGCGGCGCGGCGGCCGGCTGCGCCGCGGGCGGACCGACGGGCCCACCGCCGTGCGGCGGTGGGCCCGTCGGTGGGGCTCTGCGGTCCGGGCCGCGGCGGGTCAGCCCTTGACGGCGCCCGAGGTGAGGCCGGAGGCCATCTTCCGCTGGACGATCATGAAGAAGATCACCACCGGCAGGGCGATGAGCACCGAGGCCGCCATCAGGGAGCCGAAGTTGGTGCCGCGCTGGGTGGTCATGCTCATCAGCCAGACCGGCAGCGTCCATCGCTCGTTGTCCTGCATCACCACGTACGCCAGCAGGTACTCGTTCCAGGTGTTGACCAGCGAGAACACCGAGGTGGCGGCGATCCCGGGGCCGATCAGCGGGAAGACGACGCGCCAGAACGCGCCCATGCGGGTGCAGCCGTCCACCATCGCCGACTCCTCCAGTTCCCTGGGGATGTTGATGATGAACCCGCGCAGCATCCAGACCGCGAACGGCAGCGCCGAGACGGTGTAGACGACGATCAGCGCCCAGTACTGGTTGAGGCCGCCCATCCGGTTGAGCTGGAGGTAGAGCGGGATCAGCATGGCCAGCGGCGGCAGCAGCTGGACGAGCACCAGCACGATCAGCAGCGGCTTGCGGCCGTAGAACCGGAACCGGCCGATGGCGAAGGCGGTCAGCAGCGCCAGCAGCATCGCCGCGACCACCGTGACAGTGGTGACGATCAGGCTGGTCCGGACCGAGGTCCAGAAGAAGTTGCTGTTGATCGCCGACTGGAACCCCTCCAGCGTGAACGAGGAGGGCCACAGCGTCTGGTCGTAGGACCGGATCTCCCGGCCGGGCCGGAAGGCGCTGACCAGCATCCAGTAGACCGGGAACGCCATCACCACGAAGACCAGCAGGCCGCCGAGGTTGAACCAGCGGGTCGGCTTCTTCCGGTCCGGCCGCAGGTCCTGGGCGCCGTCCGGCGTGGTGGCGGGCGTGGAGCCGCCGGTCAGGCGGCGGAGGGTGGTGGCCGGGGTGCTCATTCGACCTCGCCTCGTTTCATCATCTGGCGCAGGTAGTAGACGGCGACGCCCGCGAGCAGCAGCACGGTGATCAGCGCCACGGCGGTGCCCTGGCTGAAGGACTGGCTCTGGAAGGCGAGGTTGTAGGAGTAGATGCCGAGCAGTTCGTACTGCGGCTCCACGTTGTTGCCGCGCATCAGGAAGATCTGCAGGAAGACGTTGAAGTCCCAGATCACCGAGAGGGTGGTCACCAGGGTGAACACCGGCTTGATGACGGGGAAGACGACGTGCCGGAAGACCTGCCGGCTCCCGGCCCCGTCCAGGCGGGCCGCCTCCTCCAGTTCCTTCGGCACCTGGGTGAGCGCCGCGTAGAGCGTGACGGCGACGAAGGGGATCGCGCCCCAGACGACGACGGCAGCCACCACGGCGAAGCCCTGCCAGGTCTCCATGAACCAGTTGTGGCCGCGGAAGTCGACGCCGGGGAGCTTGCTCAGCAGGATGTTGACGATGCCGTACTCGGAGTCGGTCAGCCACCGGAAGATCGAGGTGGCCACGACGATCGGCATGGCCCACGCCGTCACCAGGGCGGCGGTGACCATGAGCCGGACCACCAGCGACATCCGCTGCATCATCAGCGCGATGAGCAGCCCGCCGCCGACGGTCAGCGTCACGCACACGACCATGAAGACCACCGTGCGGGCGGCCACCGCCCAGAAGTGGGCGTCGGTGAGCACGTTGGTGAACTGCTCGAACCCGACCCAGTCCGGGGTGTCCCCGGTCCACAGGTGGCGCCGGCGGTAGTCCTGGAAGGACATCACCAGGGTGCGGTAGAGCGGGTAGAAGTAGACGGCGGCGATGGCCAGCAGGCCGGGCAGCACCAGGAGGTAGGGCAGCATGCCGCCGCGGTGGCCGCGGTCCTGGCCCGGCGTTCCGGCCGCCGGGGCGGCGGGTCCGGCGGGGCCGTCGGGGCCGTCGGGCACCTGGGGTTCGCCGCCCGCGGCGGGCGGCCGGTCGAGGGTGGGGACGCTCATCTGGGGCGGGTCCTTCGTGTCGTCCGTAGGGTCCGGTCGCCCTGCGCCCGCCGGCGGACCGCGGCGGGCGCAGGGCGGCCGCGGTACCGCCGACGGACGGTGGCGAGGGGCGAAGGCGCCGGTCAGGCCTCGTTGTTGATCAGGTCGTCGATCGCGGCGTCGGCGGTGGCGGTGGCCTCCTCGACGGGGGTGCCGCGCAACACCTCCAGCAGCATGTTCGGCAGCACGCTCTGCTGCTCGACCGCGGACCAGCCCGGGGCGATCGGGGTGAACCAGGCGTCGGGGACGGCGTTGGCCATCGGCGCGGTGGTCGGGTTCTCCTTCAGCGGCTCCAGCTGCTTGGTGTTGTTCGGCAGCGTGTCCTTGCCGACCAGCACCTCCATGGACTCCTCCGAGGTGAACATCGCGATCCACTCGGCGGCCAGATCCTGGACGTCGGACTTCTCGACGATGGCGAGGTCGGAACCGCCGATGAAGGACGGCAGCGGCTCGCCGTTCGGACCGGGCATCCCCGCGACCTGGATGGTGCCCTCCAGCTCGGGGTTGCCCTCGGCGCCGTGCACGACGACGCCGGCCTCCCAGCCGTTGCCGTAGATGAGGGCCGCCCGCTCCTGGGCCATGGCGAGGGCGTGGTCCTCCTCGTCCTTGGTCTGGTCGCCGCGGTTCCACTCCTTGACCAGGTCGATGTAGTGCTGGATGCCGGCCTGCGCCTCCGGGGTGGAGAGGGTGCCGCTCCACTCGCCGGAGTCCTCGTCGAACTCGGCGATCTGGCCGCCGTAGCCGACCACGTAGGACATCGCCGCGTGCCAGTTGCGCCCGGCGAGGTACATCGGGGAGTAGGCCTGGCCCTCGCCGAACTCCTCGTCCAGCGCGGTCATCGCCTCCAGCAGCTCGTCCTCGGTCTGCGGGAACTCCGCGGAACCGGTGGCCGCCTCGAACATGTCGGCGTTGTACACGGCGACCCGGGAGCCGGCGTAGTAGGGGACGCAGTACATGGCGCCCTCGAACGAGCAGGTGTCGACCAGCCCGCCGATCCAGGTGTCGGAGTTGTCGTACTGCTCGGGGTCGATCTCGGCGAGGACGCCGTTGAGGATGTAGGTCATGGTCTCGGTGTTGCCGAGCTCCACGACGTCGGGGAACTCACTGCCGCCCAGGGCCGCGTCGAGCTTGGTGGTCTTGTCGCCCCACTGCTGGTACTGGACGTTGACGGTGACGCCGGGGTAGGTCTCGGCGAACTTGTCGTTGACCTCGGTGACCAGTTCGGGCCAGGTGGAGTCGGCCTCGCCCATCAGCCAGACGGTGAGGGTCTCGTCCCGGTCCTCCGCGGCCACGGCGCTCCCGCCGCCGCCGCTGTCGGACCCGCACGCCGTGACGCCCAGCAGGGTCACAGCGCCGATGGCCGCCATGAGCTTGCGATTCATTCGTCCTCCTCGACAAGGTGCCGCCGCGCCACCGCCCGGGCCGTCGGTGAGTCGTCGACGCGGCGGTCCGGGCACGCGGGAGCCGGGACCGCTCCGGGCCCGCTAGTGGTGTAGACCAGAGCCCGAGCTTGGCCTAGACCTATCTGGGCGTCAACGGGTGTGCGCTGGGCTTCGGTTCTCGTTATCGGACCGACACCGGACCGGCGGTACCGTCCTCCGTTCGTCCCCCACGGGCAACAGCAGCGCAACAAACCGGCCCGTGCCGGGGCTCGCCGGCCCGGGAGCGGCGACCCTGGTGACCGCACCACCGCCGCCGACGAGGAGACGGACGCCATGGCAGAACGACGCGCCGCGGACCGGGACGAGCAGACCGGCGCGGCGACCCCCGGGGAACACCGCCCGCGCGGCCGGCTGCGCCTCTTCCTCGCGGTGCTGCTGCGCCTGCTCCCCGGACGGCGCGCGGCGCGCGCCGACGGCGGCACCGGCGGGACGGCCGCGGCCGACGGGAACCGCCGCCCGAGCAGGGCGAGCACCACGGTGGACGCGGCCGGCCACCTCACCACCGCCGCCGGGCCCGGCGGGGCGTCCCAGGGCGGCGGGCCCCGGGACGGTGGCGGCGGCGAGCCGCAGCTCCCCCAGGGCAGCGGAGGCGGGGGCGGAACACAGCTCCCCCAGGGTGGCGGAGGCGGGGGCGGCGGCTCCTGGCTGGACGGCTTCTCCCTCTGACACCGGCGCGGCGCCCGGCCCGCACAATGAGCGGGTGACCAACCCGCCGGAAGGCTCCGACCCCCTCGCCGCGCTCGGCCCCGCGCGGCTGCCCTCCCCGCTGCAGGAGATCGACGACGAGCGGTTCACCGCCCGCGGCGTCCGGCTGCTCCTCAAGCGGGACGACCTGGTCCACCCCCGGGTCATCGGCAACAAGTGGCGCAAGCTGACCCCGCACCTGCGCGCGGCGCTCGTCGAGGGCACCGGGACGGTGGTGACGGTGGGCGGCGCCTACTCCAACCACCTGCGGGCGCTCGCCGCGGCAGGCCGGCCACTCGGGCTGCGCACCGTCGGCATCGTGCGGGGCGACGAACTGGCCGGGCGGCCGCTCAACCCGTCCCTGGCACGCTGCGCCGCGGACGGGATGCGGCTGCACTTCGTCTCCCGCGCCGAGTACCGCACCCGCCACGACGCCGCCTTCGCCCGCGCCGTGCGGGAGCGTTTCGGCCCCGCACGGCTGGTGCCCGAGGGCGGCAGCGACCCGCTCGCCGTCAGCAGCTGCGCGGAACTCGGCCGGGAGCTCGCCGCCGCGCACCCCCGCCCCGACGTGGTGGCGCTGCCCTGCGGCACGGCGGGGACGCTGGCCGGAGTCGCCGCGGGGCTCGCCCCCGACCAGCGGGTTCTGGGAGTGCCGGTGGTGCGGGACCCCACACTCGGCGACGCGGTGCGACGGTTCCAGGAGGCGGCCTTCGGCGGGCCGCGCGGGCGCTGGGAGCTGGCGACCGGGTTCGAGCACGGCGGGTACGGGCGGACCCCGCCCGCGCTGCTGGCGTTCGCGGCCGACTTCGCCGACCGGCACGGTGTCCCGGTCGAGCACTGCTACGTCGCGAAGCTGCTGTACGCCCTGGCGGAGCTGACCCGCCGGGGCTCCGTCGCCCCCGGCACGGTACTGGCAGCGGTGGTGACGGGGCGGCCCGAGGACCCGCGCGCGCCTGACCTGGACAACTCCACGCCCGCCAGTGGTATTTGATCATCGGCTCCCGGCGGTCGCCCGCACTCCATGGACTACCATCTGTGATAGCGCGAGCGCGCCGCCCGGTGGCGGCGCGGTCGCCGCCGGACCCGCCCCGTGCGGGGCCCGGCGCAACGACGGGCGTCAACCCAGGACGCCCGCACCGCTCGTGTGTGAGCCACCCATGGAGGTGAGGGTGTCCGAGATTCCAGGTGAGCCCGGAGCGCAGGACTTCGTCGAAGTCCGGCTGCCCGCGGCCGGGGCGTATCTGTCGGTGCTGCGCACGGCCACGGCCGGCCTCGCCGCACGCCTGGACTTCACCCTCGACGAGATCGAGGACCTGCGCATCGCGGTCGACGAGGCCTGCGCCATCCTGCTCCAGCAGGCGGCCCCCGGGTCGACCCTGGCGTGCGTCTTCACCCTCGTCGGCGACTCGCTGCGGGTCACCGTCTCCGCGCCGACCACGGAGGGCAACGCCCCCGAGCGCGACACCTTCGCGTGGACGGTCCTGACGGCGCTGGCGGGCGAGGTGGAGTCCTCCGTCGCCGACGACCGAACCGTGAGCATCAGTCTGCACAAGAAGCGCGGCGCGGCGCCCGGAGCGCCGTGACCGGAACTTCCGGAGCGTCACCGGACGAGGGGGTCGAAGTGACCAACGCAGAACCCGCGGCCCTGCCGCAGGAGAGCGGGGCCGAGCACGCGGTCGCCACGACCGCCGCCCTGCCGGAGCAGGCGCCGCTGCGCCGCGCCGTCCCCGGGCCGGCGGACCGGGGTGCCGCGCGGGACCTCTTCGTCGAGCTGCGCAAGCTGCCGCCGGACGGCGCCGACTACGCCGAGCTGCGCAACAGCCTGGTGCGGATGCACCTGCCGCTGGTCGAGCACCTGGCCCGGCGGTTCCGCAACCGCGGCGAGCCGCTGGACGACCTGACCCAGGTCGCCACCATCGGGCTCATCAAGTCGGTGGACCGCTTCGACCCCGAGCGCGGGGTGGAGTTCTCCACCTACGCGACCCCCACGGTGGTCGGCGAGATCAAGCGCCACTTCCGCGACAAGGGCTGGGCGGTGCGCGTGCCGCGGCGGCTCCAGGAGCTGCGGCTGTCGCTGTCCACGGCCACCGCGGAGCTCTCGCAGCAGCACGGGCGCGCGCCCACGGTGCACGAACTCGCGCAGCGGCTGGCCATCTCCGAGGAGGACGTGCTGGAGGGGCTGGAGTCGGCCAACGCCTACTCGACCCTCTCGCTCGACGTCCCCGACACCGACGACGAGTCGCCGGCGGTCGCGGACACCCTCGGGGCGGAGGACGACGCCCTGGAGGGTGTGGAGTACCGCGAGTCGCTGAAACCACTGCTGGAGGAGCTGCCGCCGCGCGAGAAGAAGATCCTGCTGCTGCGGTTCTTCGGCAACATGACGCAGTCGCAGATCGCCCAGGAGGTGGGCATCTCCCAGATGCACGTCTCCCGGCTGCTGGCACGCACCCTGGCACAGCTGCGGGAGCGCCTGCTCGTGGAGGAGTGAGAGCGCCGCGGGCGACCGCGCCGCGCACGACGGACGCCGTCGGGACCCTTCGGTCCCGACGGCGTCCGTCTCGTTGCGGGCCGTCCCCGCCCGCGGTGCTCAGTCGCGGTCGGCGCGGTCGGCGGCGCCACCGGGCTCCCCGGCCGCCGCCGTGCCGGGCGGTGTCACGCCGAGCGCCTCCGCCGCCGCGGGCGACATCAGGCAGCCGAGGATCACGGCCGCGGTCACCGCGAGCGGCACCGCGGCGACCAGCCAGCCGCCACCGGTCTGCACCATGTACCAGGCCGCCGGCAGCGCCAGCATCTGCGTCAGCACGGCGGGGCCGCGGCTCCAGCGGCGCAACCGCCACAGGCCGTGGCCGGCGGCGAGCGGCAGCACCGCGAGGGCCAGGACGGTGACGGCGCCCGTGAGCGCCTGCACCAGACCGTCCGGGTCGCCGGTGAAGGTGAGGAGCAGCATCGTCGCGCCCCAGACGGCGATGGCCGCGCCCTGGAGGCCGCTGAGGGCTGCGGCCACGGTGATCCGGGTCGGCCGCTCGCCGGGGGCAGGCGGCACCGCCCTCGCCCCGGGGTCGGCGTCGGCGGTCGGCCCGGGGCCGTCGCCGGGGCCGGCGTTCCGGGCTGCGGGGGTCGGCTTCTCGCTCACCCGGCCAGGGTAGCGGCCCCCGCGGCCGTGCGGCCCCGTCCGGCCCGCCGGGTCCCGCCGGTGGGTACGCTGCACCCCATGCGCGCACTCCTCGTGGTCAACCCGGCAGCCACCACCACCAGCGCGCGGACCCTCGACGTCATCGGCCACGCGCTCGCCAACGACCTGAAGTTGGAGGTCGCCGCCACCGAGCACCGCGGCCACGCCCGGATGCTGGCACGGCGGGCGGTGGAGGAGGGCTCGGCCGAGCTGGTCATCGCGCTGGGCGGCGACGGCACCGTGAACGAGGTCGTCAACGGCCTGCTCTCCCACGGCCCGGACGTCGGGTCGCTGCCCCGGCTGGCGGTGGTCCCCGGTGGTTCGACCAATGTCTTCGCGCGGGCGCTGGGTCTCCCCAACGACGCCGTGGAGGCGACCGGGGCGCTGCTGTCGGCACTGGAGTCCGGCAGCGAGCGGACGATCGGCCTCGGCCACGCGGCGGGCACGCCGGGCAGCGCGGACGCGGAGGTCCCGGGGCGGTGGTTCACGTTCTGCGCCGGACTCGGCTTCGACGCGGGGGTCATCGGCCGGGTGGAGCGGGAGCGCGAGCGCGGCAAGCGGTCCACGCACGCGCTCTACATGCGGCAGGTGCTCAGCCACTTCGTGCACGACCCCCGCCGCTCGCGCGGCACCATCACCCTCTCCCGGCCCGACCGGGCGCCGATCGAGGAGTTGGTGGTGTCGATAGTCTGCAACACCGCTCCCTGGACCTACCTGGGCAACAAGCCGGTGTACGCGGTGCCCGGCACCTCCTTCGACACCGCGCTCGACGTGCTGGCGCTCTCCAAGCTGTCCTCCGCCGCCGTCACCCGTTACGGCACCCAGCTGCTGCGCTCCACCCCGGAGCGGGGCCCGCACGGCAAGCACGTGGCCTCGCTCCACGACGTCAGCGAGTTCACCTTGCATTCGCAGGTGCCATTGCCGTTTCAGCTGGACGGTGACCACCTCGGACTGCGAACCAGCGTGGACTTCACAGGCGTACCCCATGCACTGCGTGTGATTGTGTGAGTCGATCCCCGGAAAATCCTTTCAGTCGAACGTTTAGGCCAGTCCCCACCCAGGAGAAGTAGGGCTGTGAGCTAACCGACACCAAGGATTCAAAAAAAACTTTCCGGAAGGGGTTGTATCAACCGTCGAGGTTTGCGAACCTCTACATGGCGATCGCGACAGCCGACACACCGGCCTCATGTCAGACCGATTCGCCCTGATTCCCCGCCCGAGTGTGGGGAACGACACGAACCCTCCCGGAGACTGATCTTCCAGATCTTCTTGCCCTCCGAGGGGATTCGTGAAAGCGTTCACATTCACAAGCAACGTTACTGCAACCCGCAGGAGATGGAGCAGACATGGACTGGCGTCACAACGCCGTTTGCCGCGAGGAAGACCCCGAGCTCTTCTTCCCCATCGGCAACACCGGTCCTGCGCTGCTGCAGATCGAGGAAGCCAAGGCTGTCTGCCGGCGGTGCCCCGTCATGGAGCAGTGCCTTCAGTGGGCGCTTGAGTCCGGCCAGGACTCCGGCGTCTGGGGCGGGCTGAGCGAGGACGAGCGCCGTGCGATGAAGCGCCGCGCCGCCCGCAACCGTGCCCGCAAGGCCAACGCCTGACGCTGTCGGCCCCGGCCGAACGCCCCCGCTGCCCCGAGCCGCAGCACGCAGCGTCCGCGCTGTACGTATCACCCAAGACTGGACGACGGTCACCGGCCACCACCGGGACCCGCGTCACGCCACCGGCCCCGGACCGCACGCCCTGCGGTCCGGGGCTTCGGCGTTCCCATGGGGCGACCTCACCCCCGCAGGCGGGCGGCGGGCGGCAGGCCCCCGGGGCCGCCCCGGCGTCCGGCCCCGGGCTCGAACCGGGGCGTCGGGCCCTGGCGTCACATCGAGTTGACGCGGCGTCACCCGTTCCGGTCAGCTGCGCCGAGGAGAGCGCACGCCCCCGCTCCCGCGTGTATTACCGCGCCCGTCCGAACGGTCGGATTGTCGAGCGGTATACGAACTCCGGTCAGCGCGTAATCGCGGTGCGTGGTGCTTTATCCGAAACAGACATGCGTACGGGTGCGACACATTGCGACGCCCTGGACACTGTTCCGAAGAACGGCCGATCGGTGAATTCACGGCCGAACACCGCACCGCGCCACCGCCCGAGCGGTGCCCGGCCGGGGCGGTCAGCGCTTGGCGGCGTCGAGCGGCAGGTCGAAGACGGCCCGCGTCCCGCCGGAGGGCGCCGGCAGCATGTCGAAGCGGCCGCCCAACTCCCCCTCGACCAGGGTGCGCACGATCTGCAGGCCCAGGCTGGAGGTCCCCGCGAGGTCGAACCCCTCGGGCAGGCCCCGGCCGTCGTCCTCGACGGTGACCAGCAGCCGCCCGGCGCCGCGCACCCGGTCCGGCTCGGTGCGGGAGGCCGCGACCTCCACCGTGCCGGTGTCCCCCGGTCCGTAGGCGTGCTCCAGGGCGTTCTGGAGCACCTCCGTCAGCACCATCGACAGCGGTGTCGCCGTCTCCGCGTCGAGGATGCCGAAGCGGCCGGTGCGCCGGATCGCCACCCGGCCGGAGGAGAGCTCGGCCATCATGCCGAACACCCGGTCGGTGATCTCGTCGAACTCGACGCGCTCGTCGAGGTTCTGGGAGAGCGTCTCGTGGACGATCGCGATGGAGCCGACCCGGCGGACCGCCTCCTCCAGCGCCTCGCGCGCCCCGCCCTCCGCGGTCGGGGCGATGCGCCGTGCCTGCAGTCGGAGCAGCGCGGCGACGGTCTGCAGGTTGTTCTTCACCCGGTGGTGGATCTCCCGGATGGTGGCGTCCTTGGTGATCAGCTCCCGCTCGCGGCGGCGGAGTTCCGTCACGTCCCGGAGCAGGATCAGTGAACCGATGCGCTCGCCCTTGGGCTTGAGCGGGATGGCGCGGAGCTGGATGACGCAGTCGCCGCCGTCGATCTCCGTCTCACGGGGCGCGTAGCCGCTGGCCAGCTTCACCAGCGACTCGTCCACCGGACCCCTCGTCGGGGCGAGTTGGGCCGTGGTCGGCCCCAGCGGCAGCCCCACCAGGTCCACGGCCAGGCCGAGCCGGTGGTAGGCGGAGAGCGCGTTGGGGCTGGCGTACTGGACCGTCCCCTCCGCGTCCAGCCGGAGGAAGCCGTCGCCGACCCGCGGGGCGCGGTCCATCCCCACCTGCTGCCCCGGGAACGGGAAGCTGCCCGCCGCGATCATCTGGGCGAGGTCCGAGGCGCTCTGCAGGTACGTCAGCTCCAGCCGGCTCGGCGTGCGGACGGTCAACAGGTTGGTGTTGCGGGCGATGACGCCGAGGACACGGGTCTCACGCCGCACGGGGATCGCCTCCACCCGGACCGGGACCTCCTCCCGCCACTCGGGGTCGCCCTCGCGCACGATGCGGCCCTCGTCGATGGCGGAGTCCAGCAGCGGGCGGCGTCCCCGGGGCACCAGGTGGCCGACCATGTCGTTCTGGTACGACGTGGGGCCGGTGTTGGGGCGCATCTGGGCGACGGAGACGTAGCGCGTCCCGTCGTCGGTCGGCAGCCAGAGCACGAGGTCGGCGAAGGAGAGGTCGGCCAGCAACTGCCACTCGGACACCAGCAGGTGGAGCCAGTCGAGGTCGCTCTCGTCGAGCGTGGTGTGCTGGCGCACGAGATCGTTCATGGAGGGCACGGGCCGAGCTTACCGGCGGTGGCCGAAAGGCGACCCGGTGGCGGGCGCGCCGCCGTCGAGAACCGACGGCAGCGGGGCGCCGGGACGCCCCCGTACCGGAGAACTTCTTCGGAGCATGGACACGGCCCAGTGGTCCAGTCCACAATGGCGGGTACCGCCACGAACTTCTGCCCGCCCCGCACAGGTGGGCAGAACCGGGCCCGGCGCTCTCTGCCCTGACGGCGCCCGGGCCGGATCGCTCCGGGCTGCGGTGCCGGCAGGGCCGAGGGTCCCTGACTGGCGCCGCGGCCCGTGGGTGCGGTCCCCCTCACGAGCGCTGCGCGCACCGCGCCGCTCCTCCCCCGCCCACTCCGCCCGGCGTGCGCACCTGCCGTCGCGCCCGCGCGGGCGCCACCACACCCGCGGCGCGCTCCGGCTGGGAGCGGCCCGGTCGGGCCACCGCCGCGTTCGCCTTCCGTACACAACGGCGTTCCCGGCCGGGCGGGCGCTGGACGCCCGGCCGTGGTCCGCTCAGTGGGTCTCGGTGACCTTCGCCAGCGAGCGCGGTGCGTCGGGGTCCTGGCCGCGGGCGACGGTGACCTCGTGGGCCAGCAGCTGCAGCGGCAGGATCTCCAGCACCGGCTGGAGCTCCTCCGGCAGCCCGTCGACGGGCAGCACGAACCCGCCGGAGGCGGCGTCGACCTGCCGGCGGGGGCCGATGACGACGAGGTCGGCCCCCCGGTCGAGCAGCCGGTCCAGCACGGGCTGGAGCGCCGCTCCGCCCTTGCCGTCGGTCACGATCGCGATGACCGGGGAGACGTTGTCCACCATGGCCAGCGGGCCGTGGAGCAGGTCGGCGCCGGAGTAGGAGAGGGCGGGGATGTAGCTGGTCTCCATCAGCTTCAGCGCCGCCTCCTTGGCGGTGGGGTAGCCGTAGCCGCGGCTGGTCAGCACCATGCGCTCGGCGAAGCGGTAGCGGCCGGCCAGCTCCCGCACCTCGTTCTGGCGCGCCAGCACCTCGTCGGCCAGCGCGGGCAGGCCGGCGGCTGCCTCGGTGCCGTCCTCACCGCCGAGCGCGGCGACGAACAGGTAAAGCGCCAGCAGCGAGGAGGTGTAGGTCTTCGTCGCCGGCAGCGCCTTCTCGGGGCCGGCGAGGATGTCGATGTGGTACTCGCAGGCCGCGGCGAGCGGCGACTCCGCGTTGTTGGTGACGGCCAGCGTCACCGCGCCCGCGGCGCGGGCGGCGCGGGCGGAGGCGACGAGGTCGGGCGAGCCACCGGACTGGCTGACGGTGATCACCAGCACGTCGGTCAGGTCCGGCTCGGCGCCGTAGGCGGTGGTGGTCGACATGGAGGTCAGACCGCAGGGCAGCCCGAGTCGGATCTCCAGCAGGTACTTGGCGTACAGCGCGGCGTTGTCGGAGGTGCCGCGCGCGGTGAGCAGCACGAAGCGGGGCCGACGGGCGCGGATCTCGGCGGCGACGGCGGCGATGGCGGGCGCGCCCCGGGTGAGGAGGCGTTCCAGCGCGGCGGGCTGCTCGGCGATCTCGGCGGACATGATCGCGCCGGGGGTGCCAGGTGTGCCGGGTGTGCCGGGTGTCAGGGTCATGGGGAGGGCTCCAGGGAGGCGGCCGGGCGGTGACGCGCGACGGCGGGATGCGGTGGGAGGGGCCGGTCGCGGCCCGGTGGGCTTGCGCCCACCGGGCGGGCGTCAGCCGGGGCTGCCGGCGATGACCTCGGCGGCGGCGCGGCCGCAGACCCGTGCGGCGCCGTGCGTGGTGAGGTGCAGGGCACCGGTGGGCGGGGCGAAGGGCACGCCCATCTCGACGACGACGGTGTCCGGGCGGGCGGCGACCAGCGCGTCGAGGGTGTCGCTCATCCAGCGGTAGCGGTGGACGCCGCGGACGACGGCGACGACGGTCCGGTCGCCGGCGGCGTCGAGGATCGCGGGGACGTGGGCGGCGGCGACCGCCGCCGGGTCGGCGTCGGCCTCCGGCGCCGGGTGGACGCTCTCGGTGGTGCCGGGCACCCGCTCGCGCAGTTCGGCGGCGAGCCCCCAGGGGGTCTCGGCGCCGACCGCGATGTTGGTGCCGGGGACCAGCGAGGCGACGTGCGGCGCGCCCCGCAGCTGCGCGGTGGCGCCGGCGGGGTGGACGCGCAGCGCGCGGCGGGCGGCGTCGAGGCCGATCGCCTCGGCGTCGACGGCGGGCGTCGTGGTGCCGGCGGCGCGGGCGGCGGCGGTCCAGCGGCCCAGCTCGCGGCAGCGTTCGGCGGCCTCGTGCAGCCGCTCCTCGCTGAGGCGCCCCTCGCGGACGGCGCGGACGAGGGCGTCGCGCAGGCCGAGGACCTGGCCCTCGTCCCAGGCGGTGCCGCCGATGCAGATGGCGTCGGCGCCCGCGGCGATGGCCATGACGCTGCCGCCGTCGATGCCGTGGGTGGCGGCGACGGCCTCCATCTCCATGCCGTCGGTGTAGATGAGGCCGTCGAAGCCGAGGCCGCCCTCGGCGACGGGGGCGCGCAGCAGGCCGTGGAGGACGGCGGGGCTGAGCGTGCCCGGCAGGTCGGGGTCGAGCGCGGGCAGCAGCAGGTGGGCGCTCATGACGCAGCGGGTGCCGGCGGCGACCGCGGCGCGGAACGGGACCAGTTCGCGGCGCTGGAGGGTGTCGAGGTCGACGCCGATGCGCGGCAGCGCGAGGTGGGAGTCGACGTCGGTGTCGCCGTGCCCGGGGAAGTGCTTGACGCAGGCGGCGACGCCGGTGGCCTGCATCCCCTGGACGAAGGCGACGGTGTGGCGGGCGACCAGGTCGGGGTCGTCACCGAAGGAGCGGGTGCCGATGACCGGGTTGTCCGGGTTGTTGTTGACGTCGGCCGAGGGCGCCCAGTTGACGGTGACGCCGCAGGCGGCGAGCCGGCGGCCCATCTCGGCGGCGACCGCCCGGGTGAGGTCGGGGTCGTCGGCGGCGCCGAGGGCGTGGGCTCCGGGGAAGGAGGAGCCGTCGGCGACCTCCAGCCGGGTGACGTCACCGCCCTCCTCGTCGACGGCGACCAGGGCGTGCGGGTTGGCTGCCAGCAGCTGCCCGTTGAGGCGGGTGAGCTGCTCGGCGGAGACGACGTTGCGGCCGAAGAGGCCGACGCCGGACATGCCGTTCTCCAGCAGCCGCAGCAGCCAGGCCGGCGCGGAGTCGGTGCCGTCGAAGGCGGGCTGGAGGACGGTCAGCGCGTCGCGGGAGAGGCTGTCCGAGGGGTTCGCGGCGGTCATGCGGGCATCAACCCTTCACGGCACCGGCGGACATGCCGCCGGTGACCCGTCGCTGGAGGATCAGGAACAGGATGAGCACGGGGAGCGTGACGAGCGTGGACGCCGCCATCGTCGCCCCCCAGTCGTTGCCGAACTGGGTCTGGAAGGACGCCAGCCACAGCGGGAGGGTGGACGCCTCCGGGGACTTGTTGAGGACGAGCACCATCGCGAACTCGTTCCAGGCCATGATGAAGCCGAAGATCGAGGTGGCCATCAGCCCGGGGGCGAGCAGCGGGAAGATCACCCGGAAGAACGCCTGGGTGCGGGTGCAGCCGTCGATCATGGCCGCCTCCTCCAGCTCCTTCGGCACCGCGGCGATGAAGCCGCGCAGCGTCCAGATCGTGAACGGCAGCGCCATCACGAAGTAGATGAGCATCAGCGTGAAGATGCTGTTGAGCATCTCCAGGTCGCGCGCGTTGAGGTACATCACGATGATGAGGACCTCCCACGGCGCCATCTGGGCCATCATCACCACCAGCACCATGGCGCGGCGGCCGCGGAACTGCATGCGGGCGATGGCGAAGCCGGCGGCGAGCGCCACCAGCAGCGCGAGGGCGACGGCGCCGAGGGTGACGACGAGGCTGTTGACGACGTAGGTCCAGAACAGGTCCACGCCCATGGCCCGCGAGTAGTTCTCGAAGGTGGGGACGAAGAAGAAGACCGGGTCCTTGGTGAGGATGTCGCCGCGCTCCTTGAAGGAGCTGGCGAGCATCCAGTACACGGGGAAGATGAAGACGACGGAGAGCAGGAGCGCCACGACGTTCGGCCAGATCTGCCCGAAGCGCTTGGCCCGCAGCGCACGGGCGGCTGCCGCCTCGCCGCCGCCCCGGCCGGAACGGGTGGTGCCCGCGACAGTCTGGCGGACGGGGTCGCCGGCCGGGGGCGCGCCGCCGGGGCCCGCGACGTTGACGTCGCCGATCCGGTCGGTGAGCTTGTCGGGGGTCATGACTGCTCCTTCTCCTGCTTGAGGATCAGGCGGAAATAGAACGACATCGCGACGACCAGGATCAGCAGCGTCACGACCGAGATCGCCGCGGCGATGCCGTACTGCTGTTGGCCCATGCCCGCGACGTAGGCCATGACGGGCAGGGTCTCCGAGGCGCGGTTGGGTCCGCCGCCGTTGAGGGCGTAGATCTGGGCGAACGCCTTGAAGACCCAGATGATCTCCAGGAACGTGGTGATCAGGAAGAACGGCTTCATGATCGGCAGCACGATCGACCAGAAGATGCGCCAGGCGCTGGCGCCGTCCATGCGGGCCGCCTCGTAGATCTCGCCGCTGACCGTGGTGAGTCCGGCGTAGAGGTTGAGGGCGACGAAGGGGACGGAGGTCCAGACGATCAGCAGCGTGGCGATGGTGAGCGTGGACAACCCGGAGTCGAACCAGTTGTGCTGGTCGTAGCCGGAGAAGCCGAGGGTGCGCATCAACCAGTTGACCAGGCCGAACTGCGTGTCGAAGATCCACCGGAAGACGGTGGTGCTCGGGATGATCGGCATGGCCCAGGCGAGCACCAGCGAGATGGACAGCACCAGCCGCATCCGCTTGCCCAGCCGCAGCAGCAGCAGGCCGCAGAGGGTGCCGATCACCATGATCAGCACGACGTTGGCGGCCATGAAGACGAAGGTCCGCACCAGCGTCGACCAGAAGCGGTCGTTGGTCAGCACCTCGACGTAGTTGTCGAGGCCGGCCCACTCGGTGGTGCGGGAGATCAGCTGGCGGCGGCCGAACTCCTGGAGGGAGATCAGCACGTTGCGGAAGAGCGTGCCGCCCAGGACGAGGCCGAGCGCGATCACCGCCGGCGCGATCAGAAGGTAGGGCAGGAGCCGGGTCAGTGCCCGCCCCCGCTCCCGTTGGCGGTCAGGTGCTGCCACCACGTCCGGTGTCTTGGCGCTCATCGGCGTCTTCCTCGGGATGTCTGGCTCGGGGCCGCGACGGGTCCGGCCGCCTTGCGGCGGGCGGGCGACGGGTCGGTCGGCGCGGCCGACCCGTCGCCGGCGGTCAGTCGCGGTTGATGCGTTCGGTGAGTTCGGCGTCGGCGGTGCCGGCGGCGCTCTCGTGGGCCTCGCCGTCGAGGACGGCGGTCATCATTTCCTTGATCGGGTTGGGCACGACCTCGACGTTGGCCCAGCCCGGGGCCAGCGGGAAGAACTCGCCGTACGCGGCGGTCTCCCCCATGACCTCCAGGAAGGAGCCCTCCTCGGTCTCCCCGAGCGCGGCCTCCTGGTTGGGGAGCATCGGGGTGGCCTCGGCGAACTTGGCCATCCACTCGGCGGAGGTGGCCGTCTTCAGCCACTCGACGGCCATGTCCTTGTTGCCGGCGCGCTCGGCGACGGCGAGGTTGGAGCCGCCGAGGAAGACGCTGCCGAGGGTGTCGGCGGTCTTGCCGGGGATCGGGAAGTAGCCGTAGTCGACGTCGCGGCCTTCCTCGGCCAGCGCGTCGAGGGCTGCCTCGGCCTGCCAGGGCAGTCCGATCCAGGTGGCGACCTCGCTCTGCGGGATGACCTCGGTGGCCTGCTGGGGGGTGGCCTCGTCGTTGTCGGTGGGCGAGTCGGAGAACGCCTGGAGCTGGGCGTAGAACTCCATGGCGGCCTCGACCTCGGGGGTGTCGAGCGCCCCGACCCAGCCGTCGCCGTCCTCGACGGCGAAGTCGCCGCCCTCGTCCCAGACGAAGCCGGCGAAGACGTAGAAGTTCTGCCCCGGCATGTAGATGGGTTCGTAGTCGGTGTTGTCCTCGATGAGCTGGAGGGCCTCGACCCATTCCTCACGCGTGGTGGGGACCTCGGCGCCGGCCTCCTCCCACATCGCCTTGTCGTAGATCACCGCGCGGTTGGCGGTGTACCACGGGGCGGCGTAGAGCTGACCGTCGAACTCGGCGGTGGCCAGCGTGCTCTCGTACCAGGCGTCGTACCCGAGCTCGTCCTTGAGGTCGGTGAGGTCGGCCAGGCCGGAGGTGGCGGCGAAGGCGGGGGTCTGGGTGTTGCCGACCTCCAGCACGTCGACCGTGCCGTCCTCGGAGAGGGCGGTGGTCACCCGCTCCTGGATGCCGTTCCACTCCTGGAGTTCGACGTTGACCTCGACGCCGTGCTCCTCCTCGAACGCCGCGTTCAGCTCGTCGAGCCACGCCTCGGGCGCGGAGCCGGTCATCAGCCAGACGGTGAGGGTGTCGGAGGAACCCTCGTCGCCGGTGCCACAGGCCGCGACGGAGGCGGTCATCGCCGCCACGGCCGCGGCTGCCATCAGCTTGCGCTTCACGGTCACCCTCCCAGGGTGGCCACCCGTCCACCGCGGGTGGCGGGCAGCCTGCTCGGTGCCAAGTGGTGTAGACCACTTCAAGGGGAAGACTGGGCAGTTCTGCTTGGAGTGTCAAGGGAGTCCCGGACGGCCCGCGGGTTCCGTTATCGGACCGACATGCGGGTTTCACCTGCGGCAACGCGGCGGCCGCTGCGATCTTCCGATCGTGCGGGGCGGGCGGCGGCGGGAACTCGGGGGCGTCCGCGGCGACAGGGCGGCGGACGGAGCCGGGCCGCGGCGCCCCCGGTTGCGACCGGGGGCGCCGCGGGGCGGCAGCGGATCAGTCGCGGTTGATCCGGTCGGTGATCTCGGCGTCCGCGGTCTCCGCGGCGTCGGCGTGGTCCTCACCGTTCAGGACCGCCGTCATCATTTCCTTGATCGGGTTCGGCAGGACCTCGACGTTCGCCCAGCCGGTGACCAGCGGGGGGAAGTTGCCGTGGTCGGCGGCCTGGCCCATGACCTCGACGAAGGAGCCCTCCTCCGCCTCGGGCAGCGCGGCCTCCTGGTTGGGAAGCATCGGGGTGGCCTCGGCGAACTTGGTCATCCACTCGGCGGAGGTGGCCATCTTCAGCCACTCCACACCCATGTCCTTGTTGCCGCCGCGCTCGGCGACGGCCAGGTTGGAGCCGCCCAGGAAGACACTGCCGGGCGCGTCGGCGGTCTTGCCGGGGATCGGGAAGTAGCCCAGGTTGGCGTCACGACCGGCCTCGGTCAGCGCCTCGATGGCACCGTCGGCCTCCCAGGGCAGGCCGATCCAGGTGGCGATCTCGCTCTGCGGGATGACCTCGGTGGCCTGCTGCGGGCTGGCCTCGTCGTTGTCGGTGGGCGAGTCGGAGAAGGACTGCAGCTCCTGGTAGTAGGCCATGGCAGCCTCACCCTCGGGGGTGTTCAGCCCGCCGACCCAGCCGTCGCCGTCCTCCAGGGCGAAGTCGCCGCCCTCGTCCCACAGGAAGCCGCCGAGCACGTAGTAGCTCTGGCCCGGGAGGTAGATGGGCTCGGCGTCGGTGTTGTCCTCGATGAGCTGGAGGGCCTCGACGAACTCCTCACGCGTGGTGGGGACCTCGGCACCGGCCTCCTCCCAGACGTCCTTGTCGTAGATCACCGCGCGGTTGGCGGTGTACCACGGGGCGGCGTAGAGCTGGCCGTCGAGCTCGGCGGTGGCGATCGGGCCCTGGAACCAGTCGTCGTACCCCAGGTCGCCCTTGAGGTCGGTGAGGTCGGCGAGGCCGGTGGTGGCGGCGAAGGCGGGGGTCTGGGTGTTGCCCAGCTCCAGCACGTCGACGGTGCCGTCCTCCGACAGGGCGGTGGTGACCCGCTCCTGGATGCCGTTCCACTCCTGGAGCTCGACGTTGACCTCGACGCCGTGCTCCTCCTCGAACGCCGCGTTCAGCTCGTCGAGCCATGCTTCGGGGGCGGAACCGGTCATCAGCCAGACGGTGATGGCGTCGTCCGAACCGCCCCCGCCGCCGTTGGAGGAACCGCCGTCGTCGCCGGTACCGCACGCGGCAACCGATGCGGCCATCGCCGCGACGCCTATGGCCGCAATCAGCTTGCGCTTCACGTCACCCTCCTAGGGGGCAAGGCCGGACCCCTTGCGCCTGGTCACGGGACGGCCTTTAGTGGTGTAGTCAAGAGGTTTAGACCAGTTGACCTGAAGCGTGGACTAGACCACTTTGGGAAGTCAAGTGCCGTACCGGGCACCGCTGGTGTCCGTTATCGGACCGACACCTGCACCGGAGCGCGGCACTGGTCCAGACCGTGCCACCATGTGGGCCGTGAATTTTCGGAGGTAGCCGGTGACAGCACAGAAGGACCCCGGGACGCGCGGCTCCGGGGGCGCCCGGGGGCCGTACGCCTCCGCGGGAAGGCTCGGCGCGAGCGTACCGGGCGCCGACTCCGCCGACCGCACCAGGACCGCGCGGGTACCAAAGTACTACCGTCTCAAGCGGCACCTGCAACAGATGACCGAGACCATGCCCCCCGGCACCCCGGTCCCCCCGGAGCGGACCCTCGCCGCGGAGTTCGACACCTCCCGCACCACGGTCCGGCAGGCGCTCCAGGAACTGGTCGTCGAGGGGCGGCTGGAGCGCGTCCAGGGCAAGGGCACCTTCGTCGCCAAGCCGAAGGTCTCCCAGGCGCTCCAGCTGACCTCCTACACCGAGGACATGCGCGCCCAGGGACTGGAGCCCACCTCCCAGCTGCTGGAGATCGGCTACATCACCGCGGACGACCGGTTGGGCGCCCTGCTCGACATCCCGGCCGGCGGGCGGGTGCTGCGGATCGAACGGCTGCGGCTCGCCAGCGGCGAGCCGATGGCCATCGAGACCACCCACCTCTCCCAGGCGCGGTTCCCCGCGCTGCGGCGGAGCCTGGTGCGCCACGCATCGCTCTACGCCGCGCTGGCGGAGGTCTACGACGTCCACCTGGCGCTGGCCGAGGAAACCATCGAGACCTCGCTGGCGACGCCGCGCGAGGCCGGCCTGCTCGGCACCGACGTCGGCCTGCCGATGCTCATGCTGTCCCGCCACTCGCGGGACACCGACGGGGAGCCGGTGGAGTGGGTCCGCTCGGTCTACCGGGGCGACCGCTACAAGTTCGTCGCCAACCTGGAGCGCCCGCGGGGCTGACCCCGGCCGGCGGGACCGGCCCCGCCGTCCGCGCACCCCGGCAGGTGGCGCGGACGCGGGGCCGGCTCCGCCGCACCCACCGTTCCTGGCCGACCCCGCCGCCCGCACCGATCCGCCCCTGGACCCTCGGCGATCCGGACACCCGGCGCGCACCTCCCGGCCGGTGAGCGGACCGCTCCCGGCGCCTCCCGGCGCGCCCCCGCGCGGCACGGCGCTGGGGCGGTTCGCCGCGCCCCGCGACCGTTCACCGCGCCGCACGACCGTTCGGCGTCCGTCCGGCGCACGGATCGGGCAGATTCCCAGAACTGTGTCCCGACCATGGCCTTGGCCACGGCCCCGGGCCTAGATTCCGCCCTGAGGCGTTCCCGGTGGATCTTGCGCGGGCGGTGAGGAGCCGCTCACCCCCGTCGTCCCCGCCGCACGGCCCGGCCGGGAGCCGCCCACGTCCGTCAGTGCGACAGGCAGGGAACGGGACAATCTCATGCTTCAACAGGTACGCATCAAGTCGGTGGTGATCTGGACGGCGGTCGCGCTGGTCAGCGCGTTCGCCTGGTCCGTCCTCGCCCTATCCCGGGGTGAAGAGGTGTCGGCGGCCTGGATGGTGGCCGCCGCGCTCGGCTCCTACGCCATCGCCTACCGGTTCTACTCGAAGTTCATCGCCTACCGCGCGCTGCGGGTGGACCGCACCCGCGCGACCCCGGCGGAGCGCCTCAACGACGGGGTGGACTACCACCCCACCGACCGCCGGGTGCTGCTCGGCCACCACTTCGCCTCGATCTCCGGCGCCGGCCCCCTGGTCGGCCCGGTGCTCGCCGCGCAGATGGGGTACCTGCCGGGCACCATCTGGATCATCGCCGGTGTCATCTTCGCGGGCGCCGTCCAGGACATGGTCGTCCTGTTCTTCTCCTCGCGCCGCAACGGCAAGTCCCTCGGCTCGATGATCCGCGACGAGATCGGCCCGGTCGGCGGCATCGCGGCGCTGGTCGCCGTCTTCGCCATCCTGATCATCCTGCTGGGCGTCCTCGCGCTGGTGGTGCTCAACGCGCTGGCGGAGTCGCCCTGGGGGACGTTCTCCACTGCGATGACCATGCCGGTCGCGGTCTTCATGGGTCTGTACCTGCGGTACCTGCGGCCGGGACGCGTCGCCGAGGTCACCGCCATCGGCATCGCGCTGCTGCTGTTCTCGATCGTCGCCGGCCGGTGGGTGGCCGAGTCCTCCTGGGCGGAGTTCTTCACCCTCTCGCCGCAGGCGCTGGTGGGCTGGCTGGTCGCCTACGGCTTCGTCGCCTCGGTCCTGCCGGTGTGGCTGCTGCTCGCCCCGCGCGACTACCTCTCGACCTTCCTCAAGATCGGGACCATCGGCCTGCTCTTCGTGGGTGTGCTGATCGCCAACCCGACGCTGAAGATGGACGCGGTCACCGAGTTCGCCTCGCGCGGTGACGGCCCGGTCTTCGCGGGGTCGCTCTTCCCGTTCGTCTTCATCACCATCGCCTGCGGCGCGCTCTCCGGGTTCCACGCGCTGGTGGCGTCGGGCACCACACCGAAGATGCTCCAGAAGGAACCGCAGGTCCGGCCGATCGGCTACGGCGGCATGCTGATGGAGTCCTCCGTCGCGGTGCTCGCCATCATCGCCGCCTGCGTCCTCGACCCGGGGCTCTACCTCTCGATGAACGCCCCGCCCTCGGTCATCGGCGACACCTTCCAGAGCGCGGCGGAGACCATCACCGGCTTCGGCTACGTGATCACCCCGGAGCAGCTGCAGGCCGCGGCGGCGTCGGTGGAGGCCGACTCCCTGCTGTCGAAGACCGGTGGCGCACCGACCTTCGCCATGGGGGTCGCGGTCATCTTCGCGGAGTTCCTCGGCGGGGAGTCCGCGATGGCCTTCTGGTATCACTTCGCCATCATGTTCGAGGTGCTGTTCATCCTCACCACCATCGACTCCGGCACCCGCATCGGCCGCTTCATGCTGCAGGAGGTCGCCGGTAAGGCCCACCCCCGCTTCCGGGACCACAACTGGAAGCCCGGCGTGCTGCTCACCAGCGGCATCGTGGCGGGGCTGTGGGGCTACTTCCTCTGGGTCGGCGTCAACGACCCGCTGGGCGGCATCCGCTCGCTGTTCCCGGTCTTCGGCATCTCCAACCAGCTGCTGGCCGCGATCGCGCTGACCATCTGCACCACGCTGATGATCAAGGCCGGCCGGGTGAAGTACGTGTGGGTCACCGCCGTGCCGCTCTTCTGGGTCGCGCTGGTGACGCTCGTCGCCAGCTGGCAGAAGGTCTTCTCGGCCGACCCGGACATCGGATTCTTCGCGCAGCGCGCGCTCTACCGCGACGCCATCGCGGCCGGCGAGTCGCTGGGCGGCCAGACCGAGGACCAGATGCGGACCGTCGTCACCAACGCCACCGTCAACGGCGTCATCTCGGCGGTCTTCGCGATCCTGGTGGTCATCATCATCGTGGACGCCTCACGGGTCTGCGTGCGGGCGCTGCGCCACCCGGAGAACGTGGTCAACCACGAGACGCCGCACGTCACCTCGCGCATCATCGCCCCCGACGGCATACTCGCCACCACGGCGGAGCGCGCGGAGCTGGAGGCGGCGGGGCTGCCCTCCACCGGCGGTGTGCCCGGCGAGTTCGGCGGCGCCCGAGGGGACTCCCCGGGCGGCAACGACGGCACGGCGGGCCGCGACCACGGCGGCAACGGAGCCGCCGGCAACGACGACGGAGGGAGCACCCGATGAGAAGGGCCCTCGGCGGCGTGCGGTGGTACGTCGGCGAACTGCTCGGTGAGATCACCGGCGACAACGCCTACCGCCGCTACTGCGAACGTGCCCGGCGCGAGGGGCCGGAGGCCGAGGTGCTCGACCGCGGGGCGTTCGAGCGGCGGCGCGCCGAGGTGCGAGCGGCCCGACCCAACGGCGGCGCCCGCTGCTGCTGAGACGGCGGGCGAGCACGCAGCGGCCCGGGGCCCGGCGGGGGAAGCACTCCCCCGCCGGGCCCCGGCACATGTGCGGGGGCGTGCGGCTGCGGTGTGCCGGACGCGCGACGCCACCGGTGGCGTGAACGCGCCGCTGTGACATCCGGCACGTGCCCGACTCGCCCCGTGCCGGCCCGCAACTCCCCCGTCGGAGCGGCCTCTCGAACGTGTGAGGCCTTGCGCGGTCGCGGCGCCACGCGCGGCGTGAGCGGCGCTCGCCACGGGCCCGGAGGCGGTGCGCGACACGGGGTGTGCGCGGCCGACCGACCGCCAACCACCCCTGCGACAGCGGTCGTTGAGCGATGAACCAAAGCCGGTCACCGGAGCGCGGCGACACAGGCCGGGGGTTGCCCGCGGGCCGGATCGGCGGCCCGCCCCCGGACGCGGGGGCATAAGCTGCTGCCCGCCGCCCGAGGCGTGCGCGGCACCGCCGCCGCACCGCCCACCGGCTCGCCCGGCGGGGCACCGGGACACCCCGGGAGACGGGGGCGTTCAGCCGCGGCGGGCGGGCGTGACACGCCCACCGAGGCGTTGCGGCGCCCCGCTCCGGTGCCGCGGCGCACCGGCGCAGCCCCCGTTCCGCCGTGTCCCGGCGCACGCCACCGACACTCCGGGAACACAAGATATGGGGGTGCGTGCGCCGACGGCCCCCAGATGTATGATCGGCCGTGCTGTCGCAGCAGGGGAATCCGGTGCGAATCCGGGACTGTCCCGCAACGGTGAGCGCCATTCCGGCGTGGCGTCGAGTCCGAACACCTGTGCGAAAGCTTAAGACGTCCGGGCCTCGTGGATTGGGCCCGCGCACGCGGTCCCTGGTGTTCCCGCGTACGCCGCCCGATCCCGCGCAGGCCGAGAGCCACGAGGGAGAACGCGTGACCATCGCACCAGCGGAGCCCGTCTCAGCAGCGACGCCCGAGGAGCAGGACCAGCCCGGCAGCATCCTCCTGACGGAGCTGACCCGGCTCACCGCCGACCTCGGCGCCACCGAACCCGGCCGCGTCGCCGCCGCCGCGCTGCGGGGCCGCAACGCCTCCTCCGACGCGGCCGAGTTGCGGTCGCTGGCCATCGAGGCGGCCGCCGGTCTCATCGCGGACGAGCCCCAGTACTCCCGGCTCGCCGCCCGGATGCTGACGCTGGCCATCCGCGAGGAGGCCGCGACCCAGGGCGCGGTGTCCTTCTCCGCCTCGGTGGCCGTGGGCCACCGCGAAGGGCTGATCGGCGACTCCACCGCCGAGTTCGTCCGCCGCCACGCCGAACGCCTGGACGCGCTCGCCGAGTCGGCCGTCGACTCCGGCGCCGACGACCGCTTCGGCTACTTCGGGCTGCGCACCGTGCAGTCCCGCTACCTGCTGCGCCACCCGATCACCCGCAAGGTGATCGAGACCCCGCAGCACTTCCTGCTGCGCGTCGCCTGCGGCCTCGCCGAGGACGACAGCGACCGGGCGGTGAGCGACGTCGCCGAGCTGTACCGGCTCACCAGCACGCTCTCCTACCTGCCGTCCTCCCCCACGCTCTTCAACTCCGGCACGCGCCACCCGCAGATGTCCTCGTGCTACCTGCTGGACTCGCCGCTGGACGAGCTGGACTCGATCTACGACCGGTACCACCAGGTGGCGCGGCTCTCCAAGCACGCCGGCGGCATCGGCCTCTCCTACTCCCGCATCCGCGCCCGCGGTTCGCTGATCCGCGGCACCAACGGCCACTCCAACGGCATCGTGCCGTTCCTGCGGACGCTGGACGCCTCCGTCGCCGCGGTGAACCAGGGCGGCCGCCGCAAGGGTGCCGCCTGCGTCTACCTGGAGACCTGGCACGCGGACCTCGAGGAGTTCCTGGAACTGCGGGACAACACCGGTGAGGAGGCCCGGCGCACGCACAACCTGAACACCGCCCACTGGATTCCGGACGAGTTCATGCGCCGCGTCGAGGCGGACGGCGACTGGTCGCTGTTCTCCCCCGCCGACGTGCCGGAGCTGGTGGACCTGTGGGGCGACGCCTTCGACGACGCCTACCGCCGCGCCGAGGCCGAGGGCAAGGCGGTGCGGACCGTCCCCGCGCGCCAGCTGTACTCGCGGATGATGCGGACCCTCGCCCAGACCGGCAACGGCTGGATGACCTTCAAGGACGCCGCCAACCGCACCGCCAACCAGACGGCGCAGCCCGGCTCGGTCGTCCACTCCTCCAACCTCTGCACGGAGATCCTGGAGGTCACCGACGACGGCGAGACCGCCGTCTGCAACCTGGGGTCGGTCAACCTCGCCGCGCACCTGGGTGAGGGCGGCGAGATGGACTGGGAGCGGCTGGACGACACCGTCCGGACCGCCGTGACCTTCCTGGACCGCGTGGTCGACATCAACTTCTACCCGACCGAGCAGGCGGGCGCCTCGAACTCCCGCTGGCGGCCGGTGGGCCTGGGCCTCATGGGTCTCCAGGACGTCTTCTTCCGGCTGAAGCTGCCGTTCGACTCCCCCGAGGCCCGGCGGCTCTCCAACCGGATCTCCGAGCGCATCATGCTCGCCGCGTACCACGCCTCGGCGGACCTCGCCGAGCGCCACGGCCCGCACCGGGGCTGGGAGGCCACCCGCACCGCCCGCGGTGTGCTCCACCCCGACCACTACCCCGACGCCGAGCTCACCTGGCCGGAGCGGTGGGACGAGCTGCGTTCCCGCATCGCGCGGACCGGCATGCGCAACTCGCTGCTGCTGGCCATCGCGCCGACCGCGACGATCGCCTCGATCGCGGGCGTCTACGAGTGCATCGAGCCGCAGGTCTCCAACCTGTTCAAGCGCGAGACGCTCAGCGGTGAGTTCCTCCAGGTCAACACCTACCTGGTGGAGGAGCTGAAGGAGCGGGGGCTGTGGAACGACACCACCCGTGACGCGCTGCGCGAGGCCAACGGCTCGGTGCAGGAGCTGGCGGGGCTGCCGGACGACGTCCGCCACCTGTACCGCACCGCCTGGGAGGTGCCGCAGCGCGCCCTGATCGACATGGCGGCCGAGCGGACCCCGTTCCTCGACCAGAGCCAGTCGCTCAACCTCTTCATGGCCGCGCCGACCATCGGCAAGCTCAGCTCGATGTACGCCTACGCCTGGAAGCGCGGCATCAAGACCACCTACTACCTGCGTTCGCGTCCGGCCACCCGGATCGCGCAGTCCGCACGCGCCGCCGCCCAGCCGGCCGCCGTGCCCGCGCAGCAGACGGCCGCCGAGGCAGACGCCGTCGCCTGCTCCCTCGAGAACCCCGAATCATGCGAGGCATGCCAGTGACCGCCCCCGTATCCGACCCGGCGCCCCAGACCGGCTCGTCGCACACCGCGACCACCGGCGCCAAGAACCTGCTCGACCCCGGGTTCGAGCTGACGCTCCGGCCGATGCGGTACCCCGACTTCTACGACCGGTACCGCGACGCCATCAAGAACACCTGGACGGTGGAGGAGGTCGACCTCCACTCCGACGTGGCGGACCTGGCCAAGCTCTCCCCGGGCGAGCAGCACATGATCGGCCGCCTGGTGGCGTTCTTCGCGACCGGTGACTCGATCGTCTCCAACAACCTGGTGCTGACGCTCTACAAGCACATCAACTCCCCGGAGGCGCGGCTCTACCTCTCGCGCCAGCTCTTCGAGGAGGCCGTGCACGTCCAGTTCTACCTGACGCTGCTCGACACCTACCTGCCCGATCCGGACGAGCGGGCCGAGGCGTTCGCCGCGGTGGAGAACATCCCCTCCATCCGGGAGAAGGCGCAGTTCTGCTTCCGGTGGATGGACTCCGTCGAGAAGATCGACCGGCTGGAGACCAAGGACGACCGCCGCCGGTTCCTCCTGAACCTGATCTGCTTCGCGGCCTGCATCGAGGGGCTGTTCTTCTACGGCGCCTTCGCCTACGTGTACTGGTTCCGCTCCCGGGGCCTGCTGCACGGTCTGGCGACCGGCACCAACTGGGTGTTCCGCGACGAGTCCTGCCACATGGACTTCGCCTTCCACGTGGTGGACACCGTCCGCGCCGAAGAGCCCGAGCTCTTCGACGAGGCGCTGAACCAGCAGGTCACCGACATGCTGAAGGAGGCGGTCGAGGCGGAGCTCCAGTTCGCCCGCGACCTCTGCGGCGAGGGCCTTCCGGGGATGAACACGGCCTCGATGCGCGAGTACCTGGAGTGCGTGGCGGACCAGCGGCTGGTCCGGCTCGGCCTGGAGCCGGTCTTCGGTTCGCAGAACCCGTTCTCCTTCATGGAGCTCCAGAACGTCCAGGAGCTGACCAACTTCTTCGAGCGGCGCGCCTCGGCCTACCAGGTCGCCGTCGAGGGCACGGTCAATCTCGACGAGGACTTCTGACCGGCGGCCCGTCCCGTACACCCCCAGGGGTGACGGGGCGGGCCGCCGCCGCGTTCCGGCACGGCGCTGGCACGGCGCCTGCTCCGCGGGGCCCGATGGCCCGGTCAGCGCACGTCGCGGGCGCGCGCCATCCGCTCCTCGTGCTGCTCGCGGTAGTCCGCCAGCATGTCGGCGTGCTCGGCGATGACCGCCTCCTGATGGACGGCGTCGATCTCGGCCCACCGCGGGACGAGGTCGGTCCGCTCCTTGCACGCCACGTCGGCGACGGCCGCCTCGCGTGCCGCCGGTCCCGACACGTCGCCGCCGAGGCCGAGTTGGGCGGCGGCCTCCAGCGGGGTGTCCGTCGCCAGGTCCTGCTCGGCCATGCACGCCGACCACTCGGCGAGCAGCGTCCCCAGCCGGGGGTCCTCGTCGGCGAGATGGGCCGCCTCGTCGGCGAGTTGCATGATCACCGTGGGGTCCACCCAGTCGCCGTCCGGGCGGTTGACGGTGAGGGTCGCCTCGCCGTGGCAGCCGGTGACGGGGACGGGCACGCCCCCGAGGTCGGGCCCGGTCATCCGCTGCGCCTCCTCCAGCGTCTCCGGGTGGTCGAGGTCGAGCCCGGGGTCACCGTGGAGCGCGAGCTCCTGGTCCGCGGTGAGGTCGTGGGGGAAGGCGGGCGCGTAGGTGGCGGGGTCGAGGTCGACGGGGTGCATGTAGCCGTGCTCGGCGGCGATGCCGGCATCGTCCACACCGTAGAGGTAGAGGTGGGTTCCGAGGTCGGCCGCGCGGTTCTCGGCGGGGGTGTACTCCTGGCCGTACCGCGCCATGCAGGCGGTGATCAGGGCGTCGCGGGCCTCCTCCAGCAGCTGCTGGTCCTCGGCGGAGATGTGGAAGGCGTCCAGGGGCAGGGTGAGTTCGGCGGTCAGCGAGGCGGTCGGCAGCACCGCCCCGGCCGCGGTCGCGGACTCCGCTCCCTCCGGCTCCGAGGGGGCGTCGCCGTCGGCGGCGGGGGCGGGGTCCGGCTGCGTCGTCGACTGCCCGGGGCCGGAGCAGGCGGTGGCGGCGAGCACCGGGACGAGGGCGAGGGCGGCGAGGCTTCGGGTCACGGGACGGCTGGGGCGCACGGCGGGGCTCCGGTGGTCGGGCGGGGCGCGGCGGGGTCGCGGTGGTCGCGGGCGGTGCCCCGGTACCGGCCGCGGGGCCGGTACCGGGGCGTCCGGTGGGTCAGATTCCGCAGTTGGGGGCCGACCAGAAACGGCTGGCCCGGTGGTCCACGTGGGTGTGGTCGTTGTGGCCGGGGTAGCCCGGGCCGAGGATGCCGTTGAAGCCGTGGTTGCGCGCCGCCTGCGCGAGGCGGCAGAAGGAGTGGCTGCCGACGAGGTCGGCGGCGTCGCCGTAGAGGTGGCGGCTGTTGCTCGCGCCGCCGACGGCGTTGTTGCAGGAGACGGAGCGGAAGCCGCTGCTGATGTTCAGCGGGGCGTTGCCCATGGCACGTCGCATGGCCTGGAGCTTCCACATGGTCCGCTTGGCGTTCTCACGGGCGGTGGCCGCGCTGACCGCACCACCGGACCAGTTGGAGTTGCAGCGGTTCAGCTCGGCGAAGGTGAAGTTGGCCGGGGAGCAGTCCGCGCTCTGCAGGGCGTAGATCTGGTTGTAGGTGGCCGGGCCGGCGATGCCGTCGGCGCCGAGGCCGTAGGCCTGCTGGAAGCGGGTGACGGCCTGGGCGGTGTGGGGGCCGAACTGCCCGTCGATGGCGAGGACCTGGCCGGTGCCGGGGTAGCCGGCGACCCGGATCTGGAGCTGGGTCACGTCGGCGCCGGACATACCCTGCCGCAGGGTCCGGTTCCAGGTGTAGCAGGCGTCGAGGGTGCCGACGTCCGCGGTGTCGGCCGTGGGGGTGTCGGTGATCGTGGCTTCGGCGGGGCGCTCGGCAGGCGGCGTGACGGCGGCCGCGCTGCCGCCCGTGACGGCGGTTCCAACGAGACCGACTGTCGCGACCATGACAAACATGGCCGCGGTCCGGGACATGCGTCTGAGCATCGTTCCTCCGGGTGGGTGGGGCGATCGGAACGAGAGTTACCCAGGAGTCGACGCGCGTCAACCTTCACTCGACGCCCGTCAGTGGACCGGTCCACTGACGGGCGGTCACCTGCCCGGCGACGGGACGCCCGGCAGCCTCAGTCGTTGGGGACGGTCGCGTAGCGCGGCGTGCCCTCGGCCATCTGCTTCAGCACGTCCTTGCGCTCCCGCTTGGAGAGCCGGTCGATGTAGAGCCGGCCGTAGAGGTGGTCCGTCTCGTGCTGCAGGCAGCGGGCGAAGTAGCCGGTGCCGCGGACCGTGATCGGGTTGCCCTCGATGTCCTGTCCGCGGACCACCGCCTCGTCCGGGCGGGCGAGCTCCATGTAGGCGCCCGGCACCGACAGGCAGCCCTCGTTGCTGTCGTCCAGCACCCGCAGCTCGGAGGGCAGCTCCTCCAGCACCGGGTTGCAGACCACGCCGACGTGGCGCACCCCGTCGTCGTCCGGGCAGTCGTAGACGAACACCTTCCGGTCGACGCCGATCTGGTTGGCGGCGAGGCCGACCCCCTCGGCGGCGCGCTGCGAGGCGAACATGTCGTCGACCAGAGCCGCCAGTTCGGGACCGAACTCGGTCACCTCACGGCACTCGTGGTGCAGCACGGGGTTGCCCACGACGGTGATCGGCCGGGCGGTGCCGCGCTCGACGTGTGCCTTCTCCCGCTCCGCGCAGTCCTGGGTGTCGTCGACGAACTCGGAGTCGGCCTGCGGGCCGGTGTCCTGCTGCGGCATGGTCCGGGGACCACCTTCCTGGTACGGCGTGACGGGACGACGGGGGCGACCGACGCGACGTGGCGCGGGGCCCGGACCCGGGGGCACGACCGCCCGGAAGCCCGGAGCCGGTGACCCTCGAACCCGTACAGCTTACTGGGCCCCGCCCGGCGCCCCCGGGCGCTCGGGGACGGGCGCACCCCGGGGCGCACCCGCGCGGGGCGCCGTCCGGGCCGCGGCTCTCACCGTCCCGGGGTCAGCAGACCTCTTCGAGGTCGCGCCACTCCCGGGTGTCGGGGCTGTCGGCGACCCAGCTGTCGAGGAGCCCGCGCACCAGCGGCGCCGGCGCGGCGATGCCGCACTCGCGTTCGGGGGACCACAGGGTGCCCGCGCCGGTGTGGCCGAGTGGCCCGGGCCGACCCGGCAGGCTGTGGTCGTGCGGGTCGTGCTGGGCCTGGCCGTCGCCCTCCTCGCTCGGCATCCGGCTCTCCGAGCAGCTGCGGCAGAGCAGCCGCACGGACGACGACCAGTCCTCCGCGGCGTAGCCGGCATCCGCCGCGAGCCGCTCCAGCGCGTCGCGGTCCCGCGGGCTGGCCGCACCCAGCAGCACCACCCAGGTGGGGACGGCGGAGGGCGCCCACAGCTCGATCTCGTCGAAGACGGGGAAGACGGAGGTCCACCCGTTGGCGGCGGTGGTCCGCTCGCCGTTGGGCACGCCGTCGTGCAGCACCACTTCGCCCCACCGGCGCCCCGAGGACGGCAGCGGGATGTTGCGCACCTCTATCCGGGCCGGGTCGAGCCGGCGGCCCCAGACCACCTCGGACTCCCCCTCGGGGGAGAGCCGGACCGCGGCGCCGCCCAGCCGGGTGGACTGCGGCTCCTCGGAGACCTCGCCCGGGACCTCCACGCCGTAGGCGGCCCACGCCCGGCGGGCGAGCGGCCAGTCCTGGAGGGCGGTCGCGGCGATGCCGAGGTTCCACCAGTCCGGAGCGCCGGCGCTCTTCTCCAGCAGCGCGACGGCGCGCAACCCCGCCGCCCGCGCCTGCTCCCAGTCGTGGCGGAACTTGTGGAGCAGCGCCAGGTTGAACCAGGACTCCGAGAGCCAGGGTTCCAGGTCGGCGGCGCGCGTCAGCAGCGCGCCCGCGTCCTCGTAGCGGCCGTCGTCCATCAGCGCGAAGGCGCGGTTGGTCGCCAGCCGCCAGTCGGTGGACGGCCGTTGCCGGACCCTGCCGAAGATCCTCACGATGCCCTGCCCGCTCCCGCCTAGTGAGCCTGTCGTCCGTTCAGACTCCTGTCCGCCCCGGGGGTCTTCCAACCCTTCGCGGCGGAGTCTGGTCTCAGCATGGGACAGCCTGCCCCCTCGCGCGAGCCCTGGCCAACCGGGACCGGCGCACGCGTCCCCGACGGCGGGTCGGGAGGGCCGGGGCGGACGCCTGCGGGGCCCGCGCGGTCGGCGCCGGCCGGTGGTCGCACCAGGCCCGGGGCGTGGGGCCGAGCGAGCGCCGGGGCGCCCGGGATCGGGGGTACGCCGGAGCGCACCACCCCCGTAGGTACGCCAGCACGCGCCCCTCGGGGCCCGGGCCGACGGCACGGGGACCACCCGCTGTGCCGAGCGGGTGAGCGCCCCGCCGCCGGGCGGGACCGGGCGCGCCGACGTCAGCCGGGCGGCGGCTCGGTCGGGGTGCCTCCGGAACGGATCGTCTCGATGCGCTCCAGGACCTTGGCCCGCAGGTCGGCCGGGACGTCGTCCTGCCCGCAGCACCGCTTCACGAGCTTCTTCACCGACTGCTCCAGCCCGTACTTCTCCAGGCAGGGGGAGCACTCGTCCATGTGCAGCCGGAACTTGGCGCGGTCACCGTCGGGCATCTCACTGTCGAGGTACTCGTAGAGATGGTCCAGGATCTCGCCGCAGTCCGTCTCGTGCGGCTCCTCGCAGCTCATCACTCCGCGCCTTTCTCCGCACCGGCCGAGGCGAGCCCGCGCTCCCTGGCGTAGTCGCCCAGCATGTCGCGCAGCTGCCTGCGGCCGCGGTGCAGCCGGGACATCACCGTGCCGATGGGGGTTCCCATGATGTCGGCGATCTCCTTGTACGCGAAGCCCTCGACGTCAGCGAGGTACACCGCGATCCGGAAGTCCTCCGGGATCGCCTGCAGCGCCTGCTTGACGTCCGAGTCAGGGAGGTGGTCCAACGCCTGGGACTCCGCCGACTTCAGCCCCGTGGACATGTGGGACTCCGCCCGGGCGAGCTGCCAGTCCTCGATCTCCTCCGCTGCGCTGCGCTGCGGCTCCCGCTGCTTCTTGCGGTAGGAGTTGATGAAGGTGTTGGTGAGAATCCGGTAGAGCCACGCCTTGAGGTTGGTCCCCCGGCGGAACTGGTGGAAGGACGCGTACGCCTTCGCGTAGGTCTCCTGCACCAGGTCCTCGGCGTCCGCCGGGTTGCGGGTCATCCGCAGCGCGGCGGAGTACATCTGGTCGAGGAAGGTGAGCGCCTCCTGCTCGAAGCGGGCGCTGCGCTCCTCGGCGCTCTCCTCCGCGTCGCCGTCGTCGGTCTGGCTGACCGGACCCACCTCCTCGCTGACGGTGACGAACCCGCCGAAGGGCCCGTCCGTCTCGGAGGATAGACGACCCCGCCCCGACTTCGGGTGCGTGTCGCCGCCGAGTCCCGCGGCGAGGCGGAGCGTCGCCCAGTCGACCTCCGCTGCGGTGGCCTGCGGCCGTGCGGGGCATGCGGTCGATCCCATGGGCGCCGTCCTCTCCGGTGGAGTCCTGCGGCGGTACCGGTTCGCGCGCGCCGGTCCGCCCTCGTGGTGGGTGGAACACCGGCCCCGCCGTCGGCATTCCCGGGCGGGGGCGGAGTGCGACGACCGTCACGCCGCACCGCTCGGGCGTGTCCCACGCACGCTCTCAGGAACGGCCCGCCACCGGCGCCCACGCGGCCACCGCGGCGGTGAGGCGGTGCAGCGCCTCACCGCCGGTCGTGGCGGCACGACGGGGCACGGCGAACCCGTGGTCCGCGTCGGGTACCGGCGCCACCGCCACCCCGGCCGGGAACTCCTCCGGCCGGCCGAAGGTGTCCCGCTCCCCCTGGACGACGAGCAGCGGCAGACTCGCCTCGCCGACCGCGGCGAGCTCCTCGGCGCGGCTGCGCTCCGGCCGCCCCGGCGGGTGCAGCGGGAAGGCCAGGGCGAGGACGGCGACCGCGCCAAGCTCGGCGGCGGTGCGGCAGGCGACGCGCGCACCGGCGCTCCGGCCGCCCGCCACCACCGGCAGCGCCGGGGCGCGCAGTGCGGGCCACAGCTGCCGCCAGGCGGTGTCGAGGGTGCGGGGCGCGGGCGCGACTCGCCGGCCGGCGACCCGCCACGGCTGCTCGACGAGGGCGACGGTGCAGCCGAGCGGCGGCAGCGCGGCGGCGAGCGCGGCGAGGTCGCGGGCCTCGATCCCTCCCCCGGCACCGTGTCCGAGGGCGAGCACGGTGTGCGGCACCGCAGCCGCGTACCAGGCGATGCGGGCGTCCCCGGCGGGAGTGGGGACGGTCTCGGTGCGAGTCGGGGTGGCGGGGCCGGGCTCGTGCTGCGGGGCAGTCGGGCCGGCGGCGGGTTCGCGGCGGGGCGTCATCAGAACAGTGTGCCGACCTCGGGCTCCGCCAGCTCGGAGATCAGCTCCGGGCCGTTGTTCCGCGCGTTGGAGACGGCGGTGGGCACGGGGTAGGCGCGGACGTGTCCTTCCGGCGGCGGCTCCAGCAGCCGTCGCAGCTCCTCGGTGTCGGTGGTGGCCGGGTCCAGCCAGGCGTCCCAGCGGTCCCGGGGCAGCGCCAGCGGCATGCGGGGGTGGATGTCGGCGAGGCTGTCGGGGTGGTTGCCGCCGTCCGGCTCCGTGCCGGGCAACTGGGCGGTCTCGGCCTCGGTGGTCACGACGGTGCAGGTGACCCACCAGGCGCCGGGGTGGTCGTCGGGGAGCTTCGGGTCGCGCCAGAACTCGTAGAGCCCCGCCATCGCCAGGACGTCCCCGTCCGGCGGCGTGACGTAGTAGGGCTGCTTGCGGGGGCGCTTGCGCCGCCCCTTCTCCTCCTCGCGCCGCTCCTCCCGCCCGGTGGACCACTCGTAGTAGCCGTCCGCGGGGAGCAGGCAGCGCCGCGCGGCGAACGCCCGGCGGTAGGAGGGCTTCTCGTGCAGCGTCTCGGCCCGGGCGTTGATCATGCGCGCACCGCCGTCGGGCGAGGTGGACCAGGAGGGGACCAGCCCCCAGCGCAGGGTGCGCAGCTGGCGCACCGGCCGGTCCTCGCCGGAGCCCCGCAGCGGCCGGTCGAGGACCGCGTACACCTCCTTGGTGGGGGCGACGTTCCAGTCGGGCTCCAGGGGCTCTCCCCCGGTGTGCTCGACATGGAACAACGACGCCAGGTCCTCCTGGCTCCTGCTGGCGACATAGCGACCACACATGCCGTCCAGGGTAGGCGCACGGGCCGACAACCGGCCGCCGTCGCGAGGCCGGGCGCCGTCGGGGGCGCTGTGGGGGCGACCCGTCAAGGCCGAGGTCAGCAGAAGATCCAGAACCAGCAGTCCCGGCCCGGCTCCTCCTCGCCCTCGTCCTCGTCCTCGGACTCCTCCTCCGGAGGGTCGGACGGGGCAGGGTCGGAACTCGGAGGGCTGCTGCCGTCCCCACCGGGCGGGGTCGGCTGCGGCCCGCCGGTGGGGCGAGCGGTGCCGGTGGCGCCGGCGGTCGGCAGCGGGTCCGGCTCCGTCTCCTCCGGCTCGGGGCGGGGGTCGGCGGGTGGTTCCGGGGCGGGCGGCGCCGCACCGGTCGGTTCCGACTCCGGCTCCGGTTCGGGCTCCGCCTCGCTGTCGGTGTCGGTCTCCTCCTCCGTCCCGGGGGGCTCCGAGGAGGGGGCCGGCTCGGGCTCCGCGACGTCCTCCGAGGGTTCGGCGGCCTCGCTCGTCCGGTCGTCCTCGATCCCTGGCGCCGGCCCGGGCCCCGGCCCGGGGCCGTGGGTCTCGACCGGCCCGGCCTCGTCCCTGGTGGAGTCGGACGGGGAGACGACGTCGCCCAGCTCGACGACGGCGACGGCCAGCAGGACAACGCCCACCGCGGCGCCGACCGCGGCCCGGACCCCGCCGCCGCGCCGCCGCCGGTGGGAGCTGCGGCGGCGCCC
>NZ_JAAVJD010000289.1 GCF_012033735.1 Streptomyces lonarensis | reverse complement strand
GCCGGGCGCGCGCCCGGCACGCGCCGCGCGGGGGAGTCGCGGAATCTGGCTCGGATGTGTGGCGGGCATCACAGAAGTGCGGTGAAATATCCGGGGAGGCTTTCCCCGTTTGCATACTCGTACGTCCAAGTGGGGAGGCATTCCCCACTTCCGGGGCGGAGGCACGGCCGGTGACCAGCGAGGAGGACCCATGAGCCCACAGCACGCCGCCGGCGTGGCGGCCAACGGCGGACTCCGCGCCGACGCCGCCCGCAACCGGGATCGCATCGTCGCCGCCGCCCGCGAGGTGTTCGCAGCCGAGGGCCAGAAGGCCCCGCTGGACGAGATCGCCCGCAGCGCCGGCGTCGGCAACGCCACCCTCTACCGCCACTTCCCGACCCGCCGGGACCTCGTGGTGGCGGTCGTGCGCGACGTCTCCGAGCGCGCCGCCGACCGTGCCGAGGACGCGTTGGCCGCCGGGGTCGATCCCTTCGAGGCGCTGCGCGGTCTCTTCCTTGCCGGTGTCGAGGAGCGGGTCGGCGTCATGTGCACCATGCTCGGCACCGCCGACGGCGACCCTGGCCGCCGCGCCGCGGGCGACCGGCTCACCCAGGTGGTGGAGCGGCTGGCCTCGCGTGCCCGCGCCACCGGCGCCCTGCGCGCCGACGTCACCGCCGGGGACATCCTGCTGGCCATCGGCCGCCTCACCAGACCGCTGCCGGACGGTTCCGAGTGTCGCCTCGACGGCGACCTGGTCCGGCGGCAGCTGCTGATCTTCCTCGACGGACTCCGCGCGCCCGCCGCCACGCAGCTGCCGGGTACCGGCCCCTCCGTGGCCGACCTGCGGCGCGTACCCGCCGGCCGGAGTTAGCCGGCCACACGGACCATCGGCCCGTTCCGCGGGCCGACCGGGGCGCAGCCCCACCTCCGCACGGCGCGGTCCTGACCGCGCACCCCCTGCCGGGAGCCGTTACCGCTGCCACCCGGCCGGACCGCAGACGTGCACCCGACGTCGGCGGCTCCTGATCCGCCGGCGCGGTCATGTGCCAACCGCACGTGACGCGCCGCCCGCACCACCCGCACCGCCCGCACGAAGCACACCGCGCGGCCTGCCGCGCAGCACCCGCACAAACGAACCACGGCACCACCGCACCACCGCAGCACCGCACGATCCGCAGTTCCGGACCGGACCGTCCGTCGAGACACGTGCTCGACCCGGGACCAGCCCCGAGACCGCGTCCGAGATCGATCCTTCCCGACATCGACACCCGCTCGCCCCGACATCGACACCCGCTCGCCCCCGCCGCACGGCACCGGCCCGGACCCCCGTCCGCCCGGCGCCCCGACACCCCGCTTCTCCGGACCCGGCCGCCCGCACCCGGGTCCACCCCCGTCCCGTGACGTCTCCCCCGACAAGGTGGCAGCCCATGTCCCGAGCGCTCGACAGCGCCGCTCCCTCACCACCGCAGCGCGCCGCGGCCCCCCGACGGCGTGTACTCGTCCCGCTCACGCTGGCCCAGCTGATGGTGGTGCTGGCCTCGACCATCGTGATCGTCACCCTGCCCACCCTCCAGACCGACCTCGGTATCGCCGATGCCGACCGCCAGTGGGTGCTCACCGCCTACGCCCTCGCGTTCGGCGGGCTGCTCCTGGTGGGCGGCCGGGTCGCCGAACTGCTCGGTCGCCGTAACGCCCTGCTCCTCGGGCTGGTCGGCTTCGCTCTCGCCTCGGTCCTCGGCGGCCTGGCGACCACCGCCGCGACGCTGTTCGCCGCGCGCGCCGGCCAGGGCGTGTTCGGTGCCCTGCTCGCGCCGGCGGCCTTCGCCCTGCTGTCCGCGCTCTTCGCCGACGTGCGCGACCGCGGCCGGGCCTTCGCCGTCCACGCGGCACTCGTCGGCGTCGGCGGGGTACTGGGCCTGATCCTCGGCGGCGCGCTCACCCAGTTCCTCGGCTGGCGCTGGACGTTCTTCGTCAACGTTCCGCTGGCCGTCGCCGCCCTGGCCGCCGTGGCCCTGACCCGGCTTCCCGCCGTGTCGTCCGCCGCGGTGCCCCGGATCGACCTGCCCGGCGCGGTCGCCTGGGCGGTCGGCCTCTTCGCCCTGGTCGGTGGCGTCACCCGGGCCGGTTCCCACGGCTGGACCGACCCGGGTGTCCTCGCCGCCCTGCTGGTCGCCGCGATGCTACTGGCGGCGTTCGCCCGTCGGCAGGCACGCACGCCCGGCGGGCTGCTCCCGCCGCGCGTGGTCCTCGACCGCAACCGGGCCGGCGCGGTCCTCGTGGTCGCCCTCGCCGCCGCGGCGCTCTTCGGCGTCTTCCTGATGATGACCTTCTACCTGCAGTCGGTGAAGGGCTATCAGCCGGTGCTGGCCGGGCTCGCGTTCGTGCCGATGAGCATCGGCGTGATCATCGGTTCGACGCAGGTGGCCTCCTGGACGCTCGCGCGGCTCTCGCCGCGGGCCGTCATGGTGCCCGGCCTGCTCGCCGCCGCCATGGCGATGCTGATGTTCACTCAGCTGGAGGCCGACAGCTCCTACATGGGGCTGCTGCTGCCCGCGCAGCTCGCGCTCGGTATCGGCATGGGGACCGTCTTCATGGTCGCTGTCCACATGGCCACCTCCGGGGTCCGTTCGGGCCACACCGGGGTCGCCTCGGCGCTGGTCACCAGCGCGCAGCAGATCGGCGGCGCGCTCGGCGTGGCGCTGCTGGGGACCGTGGCCGTTTCCACCACCGCCGGCAGCTTCGGCGGCAGTGCCTCGCTGCTGACCGCCTCGCCCGAGGCGACGGTCGCGGGGTTCGCCACCGCCGCCTGGTGGGGGCTGGGGGCCGTGCTGCTCGCGGTCGCCGCCGCCTCGGCGCTGGTCAGCAACAGCGCCCCGCAGCCGTACGTGGCGGGCGGCAGCGGCGTCGCCGCCACCGGCCGCACCCGGCCGGTGCGCCTGGGTGACGACGACACCTCCTCGGTGGCGCTCGCCCTTTGACCGCCCGCGCACCGTGCCCGCGCGACGGGCACACCGACGCCGTCCCGCCTCCCGGGTGGGGCGGCGTCGCCGCGTCGCCGGCGGGACGGGCGCCCCGGGAACGCTTGCCGGAATCTCCGCGCCCGGGCCGTCCGGCCGGTGGCCCGACCCGGGCCGCGTCCACCGCGGGCCGCCGGCAATCCGGCCCGCTCACCCGCGGCCTCACCGGCACGCCGGGCGGCCGCCTCCACGCTCCCGGGGCGGGGGCGTCCACTCCCGCGTCGGACGCCGCACCGCTGCCGCGGGCCGCCGGGGCACCAGCCGCCCCAGCCGTCCCTCCTGCCCGAATGTGACCACATCGCTTGGCTTTCTGTTTACTTCGCAGAATTCCAGTCGTACTGTGTCCGCAACGGACACACTCGGGCACGAACGGACCGCAGCCATGTATGCAGCCGAACGTCAGCAGCAGATCCTGCGGCTGGCCACCGAGCAGGGCCGAGTCGAGGTCCCCGCGCTCGCCGCCGACTTCGGCGTCACCCCGGAGACGGTCCGCCGCGACCTGAAGGCCCTCGCCCGCGCCGGGCTGCTCCGCCGCGTCCACGGCGGCGCCATCCCCGCCGGCGCACTCGACTTCGAGCCCGACCTCAGCGAACGCGAAGCCATCGCCGTCGGGCAGAAGGAGCGCATCGCCCGCGCCGCCGTGGAGGAACTCCCCGAGCACGGCAGCGTCATCATCGACGCCGGCTCCACCACCGCCGCCGTCGCCGCCGTCCTCCCGCTGGAGGCCCGACTCACCGTCCTCACCCACGCCCTGCCCGTCGCCGCCCGGCTGGCCGACCACCCGAGCGCCGAGCTCCACCTCGTCGGCGGCCGGGTCCGGACCCGCACGCGCGCCGCAGTCGACGACTGGGCGCTGCGCACCTACCGCGAGATCACGGCGGACGTCGTCCTGGTCGCGGCCAACGGATTCGGCGTCGAGGCCGGGCTGACCACGCCCGACCTCGCGGAGGCCGCCGTCAAACGCGCCATGGTCGCCGCCGCCCGCCGCGTCGTCCTGCTCGCCGACTCCAGCAAGGCCGGCCAGCGGCACTTCGCCAAGTTCGGGGACCTCTCCCAGGTCGACCTGCTGATCACCGACGAAGACCTGAGCGACGAGCAGGCCGCCGCCATCGAGGCAGCCGGCACGGAGGTCCGGCGCACATGATCCTCACCATCACCCCCAACCCCAGCCTCGACCGCAGCTACGACATCGCCTCCCTCGACCGGGGAGCCGTCCTGCGGGCCGACACCGACCGCGTCGACCCCGGGGGCAAGGGCGTCAACCTCTCCCGGGCGATCGGCGCCGCCGGACTCGACACCACCGCCGTGCTCCCCCTCGGCGGCCCCGAGGGAGCGCTCCTCGCGAGGCTGCTGGAACGCCTCGGCATCGACGTCGCGGGCGTCGACATCAGCGGTTCCACCCGCGTCAACGTCGCGGTGATCGAGGCCGACGCCACCCTCACCAAGATCAACGCCGCCGGTCCGCTGCTCGCACCGGCCGAAGCCGACGCCCTCCTGGCGCGCGTCCGGGACCACGCGCCCCGCGCCACCTGGACCGCCTGCTGCGGCAGCCTGCCGCGCGGCCTCGGACCCCAGTGGTACGCCGAACTCGTCGCCACCGCCCACGCCGCCGGCGCCCGGATCGCCCTCGACACCTCCGGCCCGGCGCTGCCCGCCGCCCTCGCCCAGCGCCCCGACATCATCAAGCCCAACACCGAGGAACTCGCCGAAGCCGTCGGCCGCCCCCTCGCCACCGTCGGCGACGCCCTCGCGGCCGCCGAGGAACTGCGGGCCGCCGGAGCGCGCGCCGTCCTCGCCAGCCTGGGCGCCGACGGGCAGCTGCTGGTCGAGGACAGCGGTCACTACTGGGGCCACGCCCCCGTGGCGACCGTCCGCAGTGACGTCGGCGCCGGCGACGCCTCCCTCGCAGGCTTCCTCGCCGCAGGCGGCAGCGGGCCCACCGCGCTCGCCGCGGCCGTCGCCCACGGGGCGGCGGCCGTCCAGCTACCGGGCAGTTCCATGCCCACCCCCGCCGACCTGCGACCCCACGAGGTCACCGTCACAGCCGACCCCGCCACGGGAAGGCCGCTCTCCTCACCCGCAGTCCCCGCCACCGGAGCCGCCCGATGAGTCCCACCGACCGACACCACGACCACGGAGAAGCGGCCACCGCGGCCGGTGACGGCGGCGCAGCCGGGCCGCTCATCACCCCCGACCTGGTCGACCTCCACCTCGCCGCCACCACCAAGGACGAGGCGGCCCGCTCCCTCGCGGAGCGCATGGTCACGGCCGGCCGCGTCACCGACCTCGACGGCTTCCTCGCCGACGTGGCCGCCCGCGAGGCCCAGATGCCGACCGGCCTCGACGGCGGCATCGGCATCCCGCACTGCCGCAGCGCCCACGTGACCGCCCCCACCCTGGCCTTCGGCCGCAGCGCGGACGGCATCGACTTCGGCGCCGCGGACGGACCGGCGGACCTCATCTTCCTCATCGCCGCCCCCAGCGGTGCCGACGATGCGCACCTCGGCATCCTCTCCGCCCTCGCCCGCGACCTCATGCGCCAGGAGTTCACCGACGCGCTCCGCGCCGAGGCCGACCCCGCCCGGGCCGGTCGGCCATGCCGTAGGCGATGTAGCCGGCGAGCACGGGGATGAGGAAGTCGAAGGCCGCGCCGCCGACCTGGAACATCAGGGCGGCCCAGCTCTCGGTGC
>NZ_JAAVJD010000288.1 GCF_012033735.1 Streptomyces lonarensis | reverse complement strand
GCGCGGTGCCGCGCTCCTCGCCGCGGAGCGGCAGCCGCACCGGGCCGCACTGGTCGCGCGGGCGCTGGCCGGGGCCCCGGGCGAGCACCAGGTCGTCACCGCCGACAGCACCCGCCCCGCCTGGGCGCCGGGCTCCTTCGACCGGGTCCTGGTGGACGTGCCCTGCACCGGCCTCGGCGCGCTCCGCCGCCGCCCCGAGGCCCGGTGGCGCCGCCGCCCGTCCGACCTGGAGCGGTTCGCGCCGCTCCAGCGGGACCTGCTGCGGCAGGCGCTCCGCGCCGTGCGGCCGGGCGGCGTCGTCGCGTACGCCACCTGCTCCCCGCACCCCGCCGAGACCCGCGCGGTGGTGCAGGACGTGCTGCGCGCCACCCGCGACGAGACCCCGGCCGAGCCGGTCGACGCGCGGCCGCTGCTGCCGGGCGTGCCCGAGCTGGGCGAGGGCCCCGACGTGCAGCTGTGGCCGCACCTGCACGGCACCGACGCCATGTACCTCTCCCTGCTGCGCCGCACTGCCTGACCCGCCCGAGGGCGCGGGCGGTGCCGCCCCGCGCCCCGGCGTCGGCGGCCATGCTGGATACTGGGCCGCATGGCACAGATCAACCCCTCCATCCTGTCGGCAGACTTCGCCCGTCTGGCGGAGGAGGCGCAGGCGGTGGACGGCGCCGACTGGCTGCACGTGGACGTCATGGACAACCACTTCGTCCCCAATCTGACGCTGGGGCTGCCGGTGGTGGAGTCGCTGCGCAAGGCGACCGACACCCCGCTGGACTGCCACCTGATGATCGAGCAGCCGGACCGCTGGGCACCCGCCTACGCGGAGGCCGGCGCCGGCTCGGTCACCTTCCACGTCGAGGCCGCCGCCGCCCCGGTCCGCCTTGCCCGGGAGATCCGCGCCCAGGGGGCGCGCGCCTCCATGGCGCTGCGCCCGGCGACACCGATCGAGCCGTACGAGGACCTGCTCCCCGAGCTGGACATGCTGCTGATCATGACCGTCGAGCCGGGCTTCGGCGGCCAGGCCTTCCTGGACATCATGCTGCCCAAGATCCGCCGGGCCCGCCGGATGATGGACCGGCACGGGCTGGAGATGTGGCTCCAGGTCGACGGCGGCGTCTCGGCCTCCACCATCGAGCGCTGCGCCGAGGCCGGTGCCGACGTCTTCGTCGCCGGGTCCGCGGTCTACAACGCGGACGATCCGGCCGGCGCCGTCGCCGCGCTGCGCGAGCAGGCGGAGCGGGCCGCGCTGCCGCACCGCCACTGACCGGCGGGGCCGGCCGGCGCCGGGGTGGTGGCCGCGGAACGACCGGGGGACGACGGGGGCGTGACGACCCGTGCGCACGGCACCGATGGGCCCGCGGGGGTCGCCGAGTCTGCGAGGATGAGGACGCGCAACGACCCGGGAACCAGCGGAACACGAGCGGCACCAGCCGGATGACTGTGAGGTGAGTGCGGTGTCGGCCGGAAGGTCAGCCACACGGATGGGCCCCGCCGAGCTGATGCAGGCGGCGGCGATGGCACGCCGCTTCTATCTGGAGGGCAAGTCCAAGATCCAGATCGCCGACGAGTTCGGGGTCAGCCGCTTCAAGGTCGCGCGGGTGCTGGAGTCGGCCGTCGAGCACGACCTGGTGCGGATCGAGATCCGCGTCCCCGCCGAGTTGGACGCCGACCGCTCCGACGCGCTGCGCGCCCGGTTCGGGCTCCGGCACGTCGTCGTCGCCGAGTCGCCCGCCGACGCCCCCGACGACACCCCGGACCCGGAGAACCTCGGCGAGGTCGCCGCGGACCTGCTGGGGGAGCTGGTCGACGAGGGCGACGTCCTCGGCCTCGCCTGGGGCCGCTCCACCATCCACATGGCCGCCGCGCTGCGGCAGCTCTCCCCGTGCACCGTCGTGCAGCTGACCGGGGTCTACGACGCCGGCACGGCCGAGCGCGGCTCGGTCGAGGCGGTGCGGCGCGCCGCCGCCGTCTCCGGTGGCAGCGCCCACCCGATCTACGCGCCGATGCTGCTGCCCGACCGGCAGACCGCGGCGGCGCTCCGCCGCCAGCCGGCGATCGCGGCGGCGTTCGAGTACTTCGACCGCGTCACCGTCGCCGCCGTCTCCATCGGCTCCTGGGAGCCGGGCATCTCCACCGTGCACGACATGCTCAGCGCCGAGGAGCGCGCCCACTACGCCTCGCTGGGCGTCGCCGCGGAGATGTCGGCCCACCTCTTCGACAGCGACGGCCGCCGCATCGGCCGCGACCTCGGGGAGCGCTGCATCACCGTGGAGGCCGACCGGCTGCGCCGGGTGCCCGAGGTGGTGGCCATCGCGGGCGGCAGCCGCAAGGCGGAGGCCATCGCGGCCGTGCTGCGCTCGGGGCTGGTCACCAGTCTCGTCACCGACACCGCCGCCGCGGACCAGCTGCTCGGCACCGCGCCCGGCAGCCGGCCGGCGCTGGAGCGCGTCGACCCCGACCGGCCCTGACCGGCGCGCGGGTTCCGCGCGGGCTCCCACCGCGCGGGGCGGCGGCGGGGACGCCGGTTCCCCGTCCGGCGGGGCGGCCTGGGATACTGGTGTAGGAGCCACGGCAGCCCGGCCCGCTCCGAGCGGCGTATCCGCCCACCGGCCGGCACCGGCCTCCCACCCGCCGAGACACCACCCAACCGCAGGTGAGAGAGCCCAGCATGCGATTCCTCAACGACACCGCGCCGCCGTACGACCTGACCTACGACGACGTCTTCATGGTGCCCTCCCGTTCCGCCGTGGGGTCGCGCCAGTCCGTGGACCTCGCCACCCCGGACGGCACCGGGACCACGGTGCCGCTGGTGGTCGCCAACATGACGGCCGTCGCCGGCCGCCGGATGGCGGAGACGGTGGCCCGCCGGGGCGGACTGACGGTCATCCCGCAGGACATCCCCATCGACGTGGTCGCCGAGGTGATCGCCTGGGTGAAGAGCCGCCACCTGGTGCTGGACACCCCCATCACGCTGGCGCCGACGCAGACCGTGGCGGACGCGCTGTCGCTGCTGCCCAAGCGCGCCCACGGTGCCGCCGTCGTGGTCGCCGACGGCAAGCCCGTCGGCATCGTCACCGAGCACGACCTCGCCGGGGTGGACCGGTTCACCCGGCTCTCCGAGGTGATGTCCCGCGACCTGCTGCTCATCGACGCCTCGCTCGACCCGCGCGAGGCGTTCAACCGCCTCGACGCCGCCCACCGCCGGATCGCCCCCGCCGTGGACGCCCAGGGCCGGCTGGTCGGCATCCTCAACCGCACGGGCGCGCTGCGCGCCACCCTCTACACCCCCGCCACCGACGACGCGGGCCGGCTGCGCGTGGCCGCCGCCGTCGGCGTCAACGGGGACGTCGCCGGGCGGGCCGCGGCGCTGCTGGAGGCCGGCACCGACGCCATCGTCGTCGACACCGCCCACGGCCACCAGGAGTCGATGATCTCCGCGCTGGCCGCCGTGCGCTCGCTCAACCCCTCCGTTCCCGTCGTCGCCGGCAACATCGTCTCCGCGGAGGGCGTCCGCGACCTCGTCGAGGCCGGCGCGGACATCATCAAGGTCGGCGTCGGGCCCGGCGCGATGTGCACCACGCGCATGATGACCGGCGTGGGGCGGCCGCAGTTCTCCGCCGTGCTGGAGTGCGCCGCCGAGGCCCGCCGGCTGGGCCGCCACGTCTGGGCCGACGGCGGCGTGCGCCACCCGCGGGACGTCGCGATGGCGTTGGCGGCGGGCGCCTCCAACGTCATGATCGGCTCGTGGTTCGCCGGCACGCACGAGTCGCCCGGCGACATGCTCCAGGCGGCCGACGGCCGGCTGTACAAGGAGAGCTTCGGCATGGCCTCCGCGCGCGCCGTCCGCAACCGGACCTCCGAGGAGTCCTCCTACGACCGGGCGCGGAAGGCGCTCTTCGAGGAGGGCATCTCCACCTCGCGGATGTTCCTGGACCCGGCACGGCCCGGCGTCGAGGACCTGATCGACTCCATCATCGCGGGCGTGCGCTCCGCCTGCACCTACGCGGGTGCCGGTTCGCTGGACGAGTTCCGCGAGCGCGCGGTGGTCGGCGTCCAGTCCGCCTCCGGCTACGCCGAGGGCAAGCCGCTGCACGCCAGCTGGCAGTAGAAGCCCGCCGGCCTCCCGCGACGCGCGGGACGCCGCCGCACCTCGCGCACGCGCCCACCACGACCGGCGGCCCCCGGCCGCCGGTCGTGGTGTACTGCCGGGGTGCGACTGAACGGACTGGACGAGCGGATCGTCCACGCGCTGGCCGAGGACGCCCGGCGCTCCTACGCCGACATCGGGGCCGAGGTCGGCCTCTCCGCGCCGGCGGTCAAACGCCGGGTGGACCGGCTGCGGGGCGAAGGGGCCATCACGGGGTTCACCGTCACCGTCGATCCGGCGGCGATCGGGTGGCGGACGGAGGGCATGATCGAGATGTTCTGCCGCTCCCGGACCGCCCCGGAGGACATCCGGCAGGCCCTCGCCCGCTACCCCGAGGTGGTCTCGGCCTCCACCGTCACCGGGGACGCCGACGCCGTGGTGCAGGTGCTCGCCGCCGACATGCGCCACTTCGAGCAGGTCCTGGAGCGCATCGCGGGGGAGCCGTTCGTCGAGCGGACCAAGTCGGTGCTGGTGCTCTCGCCGCTGCTGCGCCGCCACACCGCCGGTCCGCCGGGCTGACCGCCCGCGCGCGGTGCCCGGCGGAAGCGGAGACCGCCCGCGCGGCCGGCACGGACCCGTGCGCAACGAATCGCCGCTGAGGCGCCCGCAGACGCAACGGATCGCCGCACGGTGTGCCGCACACGTGCCTTGTCGCAGGTCAGCGCCGGGCCGTACCGTCAACGGTGTACCCCGCACCCGTCGACACCGTCCCGTGAGGTCGCCTTGACGTCGCCGCTGACGCCGCTGCGCATCGCCCTGCTCCAGGGCCCGCCCGGAGCCCCCGCCGACAACGCCGCGGGTGCCGCGGCGCTCCGGGGGACGATCGCCCGCGCCGCGGCGGCCGGCGCCCGGCTGCTGGTGACCCCCGAACTCTCCCTCACCGGCTACGCGCTCGGCGACACGGTCCGCGAGCGCGCGGAGACCGCCGACGGCCCCGGCGCCGCGGCGGTGGCGCGAGCCGCCGCCGACCACGGGATCGCCGTCGTCCACGGCTTCCCCGAACTCGACCCCGCCACCGGCGCGGTGCACAACTCCGTGCAGCTCACCGGTGCCGACGGCCGGGTGTCGGCGACCTACCGCAAGACCCATCTCTACGGCGACTTCGAACGCGGCGCCTTCACCCCCGGGGAGAAGCTGGTGGTGCAGGCCGTGCTCGACGGGCTGACGGTCGGTCTGCTGGTCTGCTACGACGTGGAGTTCCCCGAGGCGGTGCGCGCCCACGCGCTGGCCGGGACCGACCTGCTGCTGGTGCCCACCGCGCTGATGCGGCCCTACGAGGTCGTGGCCCGCGCCCTGGTGCCGACCCGCGCTTGGGAGAACCAGCTGTGGGTCGCCTACGCCAACCGGTGCGGCGCCGAGGGGGAGCTGGAGTTCACCGGGCTCAGCGCCCTCGCCGCGCCGGACGGGACCGTCCCGGCACGGGCCGGGACGGGCACGGAGCTGCTGCTCGGCACCGTCGACCGCGCACTGCAGGCCGCCTCGCGCGAGGAGAACCCGTACCTCGCCGACCGCCGCCCCGCGCTCTACCCGCCCCCGCAGCACGGCGGCTGACCGCCGCCGGCCCGCCCGCGCCGCGCGCCGGCCCCGCGCCTGCC
>NZ_JAAVJD010000287.1 GCF_012033735.1 Streptomyces lonarensis | reverse complement strand
GGCACCTGGGGCGCCCCCGCGCCGCCGCGCAGCAGCGCGGCGGCGTCGGCGAGCCGGGCGACGGCCTCGACCGCCAGCGGGCCGGGCAGCGTGAACGGCAGTCGGAGATACCCCTCGAAGGCGCCGTCGAGGCCGAAACGGGTACCCGCAGGGACCCGCACCCCGTGGCGCTCCGCGAGGTCGGCCAGCCTGCTGCTGGACAGCCCGCCGGCGCGCGCCCACAGCGTCAGGCCGCCGGCGGGGACGGCGAACTCCCAGTCGGGCAGCCGGGCCCGCAGGGCGGCGACGAGCGCGTCGCGGTTGGCGGTCACCTGCCCGCGCCGCAGCGCGACGGCGGCGTCCCAGCCGTCCCCGTCCATCAACCGGGCCACCGCCAGCTGCTCGAACACCGGGCTGCCGAGGTCTGCGTAGGCGCGGGCCGCCACCAGGCTGCGGACGGTGTCGGGCGCGGCCCGCACCCAGCCGATGCGCAGCCCCGCCCAGAACGTCTTGCTGGCGGACCCGATGGTCACCACCGTGGAACCGCCGGGGTCGAAGGCGCAGACCGGGCGGACCGGTGCGGCTCCGGGCCGCAGGTCCAGGTCACGCATGGTGTCGTCCACCACGAGCAGGGTGCCGGCGGCCCGGGCGGCCGCCACCAGCTCGCGCCGCTGCTCCTCGTCGGCCAGGGCGCCCGTCGGGTTGTGGAAGTCGGCGGCGACGTAGGCGAAGCGCGGCGCGGCGTCCCGCAGCACGCGGCGCCAGGCGGGCAGGTCCCAGCCGGACAGCCCCTCCCCCATCGCCACCGGCACCAGGCGGGTGCCGGTGTCCCGCATCAGCTGCAGCACGTTGGCGTAGGAGGGGTGCTCCACGGCCACCCGCTCGCCCCGGCCGGCCAGCAGTCGCCTCACCGCCGCTACCCCGCCCATCGCGCCGGTGGTCACCATGATCTGCTCCGGCATGGTGGGCACCCCCGCGGCGCTGTACCGCTGGGCCAGGGCGCGGCGCAGCGCGGGCAGCCCCGCGGGGAAGTCGCCGTGGGTCGCGGTGGTGGTGCGCAGGTCGGGCAGCGCGTCCTCGAACGCGCGGGTCAGCAGCGGCTCGGGCGCCGGCAGCGCCGCGTAGCCGAGGTCGATGACGGAGGCCTCGGTGTCCGGCGGCAGCGGGTCCAGCCCGCCGGAGGGCGGGGCGTGCCCGGCGGGGACGGCGGTCCAGCTGCCCGCCCCGCGCCGCGACTCCAGGAAGCCGTCCGTCCGCAGCGCCTCGAAGGCGGCGGCGACGGTGGTGCGGCTGACGGAGAGCGCGGCGGCGAGTTCCCGCTCCGCCGGGAGGCGGGCCGCCACCGGTATCCGGCCCTCCAGCACGAGGTAGCGCAGCCCGTCGGCGAGGACGCGGTAGGCCGGTCGGCGGCGGTCGCCGGGCGCGGGCGCGGCCCCGCCGCCGAGTAGCCGTTTCAACTGCGCGGCACCGACGGTGGAGGTCCAGGTGGTCATGATGGCGGGTCCACTCCTCGCGACCGGCTCCCGGGGCGTGCCGACACCGGTCATGCTGCCAGACTCCCGCAGGCCGGGCCGCCGGGCGGGCCATGCGCGGCGGCGGCGCGACCCGGCCGACGGCCGCGCGATTTCACACCGGGGGCCTCGGACGGCTACAGTAGGCGGTTGATCCTCGTCCAACGACCGACCTCGTGCGCAGTCCCCCTGCGGACACCGGGTGACATCACTGTCGAGATGTGACGAACCGGGCGCGAGCGGGTAGGAGCAGTACGGCGGCGAGACGGGGCGAGCACCCCGCAACGGGAATCTTCCCCGCCGACCGGACGTTGACGGGATGACGACGACAGCCACACCTGTCATGTGGGCGACCAGCCCGGGAGGCACGATTCATGAGTGAGCGAGCTCTGCGCGGCACGCGACTCGTGGTGACCAGCTACGAGACTGACCGCGGTATCGACCTGGCTCCCCGCCAGGCGGTGGAGTACGCATGCGAGCGGGGGCATCGGTTCGAGATGCCCTTCTCCGTGGAGGCCGAGATCCCCTCGGAGTGGGAGTGCAAGGTCTGCGGCGTCCAGGCGCTGCTGGTGGACGGTGACGGGCCCGAGGAGAAGAAGGCCAAGCCCGCGCGTACCCACTGGGACATGCTGATGGAGCGCCGCACCCGCGAGGAGCTGGAGGAGGTGCTGGCCGAGCGGCTGGCCGTCCTGCGCTCCGGTGCGATGAACATCGCGGTGCACCCGCGGGACAGCAGGAAGTCCGCCTGAGGCGCACCACGATCACGACACGGCGCGGGGCCCGTCACCTTCGAAGGTGACGGGCCCCGCGCCGTGTCGCGCTCCGGGCGTTCGGCCGTCCGAGTGACGTGCGCCCCGGCGCCGCCGAGGGCCGCCGGCCACCACTTGACCTCAAGTCGAGTTGAGGTTGCAGGGTGGCGGACATGACCGCGACAGCGCACGACACCGCCCCCACCGCGCCGCCCGGCGCCGCCGATCCGCCGTTCGGGTACGACGACCTGCCGGCTCTGATGGCCCGGATGACGGGCGCCGACAAGCACGCCCCCGCCGCGGACTCGCTGACGGACGCCCTGTGGGTGCTGCACCAGGACGTCCTGCGGCTGGACCCGGCACGCCCCGACGCCGAGGACCGGGACCGTTTCCTGCTCTCCCGGGGCCACGGTCCGATGTCCTACTACGCCGTGCTCGCCGCGCGCGGCTTCCTCGACCCCGCCGTCCTCGACGGCTTCGGCACCTTCGACTCCCCCCTGGGCCACCACCCCGACCGCACGCTCGTCCCCGGCGTGGAGATCAGCAGCGGCTCCCTCGGCCACGGTCTGCCCATCGGTGTGGGCACCGCGCTGGGGCTGCGCGCCCGCGGCCTCGCGGAGCAGCGGGTCTGGGTCATGGTCGGCGACGCCGAACTCGACGAGGGCAGCAACCACGAGGCGCTGGAGTTCGCCGGAGCGTACGGCCTGGACTCGCTCCACCTGGTCGTCGTCGACAACTCCTCCGCCACCTGGGGCGACTCCCGCAGCCGCGCGGAGCGGATCACCGCCGCCGGCTGGTCACTGGCGGAGGCCGACGGCCGGGACCACGCCGACCTGCGGCGCGCGTACACGCTGCCCCACCCCGGCCGGCCGCACGCGGTGCTGGCCCGGGTCGAGCCCAAGCACGCCCGCTGATCGCCGACCACACCTCCGAGGAGCCCGCACATGCCCGTCCCCGCAGCCACCGCCTCCGCAGCCACCGCCTCGGCGCCCGCCGTCGGCGGGTCCGCGCCGCCGCCCGGGGAGTCGATGCGCGACCGGTTCGTCCGGGTCGCCTCCGACCTGCTCGACACCGACGACCGCACCGCCGTGGTGCTCGCCGTCATCACCGCCGCGGCGTTCGAGGAGGCGGCCCGGCGCCACCCGGACCGCGTCATCGACGTCGGCATCCGGGAGCAGCTGCTGATCGGCGCGGGCGCGGGACTGGCCCTGGCCGGGATGCGCCCCGTCGTCCACACCTTCGCCTCCTTCCTGGTGGAGCGGCCCTTCGAGCAGCTCAAGCTGGATCTCCAGCACCAGGACGTGGGCGCGGTGCTGGTGAGCGCCAACGCGTCGTACGACTGGCCGCAGGGCGGGTTCACCCACATGGCGCCGGGGGACGTCGCGCTGCTGGACACCCTGGACGGCTGGGGCGTCCACGTGCCGGGCCATCCCGACGAGGCGGAGCTCCTGCTGCGGCGGGCCGTCGCCGGCGAGGGCCGGGAGTACGTGCGCCTCTCCGAGCAGAGCAACCGGGCGGCGCTGCCGGTGGCGGACGGGCGGCTGCTGCCGCTGCGCGAGGGTGGACCGACCGCCCCGGTGGTCGTCGCGGTCGGGCCGATGCTCGACCCGACAGCCGAGGCGGTCGCCGGGCTGGACGTCACCCTGCTGTACGCGGCGACGGTCCGGCCCTTCGACGCCGTGGGGCTGCGGGCGGCGGTCGGCGCGCGCCCGACGGCGGACGTGGTGCTGGTGGAGCCCTACCTCGCGGGCACCTCGACCGCCCGGGTCGCCGAGGCGTTGAGCGGGACCCCGCACCGGACGCTGGCGCTCGGGGTGCCCCGCGCCGAGCTGCGGCGGTACGGCACCCGCGAGGAGCACGCCCGCGCCCACGGCCTGGACGCCGCGGGGCTGCGCGGGCGGATCGCCGCCTTCGCCGGGGCGGCGCGCGACTGAGCGCCGCGGATCGGGACGGGGAACACCCCCGGCAGGGCACAGCCGGGGGTGTTCCCCGTCGGCGGCGCGCCGCCGCGGGCGATCCGGATCAGCCGCGCGGCGAGGCGCCCGGGGTGTCCTCGCCGGGCGGGCGGGCGCCGGGGCCGCGCTCGGTGTCCTCGTCGAGGACCTCGCCCTGGACGACCTTGCCGTCGGGCCGCTGCATCCGCAGCCGGGTCTCGGCGGCGCGCGCCTCCTGGTAGGCGGTGCCCAGTGGGCCGGCGCGGCTCACCACCAGCCCGCTCAGCGCGCTCCGGACCAGGGCGGCGGTGGGCGGGAAGACGAGCAGCAGGCCGAGCACGTCGGAGAGGAGTCCGGGGATCATCAGCAGGATGCCGCCGACGGCCGAGAGGCCGTTGCCGGACCGGGTGTCGGTGCGGTCCAGCCGCCGTCCCTGCTGCGCGGCCTGCACCGCCTCATTGAGGTTGCGCAACGCGCGGCGGCCGGCGCGGCGCAGCACCAGCGAGCCGGCGACGAACCCGGCGAGCAGCACCAGGACGACGGTGAGGCCGCCGGCCGCGCGGCCCAGCAGCAGGAGCAGCCAGATCTCGGCGATCACCCACACCACCGTCAGCAGCGGCAGCAGCTTGCGCACGCGGCTGCGGGAGCGGGCGTCGCCCGGGGAGCGTCCGCCGGAGGGGCGGCCGGGACCGATGGGAGGCGGGGAACCGGTGGTCATGACTCAAGTGTGCCTTCGTCCGGTGATGCTGCGGAAGCGGGACGCGACGCCCCAGGCGGTGACCCGCCACAGGGCCTCGGTGACGATGGCGCGGCTCATCTTGCTGTCGCCGTGGGCCCGTTCCACGAAGGTGATCGGGACCTCGACGATCCGGTGGCCCGCGCGCGCCGCGCGGTGCAGCAGGTCCACCTGGAAGCAGTACCCCTGGGAGGCGACACCCGCCAAAAGGTCGGGGGCGAGGACGTGGGCGCGCAGGGCGCGGAAGCCGCCGGTCGCGTCGCGGACCGGCAGGTCGAGCAGTGCCCGGGAGTAGCCGCTGCCGCCGCGCGAGAGGAGCTGCCGGTAGCGCGGCCAGTGGACTATCCGGCCGCCGGGGACCCAGCGCGACCCGATGACGAGGTCCGCGCCGCGCAGCGCGGTCAGCAGCCGGGGCAGCTGCTCCGGCTGGTGGGAGCCGTCGCCGTCCATCTCGACGAGCACCGGGTACCCCCGCTCCAGCCCCCAGCGGAAGCCGTCGAGGTAGGCGGCGCCCAGCCCCTCCTTGGCGGGCCGGTGCAACACGTGGACGGCGTCGTCGGCGGCGGCGAGCCGGTCGGCGACGGCGCCGGTGCCGTCGGGGCTGTTGTCGTCGGCCACCAGGATGTCGGCGTGCGGCACGGCGGTGCGCAGCCGGTCGACCAGCGGCGGCAGGCTGGCGGCCTCGTTGTAGGTGGGGATGACGACCAGCACCGGGCCGTCACCGCGGCCGGGCGGTGGGGGTGCGGGGGTCACGCGGGCCGGTCCCCCGCCTCCTGCTTCGCCCGCGCTGCGCGGCGCGGACCTCGTCATCGGGTCGCGCTGGGTCCCCGGCGGCCGGATAGTCCACTGGCCGCGCTACCGG
>NZ_JAAVJD010000286.1 GCF_012033735.1 Streptomyces lonarensis | reverse complement strand
GGCGGGCACCGGAACCACTCCCGGTGCCCGCCGCCTCGCTGCTTCCTGCCCCTCTCGGCACGGCCGACGGGCCGTGCGCCGGGGGCCTGCTCAGAGCCGGTCGATGACGTGGTCCACGCAGGCGGTCAGCGCCTCGACGTCGGCCGGGTCCACCGCCGGGTACATGGCGACCCGCAGCTGGTTGCGGCCCAGCTTGCGGTACGGCTCGGTGTCCACGACGCCGTTGGCCCGCAGCACCTTCGCCACCGCCGCGGCGTCCACCCCGTCGACGAAGTCGATGGTGCCGACGACCTGCGAGCGCAGCGCAGGGTCGGTGACGAACGGCGAGGCGTGGTCCGACTTCTCGGCCCAGCCGTAGAGGCGGGCGGCGGAGTCGGCGGTGCGGTCGACCGCCCAGCCCAGCCCGCCCTGGCCGTTGATCCAGTCCAACTGCTCCGCGAGGAGGAAGAGCGTCGCCAGCGCGGGGGTGTTGTAGGTCTGGTTCTTCAGCGAGTTGTCGATCGCCGTGGGCAGCGAGAAGAACTCCGGGACGTGGCGGCCGGAGCCGTGCACGCGGGCGGCGCGCTCCAGGGCCGCCGGGGAGAACGCGCCGAGCCACAGCCCGCCGTCGGAGGCGAAGGACTTCTGCGGCGCGAAGTAGTAGACGTCGGTCTCGGTGATGTCCACCGGGAGGCCGCCGGCGCCGGAGGTGGCGTCGACCAGCACCAGGGCGTCGTCGTCGGCGCCCGCGACGCGCTGCAGCGGTGCGGCGACGCCGGTGGAGGTCTCGTTGTGGGTGAAGGCGTAGACGTCCACACCCGTCTCGGCGCGCGCCTGCGGCAGGCTGCCCGGCTCGGCGGAGATGACGGTGGGCTCCTCCAGCCACGGCGCCAGCTTGGCGGCCTTGGCGAACTTGGAGGAGAACTCGCCGAAGGTGAGGTGCTGCGAGCGGTGCTCGATCAGCCCGTGGGTGGCGATGTCCCAGAACGCGGTGGAGCCGCCGTTGCCGAGGATCACCTCGTACCCGTCGGGCAGCGACAGCAGGGTGCGGACGCCCTCCCGGACGCGGCCGACCAGGTCGCGGACCGGGGCCTGCCGGTGGGAGGTTCCGAGCAGCGAGCTGCCCGTGGCGGCGAGGGCGCTGAGCGCCTCGGTCCGCACCTTGGAGGGACCCGACCCGAAGCGTCCGTCGGCGGGCTTGATGTCAGCGGGAATCTGGATCTCGGCCACGGGGTGAGCGTAGTCCCTCCCAGGAGGCGCCGTCGGCGGGCGTCCGTCCGGTGAGACGCGGCGTCCGGCGGGCGGACGGCGGCGACACAGGCCACGGGACCGGCGGCGTCAACACGCTGTGCGGGGGAGCGGTTGCCGTGCCGCCGCGTTGACGACCGCACGGCGGACGGCGGTGCGGGACGGTGGCGCGGCGGTGCGCCGCACCACCGGCCGACGACCGCCCCGCGTCGGGGAGCGGTCGCCGACCGGGTCGGCGCTCAGGTGCCGGTGGGCCGGCCGAGCAGCACCGGCAGGGCCGCCAGGTCGTTCTGGGTGAGGACCGGCAGGTTGGTGATCTGCTCCGGCGGCACGGCCGTCGCCAGCTCCGGGAACCGGGCGAACAGCGCGGGGAGCGCTATGGCGGCCTCCAGCCGGGAGAGCGCCGCCCCCGGGCAGATGTGCGGGCCGTGGCCGAACGCCATGTGCCGCCCGGGGCTGGGCCGCGTGATGTCGAAGGAGTCGGCCGTCTCGCCCCACTGGCAGCGGTCGCGGCCGATCGCGCGGTACGACATCACCACGCCGTCACCGGGCTTGATCACCTCGTCCCCGACCTCGATCTCCTCGGTCGCGAACCGCATCAGCAGGTGGGTCGAGGGCGACTCCAGCCGCAGCGTCTCCTCGATGACCGTCTCCCAGGAGACCTGGCCGGACCGCACCAGCGCGAGCTGGTCGGGGTGGGCCAGCAGCGCCCGCACCGCGTGCAGGATCAGCGAGATCGTGGTCTCGTGGCCGGCGGCCACCATCGACTTGAGGTTGCCGACCACCTCGTCCTCGCTCAGCCGCTCGCCGCCGTCCTCCGCGACGATCAGCGCACCGGTGAGGTCGTCGGTCGGGCTCTCGGTCTTCTCCCGGACCATCTCCCGGAAGATCACGTCGAGTTCGTCGATGACGGCGAGCCGCTCGTCCTGCGGGGTGAGCAGCGAGAAGAACCGCGTCCACAGGTCGGTCAGCCGCGGCAGCAACTCGTCGGCGACGCCCATCAGCTCGCACACCACCCGCAGCGGCAGCGGCAGCGCGAAGACCGACTTCAGGTCCACCGGGGAGCCGTCGGCGCCGGCAGCGGAGAGGTCGTCGAGCAGTTCGGCGGTGATCTGCTCGATCCGCGGGCGGATGGCCTCAAGCCGCTTCGGGGTGATCGCCTGCGCCGTCTTCGCCCGCAGCCGGCGGTGCTCGGCGCCGTCCGCGGTGAACATCGACGGGTCGACGTCGACCATGCCGACCAGCGGCCACTGCCGGTCCACCGCGCCGCTGCGCCAGTCGGCCCACTGGTTGATGTCCTTCACCAGCCGGGTGTCGGTGAGCAGCCGGCGGGCGACGGCGTGGTCGGTGATCGTCCAGGCGCGCACGCCCAGGAGGTCGATCGTGGTGATCGGGGCGGCCTGCCGGAGTCGTTCGGTCTCCCCGGCGAGGTCGCGTACCAGGGGATCGATGACGACGGGGTCCGCCACCGGCCGGGGATCGCCCGGGGTGACGTGACCGACGGGGCAGCTCATGGGTGGCCTCCAGCGGCGGGGGTCGGGGTGAAGCTGACGGGAAGGTCCGTCATGCCGCGCAGGAACGCCGAGGGCCGGCGGGTGAGCGACGCGACGGGCACGGCGAGGTCGATGTCGGGCAGCCGGTCGAGCAGCACCTCGATCGCGGTCCGCGCGATCACCTCGGCGATCTCCCGCGCCGGGAACGGGCACTGGAACTCGCCGTGGCTGAAGGAGAAGTGGGCGCTGTTCCCGTTGCGGAGACCGCCCGCCCGCTCGTCGGTGGCGTCGTGGACCTCGGGGTCGCCGTTGGCCGCGCCCAGCCCGAGCAGCAGCATGTCGCCGGCGCCGATGCGGCACCCGCCGAGCTGGCAGTCGCGCGCCGCCCAGCGGCCCGCGAGGATCTGGGTGGGGGTGTCCTCCCAGAGGACCTCGTTCATCGCCTCGGCCACCGAGTGGCGGCCGCCGCCCAGCGACGCCGAGAAGCGGTCGTCGGTGAGCATCAGCCGGATCGAGTTGCCGATCCAGTCGGCGGTCGGCAGGTGGCCGGCGGCGGTGATCGACTGGAGGTCGAGGATGTACTCCTCGTCGCTGAACGGCTCGGGGTGGGCCAGCATGCGGGAGGTCACGTCGGCCCCCGGACGTTCCCGCTTGGCGGCCAGCAGCTCGCCCATCAGGCCGCTGAAGGTCTGGTACGCCTCCAGCGCGCCCGGGCCGCCGTCGCACAGCTCCGTCAGCGAGGAGACCAGCAGCGCCGACCGGCTGTCCGGGATGCCCAGCAGCCGGCCCAGGACCAGGGCCGGCAGCGGCTTGGCGAAGCCGGCGGTGAGGTCCGCCTCGCCCGTCGCGCAGAAGCGGTCGATGAGCCGGTCCGACAACTGCTCGGTGTGGCGCCGGAGTTCGAACGGGCTCACCGCCTCCAACGCCGGCTCGACCATGCGGAGGTGGCGCTGGTGCTCCTCGCCGACCGTGTAGTAGATCGACGGCAGCGGCACATTGACCATCGGCCGCAACGGCCAGTCCTCCGGCAGCCGTTCCCACTGGTTCCACAGCCCGGAGTCGCGCGGGAAGAGCACCGGGTCGCCCGTCACCCGCGCCATCTCCCGGTAGCCGATCACCAGCCAGGCCGGGACGTCCCCGGGGAGCGAGACCGGGACCACCGGGCCGTAGCTCCGCCGCATCTCCCGGTAGAGGGCGACCGGTTCGGTGTGGAACCGGGGCCCCTCCAGCGGCATCGCGCCGGCGCCGGCGGTGTGGGCCGGGCAGCCGGGAGGCGGTACGAACCGCCGCATGTCGGGCGGTCCGGCGGAGTGCTCCACGGTCATGAGGTCAACTCCCTGGCGGACGACAGGCGGTGCAGGTGCTCGACGAGCGTGATCAGGACGTGCTTGGCGGACTCGCGGGAGCGCGCGTCGCAGGAGACCAGCGGCACCTCCGGGTCGAGGTCCAGCGCCTCGCGCACCTGCTCCGAGGTGTACGTGTCGGAGCCGAAGTCGTTCCGGGCCACCACGAACGGGGTCCCGTGGTGCTCCAGTCGGTCGATCGCGTACCAGGACTCGTCCAGCCGCCGCGTGTCCACCAGGACCACCGCGCCCAGCGTCCCGGCGAACAGCCGGTCCCACAGGAACCAGAACCGCTGCTGCCCGGGGGCGCCGAACAGGTACAGCACCGTCTCCTCGTTGAGGCTGATGCGGCCGAAGTCGAAGGCGACGGTGGTCGTCGTCTTCGACCGCACGGCGCTCAGGTCGTCGATGTCGGCCCCGGCCTGCGTCATCGTCTCTTCGGTGTTCAGCGGCCGGATGTCGCTGACCGACCGCACCAGCGTCGTCTTGCCGACGCCGAACCCGCCGACGACCACGATCTTCAGACCGTTGTCGGCGGCGCTGCTGAGCGGTTTGCGTTCCGCGGGGGCGGCGGCCACCGATTCAGAGATTGCGGAGTCCAACGAGCACCTGCTCCAGGATGGTGGGGTCGGGAAGTTGCGCGGCGGGGGTCTCGCCGCGTCGGCGGGGTGCGGGCGGCGCCTTCGACGTCCGCGGGTGCCGGGCGGTGATCCGCCCGGTGTCCAGCAGGTCGGAGAGGACGATCTTCACGATCGACACCGGAAGCCGCAGGTCGGCCGAGAGCTCCACCACGGCGGTGGGCAGGCGGCACATCCGCAGGATTCGAGCCTGCTCCGAGGGCATGCCGGGCGTCGGCTCGCACTCGCTGACGATCAGCGTGACCAGGTCGAAGGAGTCGTTGTGCGCGCGGCTCCGGCCACCGGTGACCGTGTACAGGCGGTCCGGGTCGTCGTCGCGGCCGGCGCGCGCCGCGCTCACGGGTGTCCGCCCTCGGCGCCGTGTCGGGGCGGGGCGCTGAGGTGCTCGCTCAACTGCTCCACCAGTTCGTTCATGTTGTGGCCGATCATCCCGGGGTCGGCGTCCTCGGTCGCCACCACCGCCAGGTGCGCCCCGGAGCCGGCCTCCACGATGAAGAGGATGCCGCCGTAGAACTCCGTCATCGACTGCCGGACGCCGCCGGTGCCGTCACCGAACTCGATGGAGGCGCCGTGCGACAGGCTCTGGATGCCGGCGGATATCGCGGCCAGCTGGTCGGCCTGGTCCTCGGAGAGCTCCGGTGTGCGGCACAGTTTCAGACCGTCCCGTGAGAGCACCAGGGCGTGTCTCGCGCCCGGTGTGCGCTCGATCAGGTTCTCCAGCAGCCAGTCGAGGCGGCTGCCGGGGATGGTGTCTCGGGCGTGCTGAGACCCCGTGAAGGGAGCGGTCATCGGGAGTTGTCCTCCGGTTCCGGTGAGGCGGGTGGGTTCGGTTCGGCGGGGGTGTCGCCCTGCACGGCACGGCGGAAGGCGCCGAAGCGCGCCGCCGACTGTGCCGGGGTGTGGCTGCGTTCGGGGAGGCGGTTCCCGGTCTGCGGAGCGCCTTCGGGGTGGGCCGCCGCGAGGGTGCGGCCGCGGCGGCGGCGGGGCAGGCCCGCGATGTCGCGCGGCACCGACAGCTGCATCGTCTCGCCGGCGTCGGCCGCCCGAGGACCTCATTGATGACAGCGCAACCCGCCGCGCCCCACCGCCGGGCGGAGCGTCCCCCACTGCGTGACCCGCTCCTGGC
>NZ_JAAVJD010000285.1:3073-5833 GCF_012033735.1 Streptomyces lonarensis | reverse complement strand
CGCCCCGGCCGCCCCCGCGACCGGGGCGACCCCGGCGGCCGCCACCGGGGAGTCGGCAGCCGCCGCCGACCCGCTCGACCTCACCGAGGCCCGCGCCCACTGGATCGACCGCTCCACCGTCGTCTGGCCGCTGCCGGTGGAGCAGGGCGCCACCTGGCGGCTGCTGCACGACGCCACCGGCAGCCTGTCCGTGGCGGACGGCGAGGTCACCGGACCCGGCACCCCACTCACGCTGACCCCCACCACCCTCACCGACGAGCAGCGCGCACGCTTCCCCCACCTCGCGGACCAGCAGGCCTTCACCCTCGACGAGGCCGGCGCGGGCACCGCGGCCGAGGCGCTGCGGGGACAGCTCGTCGCCGAGCACCGCGGCCCGGACGGCGCCCTGCTGCACGCGACCGGGGTGCAGATCCCCGGCGTGCTCGACGACCTCTACGCGGCGGAGGCGACCGCCGCCACCCTCGGCCCCTCCTTCCCCGACTCCGCCCACGGCGCGGCGGCCACGGACCGGCACTCCGGTGCGCCGCATCTCGCGGTGTGGGCGCCGACGGCACAGCAGGTCCGAGTGGAGGTCGACGGTGAACTCCACCCGATGCGGCGCGACGACGCCACCGGCGTCTGGTCCGCCACCGGCCCCGCGGACTGGTACGGCGCCGCCTACCGCTACCACGTGACGGTCTGGGCGCCGGAGGCCGGCGCCGTCGTCACCAACGAGGTGACCGACCCGTACTCCACCGCGCTCACGACGGACTCCGCGCACAGCCTGGTCGTGGACCTCGCCGACCCGGCGCTCGCCCCCGACGGCTGGGCGGACGCCGCCAAGCCGGAGGCGGTCCCGATGGCCCGCGCGGCGATCCAGGAGATCCACGTCCGGGACTTCTCGGTGGCGGACCCCACCGCGGAACACCCCGGCCGCTACCTGGCGTTCGCCGAGCAGGACAGTGACGGGGTGCGGCAGTTGCAGCGGCTGTCGGACGCCGGAACCACCCACCTCCACCTGCTGCCCACCAACGACATCGGCTCCGTCCCCGAGAATCCCGCGGACCGGCGCGAACCGGACTGCGACCTGGCGTCCCTCGCCCCCGACTCGCCGCGGCAGCAGGAGTGCGTCGGGCAGGTCCGGGACCGCGACGCCTACAACTGGGGCTACGACCCGCTGCACTTCAACGTGCCGGAGGGCTCCTACGCCACCGACGCCGACGGCACCGCCCGGACCGTGGAGTTCCGCGAGATGGTGCGCGCGCTCAACGCGCGGGACCTGCGGGTCGTGGTCGACGTGGTCTACAACCACACCTTCGCCGCCGGCCAGGACGACCGGTCGATCCTGGACCGGGTCGTCCCGGGCTACTACCACCGGCTGCTGGCGGACGGCAGCGTCGCCGACTCCACCTGCTGCCCGAACACCGCCCCCGAGCACGCCATGATGGGGAAGCTGACCGTCGACTCCGTCGTGCTCTGGGCGCGCCACTACCGCGTGGACGGCTTCCGGTTCGACCTGATGGGCCACCATCCCAAGCAGAACCTGCTCGACGTCCGCGCCGCCCTCGACGCGCTCACCCCGGAGCGGGACGGTGTGGACGGCAGCGCCGTCGTCCTCTACGGCGAGGGCTGGAACTTCGGCGAGGTCGCCGACGACGCCCGCTTCGAGCAGGCCACCCAGCGGAACATGGCCGGCACCGGCATCGCCACCTTCTCCGACCGGGCTCGCGACGCCGTGCGCGGCGGGGGCCCCTTCGACGAGGACCCCGGCGTCCAGGGCTTCGGCTCCGGCCTGTGGAGCGACCCCAACGGCTCCCCGGCCAACGGCAGTTCCGAGGAGCAGCTCCGGCGGCTCCTCAGCCACCAGGACCTGATCAAGGTGGGGCTGACCGGCAACCTCGCCGACTACCGGTTCACCGACTCCCGCGGCCGGGAGGTGACCGGCGCCGAGGTGGACTACAACGGCTCACCGGCCGGCTACACCGCCGCCCCCGGGGAGGCCGTCGCCTACGTCGACAAGCACGACAACGAGGCGCTGTTCGACGCGCTCGCCTACAAGCTCCCGGCGGACACCGCCCCCGCCGACCGGGCGAGGATGCAGGTGCTGGCCACGGCCACCGCGCTGCTCTCGCAGGGCGCCGTCTTCGGGCAGGCCGGGACGGAGCTGCTGCGCTCCAAGTCGCTGGACCGCAACAGCTACGACTCGGGCGACTGGTTCAACGCGATCCACTGGAACTGCGAGGCCGGCAACGGCTTCGGCCGCGGCCTGCCGCCGGCGTGGGACAACGAGGACAAGTGGCCCTGGGCCGCGCCGCTCCTCACCGAGGAGTCGCTGCGGGTGGGGTGCGCCGAGATCCGCGCCGCCGAGGGCGCCTACCGCGACCTCCTCACCATCCGCACCGCCGAGGACGCCTTCGGGCTGACGACCCTCGACGAGGTGCAGCGCACGGTGTCGTTCCCGCTGTCCGGCACGGAGCACGAGGCGCCGGGGGTCATCACGATGCGCGCCGGTGACCTCGTGGTGGTCCTCAACGCCACCCCGGGGGCGACCCGCCAGCACCATCCGTCCTTCCGCGGTGCCGGGTTCGCCCTCCACCCGGTGCAGGAGGAGGGTGCCGACCCGGTGGTGCGCGAGGCGTCCTTCGACGCGGCGGACGGCACCTTCGAGGTGCCGGGCCGGACCGTGGCGGTCTTCACCCTCGGCTGACGGCTGACGGCTGACGGCTGGCGCTTGTCGGTTGAGACGGCGGGGCGCGCCGCCGAGGCGGGGCGCCCCGCCGG
>NZ_JAAVJD010000285.1:0-3063 GCF_012033735.1 Streptomyces lonarensis | reverse complement strand
GGCCGGGGCTCGACCCCGGCCCGGGAACGGGAGGACACCGGTGCCCTGCCACGCCGTCAGCCGAAGGTGGCGCTCCAGGTGGCGGGGCCGACCACGCCGTCCACGGCGATCCCGGCCCTGCTCTGCAGGGTGCGGCACGCAGCCTCCGACGCCGGGCCGTACGCGGAGTCCACCGTCAGCGAGAAGCCGTGGGCGCTGTTCATCCGGGCCTGCCAACTCCCCACACTCGCGTGGTTCATGACGGGCGGCTGCCGGAAGTACACGCCCGGCCACGGCGGGGTGCCGGGCCCGCCGCCTCCCGGGTCGAGCCGCCCGTCCAGCACCAGCGGGTAGAGGTTGCCGGGGCAGGCGGTGGAGGTGTGGTCGCGGTGGCCGTTGACCGCCCCGCCCGCGCCGCCGGAGGTGCGCAGCCGGGTGATCGTCATGTGGAAGGCGTCGATCAACTGCGCGGTGATCGGGTCGTAGTTGGCGGCGGTACCACCGGTGAGCCCGCAGACCGCGTACCAGTTCTGGTTGCCGGGGTTGGTGCCGTTGGCCGCGGTGCGCTGCCCCTCGCCGCGGCCCTCGAAGACGTACCCGTGGACGCAGACCAGGTGGCTGTAGGCCACGTCGGTCCAGCCGTTGGTGTCCATGTGGTGGTTCTGGATGCCGCGCACCTGCCCGGCGCAGTCGGCGTGGTTGGTCCGGGCCACGCGGACGCCGTCCACGTGGTGCACGGAGACCCCGCCGTGCTGCGGGGTGATGTTGGTGTTGCCCGAACGGCGGGCGCGGGCGCCCCACTGGGCGCGGGTCACGAAGATCGCCATGTCAGCCGGCCCTCCCGTGCAGTCCGCACGTCACGCTGGCGTTGAGCGGCTCGGCGTGCGCTTCGCCCGCCGTACCCGCCGCGTAGCGGGCGGCCGGGTGGTCGGGGTGGGTGACGACGGGGAGGTCCCCCGGGGCGGCGACGGCGGTGCCGGCGCAGATGACGGGCAGTGCGACCGCGCCCCCGGCGGCCGCTGCGACGGCGGTGAGGAAACCGCGTCGCGAGGTGTGTGCGGACAATGCTCCTCCAGTGAACTGGTCTGTGCGGTGCCGGACTCCCTCGCGCCCTGTGCTCGCGCCCGTGCCGTCGCCGTCCAGGGACACTGCCCGGCCGACGGCGGCGCGGGGAGAGGGAGGCCGCGGTACCGCAGTGGTCGCCAGCGTTGTGCCCCGTGATGAGGTGTACATGACATGCAACGGCGTGCAGGTCGCGGGAAGTCATCTCCACGGCATCTTCGCGCGTAGATCTCTTGCCGGTCCAGGCCGCTGTACGGTCCGTCGCGGGCGCACCGCCGGAGTGCCCGCTGTGTGGCGGCACGTCCGGCCGGACGCGGTGCGGGCGGGCACCGGGTCCGGCCGGACCCGGTGACTCAGCCCAGCGCCTCGACGACGGTGCCGTCCGCCCGGGAGCCCCGCAGCTCCGCCTCGGCGCCCTCGCTCGCGGGCAGCGCCGCGATCCGACCGGGCACCTCACCGGTCACGCCGCCCTCGGCCGAGAGCGAGGTGACCCCCTCGCTCCCCGCCGCCAGCAGGAACCACTGCTCGTCGTCGCTCTTCCACAGGATGCCGCCGACCACGTCCGGCGCGCGCTCCCCGCACGCCGCGGTGTCCTCGGCGCGGGCCGTGACCACTCCCGGCGCGACCGCCTCGCCGTCGGCCTGCGGCGCCTGGAACTGCGTCATCGCGCGGGAGCCGGCGCCCCGCCACGTCTCGGCGCGGGTGCAGACCCACTGCGCCGTGCCCGCGCCGCCCGGCAGCTCCTGGGCGGCGAAGGCGGTGCTGGTCACCGACCGCACCCCCTCGCCGTTGACCGAGGAGAGATGGCAGGCGGTGCGCGCCCACACCTCGGAGCCCGGCCCTTCCAGCGGGGAGTCGCCCTCCGCCCCGATCCGCGCGGGCAGCAACTCGCCCATGTCCGCCAGCACCGAGGCAGCCGGCGCACCGCCCTCGCCGTCCCCGCCGGCGAACCGCACCACGGGATAGGTGGTGCAGCTCTCCCGGTTGAAGACGTTGGCGACCGGGCCGGTCACGCCCTCCTCGTCCACCGCCAACTCCCGCGGTTCCGTACCCGGGAGCAGCAGGTCGTGCACGCCCGCGGTGGAGACCCACGGCGCGGTCAGGTAGCGGGTGGTCTCGGTGTCGCGGTTGAGCACCACCGCCGAGGTCGAGCCGTCCGCGCCGTCGGTGCGGGCGAAGTCGAGCACCGACCCCTCGCCCTCCAGCGGTTCGCCGTACCGGACCAGCCGCAGCCCGTCGTGCATGATCACCAGCCGCGCGTCGCCCACCTCCCCGGCGTACAGCAGCTGCGGCGGACCCGCCGCCGGACCCGCCGCGGTCCCCGGGGTCGCCGACACCCGCACCGAGTCGTCCGGGTCGGCCCACACGGCCAGCGCACGGCGCAGCAGCTCGTTGTCGTCGGTCAGGGCGCCGCGCGCGGGCCACCCGGTGAAGTCCAGGCGGGTCGCCGACTGCCAGCTGTCCGCACGTGCCTTCACCACCAGGGACGGGTCCAGCGCCTGGAGCGCCGCCGGGTTCCCCGTCGGGCCCCGGTCCGGCACGACCGCCAGCAGTCCGGCGCCCACCACCGCGGCCGCCGCGACGGCGACCGCGGTCCGCAACCGGCGGCGCCGCCGCACCAGGTCGGTGGGGTGCAGGTGCAGCACGGCCGGGTCCTCCAGCGCCGGGGGCGCCGCGGCCGCGCCCGCCGCCTCCGCCTCCTCCGCGCCCGGCAGACGCGCCGCGGAGGTCACCGCGCCGTGCGCGTGGGGTTCGCTCATTCCGGCCGCCACCAGCAGCGTCCGGGCCTCCTCGCGCGTCATCCCCTCCAGCCGCTGCAGCGCGAACGCGGCGCGGGTGCTGCTGGAGACCTCTGCCAGCGCCTTCTCCAGCTCCAGCGACTCGCCGCCGCCGGACTTCGGGCGGAGCCGCAGGCCGAGGACGCGCGGCAGCAGCGGCTGCCCGCGGCGCAGCCGGCCCAGCTCGCGTCCCGCGACCCGCGGCGGCCGGCCGGTGTCCAGCGCCTCCCGCAGGGTGCGCAGC
>NZ_JAAVJD010000284.1 GCF_012033735.1 Streptomyces lonarensis | reverse complement strand
GACGAGCGGCGCGGCCGGGGCCGGGGGGCCGCCGGCGGCCGGGGCCGCGGTCGGCTCCGCGCCGCGCAGCGGGACCTCGCGGATGAACCAGGCGGCGAGGAAGGCGGCGACGGCGACGCAGGCGCCGACGAGGAAGATCAGGCCGACGGCGGAGCTGACGGCCTCCTGGTAGGCGGTGCGCGCGGCGTCCGGGAGGGCGGCGAGCGACGCGGCGTCGAGCTGGCCGCCGCCCTCGCCGATCTCCACGTCCACCGCTCCGGCGGCGTCACCGAGGGAGGCGGCGAGGCGGGAGTTGAAGAGCGAGCCGAGAGCGGCGACTCCGAAGGAGCCGCCCAGGGTGCGGGCCAGGGTCGCCGTGGACGAGGCGACGCCGATGTCGCGCAGTTCGACGCTGTTCTGCGGGATGAGCATGGTGAGCTGCATCAGGCAGCCCATGCCGCAGCCGAGGACCGCCATCGAGAGGCCGGTGGTGAGCCGCGTGGTGTCGGGGCCGACGGTGGAGAGCAGCAGGAGTCCGGTGACGACCAGCGCGCCGCCGACGATGGGGAAGATGCGGTAGCGGCCGGTCCGGGTGGTGGCGCGTCCGACGATGAGCGAGACGCTCATCATCGCCAGGAGCATCGGGAGCAGCTGCATGCCGGAGTTGGTGGCGGAGGCGCCCTGCACGGCCTGCTGGTAGACGGGCAGGAAGATCATCGCGCCGAACATGACGATGCCGAGGACGAACCCCATGCCGACGGCGAGCGAGAAGTTCGGGTTGCGGAAGAGGCCGAGCGGCAGCAGGGGTTCGGAGACGCGGCGCTCCACCACGATGAACACCGCCAGGGTGGCGACGCCGACGACGGCGAGGCCGACGATGGTGGGCGAGAGCCACCCGTACTCGGAGCCGCCCCAGGTGGTGACGAGCACCAGCGCGGTGATGGCGACGGTCAGCAGCACGGCGCCGGTGTAGTCGATCCGGGCGGTGCTGCGGCGTTTCGGCAGGTGGAGGACGGTGGCGACCATGGCGATGGCGACCGCGCCGAGCGGGACGTTGATGTAGAAGGCCCAGCGCCAGCCGAGGCTGTCGGTGATGATGCCGCCGAGCAGCGGGCCGCCGATCATGGCGACGGCCATGATGCTGGCGAAGAGGCCCTGGTACCGGCCGCGCTCCCGGGGCGGTATCAACTCGCCGATGATCGACATGACGCCGACGAGCAGTCCGCCCGCGCCGAGCCCCTGGAGGGCGCGGAACCCGATGAGCTGGCCCATCGTCTGCGCCGCCCCGGAGGTGACGGAGCCGGCGACGAAGATGACGATGGCGGTGAGGAAGATGCCCTTCCGCCCGTACAGGTCGCCGAGCTTGCCCCAGACAGGGGTGGAGGCGGCGGTGGCGAGGGTGTAGGCGGTGACGACCCACGAGAGGTGGGCGAGGCCGCCGAGGTCGCCGACGATGGTCGGCATCGCCGTCGCGATGATCATGTTGTCGAGCATCGCCAGCAGCGCCGAGATCATCAGCGCGACGAGGACGATGCGGATACCGCGTGGTTTCCTGCCGGCCGTCTGCTGGTCGGCCGGCTGGTCGGGTCGGGTGTCCCGGGTCACTGCGCTCCCACCGGTTCTGCTCGCACCGGCCTCACTTACTTGCCGACCGGCTAGTTCGGGTACAGTAACGCAAGCTACGGCAGCTACTTGCCGGGCGTCAAGTCAGTTGGCGTGCCCGCGGCGGTGCGCCCGGTGCGCCCAGTGCGCCCGGTGCGGCGACGGCATCGCGAGCCGGCGTGGCTCGGCGGCAGCCGAGGCCGGGTGCACGGACGGGCGGTACGACACGGCCCGTCCTCGCGCCGACACGGCTGCGGGACAATACAGCGGCACGACCACGAGGCGGCACGGCGAGGGAGAGGCATGAGCGGCACGGAAGGCGACACGACCGGAGGCCGGCGTGGCAACACCCGCGGGCGAATCCAGGAGGTGGCCCTCCGCCTGTTCGTGGCGCGTGGCTACGACAACACCTCGCTGCGGGAGATCGCCGAGGAGCTGGACGTGACGAAGGCGGCGCTCTACTACCACTTCAAGACCAAGGAGGAGCTCGTCGTCGCGATCTACGACGAGTGGACCCGGCCCATCGACGCCATCGTGGCGTGGGCGGGCGAGCAGGAGCCGACGCTGGAGAACAAGCGGGAGATCCTGCGCCGCTACAGCGAGGCGATGGCCTCCGCCGGGCCGCTCTTCCGCTTCATGCAGGAGAACCAGGCCAGCCTGGGGCGGTTCCACCTCGGGGAACGGTTCAAGGAGCGGGTGCGGGTGCTGGGGGCGCTGCTGGTGCCGCCCACCGCGGCGACGGTGGACCGCATCCGCGGCCTGGCGGCGCTGCACACCATCCACGCCGCGGTCTTCGCCGTCTCCCAGTACATCGACGTCAGCCCGGAGGAGAAGCGGATCGCCGCGCTCCAGGTCGCCCAGGAACTCCTCACGGCCGCCGCGGCCGACGACCCTACCGGCGACCCGGCCGGCGACCCGGCCGACGGCGAGTCCCCGGCGGGGAACGCCGCGGCGGCCGCCGTGAACGGGAGCGGCGGCGCCGAGGACTGACCCAGGCCCCCGGCCCGCCCCGCACACACGACCGCGCCCCCGCCACCTCATCGAGAGGCGGCGGGGGCGCGGTCGTCTCAGGCGCTCAGTGGCGACCGTCCGCGGACAGCGGCTCAGCTGTCCTTGGAGAGGTTCGGCCCCTTGCCGGCCGCGGCGTCCACCGGCGGCGCGTCGGGCAGGGCGGCCTTCTCCTCACCGTGGAAGGTGAACTTGGCCTCCTTGTCCGTGCCCTCGGTGCCGACGACCACGATGTGACCGGGACGCAGCTCGCCGAAAAGGATCTTCTCCGACAGGACGTCCTCGATCTCCCGCTGGATCGTCCGGCGCAGCGGCCGGGCGCCGAGCACGGGGTCGTACCCGCGCTTGGCCAGCAGCGACTTGGCCTCCGGGGAGAGCTCGATGCCCATGTCCCGGTCCTTCAGCCGCTCGTCCACCTGGGCCACCATGAGGTCGACGATCTTGATGATGTCGTCCCGCGTCAGCTGGTGGAAGACCACCGTGTCGTCGACACGGTTCAGGAACTCGGGGCGGAAGTGCTGCTTCAGCTCCTCGTTGACCTTGGCCTTCATCCGCTCGTAGCCGGTGTTGACGTCGCCGGCCACGGCGAAGCCCATGTTGAAGCCCTTGGAGATGTCCCGGGTGCCGAGGTTGGTCGTCATGATGATGACCGTGTTCTTGAAGTCCACGACCCGGCCCTGGGAGTCGGTCAGACGACCGTCCTCCAGGATCTGCAGCAGCGAGTTGAAGATGTCCGGGTGCGCCTTCTCGACCTCGTCGAAGAGGACCACCGAGAACGGCTTGCGCCGCACCTTCTCCGTGAGCTGGCCGCCCTCCTCGTAGCCGACGTAGCCGGGAGGCGAGCCGAACAGCCGGGAGACGGTGTGCTTCTCGCCGAACTCCGACATGTCGAGGGAGATCAGGGCGTCCTCGTCGCCGAAGAGGAACTCGGCCAGCGTCTTGGACAGCTCGGTCTTACCGACACCGGACGGGCCGGCGAAGATGAACGAACCACCGGGACGCTTCGGGTCCTTCAGGCCGGCACGGGTACGGCGGATCGCCTGGGAGAGCGCCTTGATGGCGTCCTCCTGGCCGATGACCCGCTTGTGGAGCTCGTCCTCCATGCGGAGCAGACGCGAGGACTCCTCCTCGGTCAGCTTGAAGACCGGGATGCCGGTGGAAGCGGCGAGGACCTCGGCGATCAGCTCCTCGTCGACCTCGGCGACGACGTCCATGTCGCCGGCCTTCCACTCCTTCTCCCGCTGGGACTTCTGCGAGAGCAGCTGCTTCTCGTCGTCCCGCAGGGAGGCGGCCTTCTCGAAGTCCTGCGAGTCGATCGCGGACTCCTTCTCGCGGCGGACGTTCGCGATCTTCTCGTCGAACTCGCGGAGGTCCGGCGGCGCGGTCATCCGGCGGATGCGCATCCGGGAGCCGGCCTCGTCGATCAGGTCGATCGCCTTGTCCGGCAGGAAGCGGTCCGAGATGTACCGGTCGGCCAGCTGCGCGGCGGCGACCAGGGCGGCGTCGGTGATCGAGACGCGGTGGTGCGCCTCGTACCGGTCGCGCAGCCCCTTCAGGATCTCGATGGTGTGCGGCATCGACGGCTCGGCCACCTGGATGGGCTGGAAGCGGCGCTCCAGCGCGGCGTCCTTCTCCAGGTACTTGCGGTACTCGTCGAGCGTGGTGGCACCGATGGTCTGCAGCTCACCGCGGGCCAGCATGGGCTTCAGGATCGACGCGGCGTCGATCGCGCCCTCGGCGGCACCGGCGCCGACCAGGGTGTGCAGCTCGTCGATGAACAGGATGATGTCACCGCGGGTGCGGATCTCCTTGAGCACCTTCTTCAGGCGCTCCTCGAAGTCACCGCGGTAGCGGGAACCGGCGACCAGCGCGCCCAGGTCGAGGGTGTAGAGGTGCTTGTCCTTCAGCGTCTCCGGGACCTCGCCCTTGACGATCGCCTGGGCCAGGCCCTCCACGACGGCGGTCTTGCCGACGCCGGGCTCACCGATCAGCACCGGGTTGTTCTTGGTGCGACGGGACAGCACCTGCATGACCCGCTCGATCTCCTTCTCGCGCCCGATGACCGGGTCGAGCTTGGACTCGCGGGCGGCCTGCGTGAGGTTGCGGCCGAACTGGTCCAGCACCAGGGAGGTGGAGGGGGTGCCCTCGGTGGGGGCGCCCGCCGTCGCGGCCTCCTTGCCGCCGGAGTAGCCGGAGAGCAGCTGGATGACCTGCTGCCGCACCCGGTTGAGATCGGCGCCCAGCTTCACCAGGACCTGGGCGGCGACGCCCTCGCCCTCGCGGATCAGGCCGAGCAGGATGTGCTCGGTGCCGATGTAGTTGTGGCCGAGCTGGAGGGCCTCGCGCAGCGAGAGCTCCAGCACCTTCTTGGCCCGGGGGGTGAAGGGGATGTGGCCGGACGGGGCCTGCTGGCCCTGGCCGATGATCTCCTCCACCTGCTGGCGGACCGCCTCGAGCGAGATCCCGAGGCTCTCCAGGGCCTTAGCGGCGACACCCTCACCCTCGTGGATCAGACCCAGAAGGATGTGCTCGGTGCCGATGTAGTTGTGGTTGAGCATCCGGGCTTCTTCCTGAGCCAGGACGACAACCCGCCGCGCACGGTCGGTGAACCTCTCGAACATCGTTAATCGCTCCTCAGAGCGGTCAGTCAGTAAGGGGTCGGTCCCCTCCCTGTCCTTCCGCAGCTTAGTCCCGCGGCCCGGGACCGCTCATTCCAACTGCCGACACCGGCCCGAATCGCCTCAGCGTCGGATCAATGCAGCCGCCACCGGCCCTCCTGCCCCGAACAGCCGACAACAGTTCAACCCGATAGTGAGAGACGATGTTCCCGTAGGCGAGGAGATTCCACCTGACATGGCTTACGCCGAGGGCGAACAGCAATGTTCGCCGCGCAGGTCGGGCCCTCCTTCATCCTGCCGGGGGCACCCCCTCTTCACTAGGGGCTTCCTACCCGTCCAGGCTGTCACTCCATGCAGCGCGGACCCACAACATCCGCTACCGGCGAACACCGGAGAGCGGCGGACGGGTGGTCGGGGCGCCCGCCGGGCGCCGCGGACCGGGCCGGACGGACGCGGCTCGCGCCCTGCGGCGCCGTGGTGGCGGTGCCACCCGTGGCGGTGCCCGGGAGCACCGGCGAACACGCAGAGCAGCAGCATCGGGACCAAGCGTAGCCCAGGCCCGGGCGGCGGGCGCGGGCAGCAGCGGCGGCCACGGCGCGGCGGTTGGCCCGACCACCCGCCGGGGGGG
>NZ_JAAVJD010000283.1 GCF_012033735.1 Streptomyces lonarensis | reverse complement strand
GATCGGCGCCGTCGCCGACGACGCCGGGGCCGGGGACGTCGCGCGCAGGGCCTGCCTGCGGCGTCGTCGGCGGCAGCGTCACGGTCCGGGCCCTCCCCCTCGGCGTGTCACCGCGGTCCCCACCACGCGGCGCTCGCCCAGCAGTATGACCGGTGGCGACGCTCCGGACACGGGTTCGTCCGGGATCTTCTTCCATTCGGGATCTTCCCCGCCACCGTCCGGCACCGGGCGGCGGAGGTCGCCGCCGGGCGTCCTCGCGCGGCGCCCCCGGCCCGGGAAGCGGCTCCGCGGCCGGCCCGGCCCGCCGCCCGGCCTCCCCTCCGTGGTGTCACCGGAAGGGGGAGGGGCGTCAGAGCCGCATGCCGAGGTGGACCGCCCCGGGTGAGGCTCCGGGCGCCGTCAGCGAGGTGAAACCCAGCCGGTCGTAGAAGGCGCGGGCACGCGTGTTCTCCGGGTTGACCCCCAGGTGCACGCCGGGCACACCGCGCTCCCGCAGCGCGTCGAGGTAGGTCTCCATCAGGGCGCGGCCCAGGCCGCGGCCCTGGCCCTCCGGGAGGAGGTCGATGTGGAGGTGGGCCGGATGGCACTCGTCGAAGGCCGGGACGTGCATGCGGCCGGCGTGGTGCAGCAGCTCCCGCATGGCGGCGTCGGGGCCCTCGACCGGCCCGTCGGGGGCGGGGAAGCGGTCGGCGACGGTGGGCAGCCACTCGCGGCGGAACCGGTCGAAGAAGCCCGCGCTGTCCGCGGTGCCGAGGACGTACCCGATGACGCGCTCGCCGTCGTCGGCGACGAAGACCAGGGAGGGCTCCAGCGCGGCGTAGGGGCTCGCGAAGATGGCCGGAAGCACCTCGGGGTCGTCGTAGTGGCCGGTGGCGTCCTCTCCGCCGAGGCCGGTTCGGACGCACACGTCGGCGAGCCAGGCGCTGTCGGTGGGGCGGTAGGGGCGCAGCTCGGGCGCGGTACGTGACATGCGCGTCATCCTGCGCGAGTCGGGGCGCCGGGGACAAGGTGTCGGCGCACCCGTCCGCACCGGCCCCTGCCCACCGGCCCGTGCCCACCGGCCCGTGCACCGCCTGCCGCGCCGACGCCGACGCCGACGCCGCGCCACGGTCGGTCCGCGGTCGCCGGCTCAGGCCCCGGCGGGGGCGCGGGCCGCGGTCGGCGCCACCCCCGATTCGGCGTCGCCGCCGCGCAGCTTGTCCAGGGTGATCCCCGCCGGGTCCACCTGCGGTATGCCCTCGGCGTCCAGCAGCTTCTTGATCCGCAGCCGCAGCTCCCGCCCGACGGCGGGGCCCTTCCCCGCCGGCACCTTCACGGTCGCCTTGATCACCTGCGAGTCCATGGAGACCGACTCCAGCCCCAGGACCTCCAGCGGCTCCCACAGCAGTTCGTCCCAGGGCGGGCTCGCCGACAGCTCGGCGCCCGCGCGCGTGACCAGCTCGACCACCCGGGCGGTGTCCTCCGACGCCCGGACCTCGACCTCGACGGCCGCCGTCGACCAGCCCTGGCTGAGGTTGCCGACCCGCTTGATCTCGCCGTTGCGGACGTACCAGATCTCGCCGTCGTCCGCGCGCAGCGTCGTCACCCGCAGCCCGATCTCCAGGACCTCGCCGACCACCTCGCCGGCGTCGATCCGGTCGCCCACCCCGTACTGGTCCTCCAGCAGCATGAACATGCCGGTCAGGACGTCGGTGACCAGGTTGCGCGCGCCGAAGCCGATGGCGACGCCGACGATGCCCGCGCTTGCCATCAGCGGCCCCAGCTCTATGCCCAGCTGGTCCAGGACCATCAACGCGGCGGTGCCCAGGATCAGCAGCGTCGCCACGCTGCGCAGTACCGAGCCGATCGCCGCCGACCGCTGCCGCCGCCGCTCCGGGTTGACGAGCAGGCCGCGGGTCGGCCCGGCCGCCCGCTCGCGCCGGCTCATCCGCACGATGACCCGTGAGATGGCCCGGCGGACCAGCGCCTGCGCCACGAACGCGATCACCGCGATCAGGACGATCCGCAACCCCGTCGCCAGCCAGCCCTCCCAGTTGGCCTCCAGCCAGCCGGCGGTCCGCGCTGCACGTTCCGCCGTGTCGGCGAGGGCGGACGACGGCGCGTCGGCCGGTGGGGCGGACGGGACCGGCGGCGCGGCGGCGGCCGGTGCGCGGCCGAGGGCGGCGGTGACGGCAGGGGCGGAAAGGGACGGAAGCACCCGATCACGGTAGGCGAGCAGCCGACACCGGCGGCAGGCCGAGGGCCGGGAACCGGCCAGGTCAACCGGTGCGCGGCCCGGGGACGGGCGCCTCACCAGCGCCGCCGTGTCCGGATGTGGACCCCGACACATTCCCTTTCGTGGTGGCGCCGCCGCCGGTCCGCGATGGACACTGTGGGAGATCGTCCCGGCGCGAAGCCACGCGTCGCCGACGGAACGGGAGGCCGCTCGTGCCACATGTCCTGGTCCTCAACGCCTCGTACGAGCCGCTGGGTGTCGTACCGGTCCGACGCGCACTGGTACTGCTGCTGCACGACAAGGCGGTGGCGCTGGAACACAGCGGCCTGCTGCTCCGGAGCGCGACCCGGGTGATTCCGGCCCCCAGCGTGGTGCGACTCAAGCGGTTCGTCCCGGTGCCCTACCGCACCGCCGTCCCCCTGACCCGCCGCGCGCTGTTCGCGCGGGACGGCGGGCGGTGCGCCTACTGCGGCGCCGTCGCGACCAGCGTGGACCACGTCGTCCCCCGCAGCCGGGGCGGCGCGCACGCGTGGGAGAACGTGGTGGCTGCCTGCCGGCGGTGCAACCACGTCAAGGCGGACCGGCAGGTCGCCGAGCTGGGCTGGCGGCTGCGTCACCCGCCGGGCCCGCCGTCGGGGCTGGCCTGGCGCATCATCGGCACCGGCCACCGCGACCCGCGGTGGATGCCGTACCTGCGGCCGTACGGCGCCGACGAGGCGCTCGCCCGCTTCGAGGGCACCCCGCTGTAGGGCACCCCGCCGTGATGCCGCGTCGCGCGTCGGCCGGCCGCCCGGCCCGACCGCGGCGTCCACCGCCCGCGCCGCCCCCGCCCACCGCGCCCCGCCCCCGCCTGCTCACCGCGTCCGGCGGCTCGCCCCGTGCCGTCGCCCACCCCTGGCAGTCACCCCTGCGCGCCGGTCCCGGCCACCCGCGCGACCCCCGGAAGATATGGCGAAAACCCGGGTCCACGCGCGAAAATCTTCGTGATATGGCGGCGTGAGGTCGACCACCTTCCTGGTGCAGGGACGGGTGCCATCACGCAGTCTGGGTAGGGACGACCAGGAAGCAGCTGGTGGAGAACACCGAACGAGTACGACGAGCGGACCGGACCGGCCCCGACGACCGGGTCCGGAACACGCAAGGAGACGACATCGTGACTGCAGCCACAGAGCTGGACAGCCCCGCCCTCATCTGGATGCCGACGCAGGCCGCCGACGACGAACCCGTGAAACACGCCGCGCCCGAGCTGTGGGACACCGGTGAGCTCGACCTGTCGGCCCTCACCGACCCCGACTCCGGGCTCGACGGCTCCAGCTCGCGCTCCGGCCACGCGGCGCCCCTCACCAGCGAGCCCCCGCTCGCCGACACCACCCCGCTCACTGCGGAGCAGCCCCTCGCGGCGCAGCTCCCGCTGACCGCCGAGCCCACCGGCACCGCCCTGCAGGGCGACTCCCGCGGGGACCACGAGACCACCGGCGACGCCGGCGCCACGGGGGTAACGGGCATCGAATGAGGCAGCTTGCGCGGCTCGCCGCGGCACACTCCGTCGCCACTTCCTACCGGCCCTCACCCGATCGATGTGTCGACGTGCCGCGCGAGACCGTCGTGGCCGTCCTCGGCGCCCTCGGCGTGGACGCGACCAGCGACCGCGCCATCGGCGAAGAGCTGGAACGGCACCACCGCACCGCCGCCACCCGCCTCCTCCCGCCCACCGTCGTCCTCGGCGACGGGCCCACCGCCCACGAGGGCCTCCCGCCGCTGCCCGAGGGAACGGTGCTGCGGGTCCGCACGGAGGACGGCCGCGAGCTGGGCTTCGGCCCGGGACTGCCGCTGGGCCGCCACCTGCTGCGCGCCCACACCGCCGACGGCCGCTCCGCCCACGCCCACCTGCTGGTCACCCCCGACCGGTTACCCGTGCCCCGCAGCCGCCGCCACGGGCTGCTCCTCCAGCTCTACTCGGTGCTCTCCGCCCGCTCCTGGGGGATGGGCGACCTGAGCGACCTGGCGGAGCTCGCCGGCTGGTCCGGCCGCGCCATCGGCGCCGGCTTCCTCCAGATCAACCCGCTGCACGCCGCCGTCCCCGCGGCCGCCGGCGAGGACACCGACCCCTCGCCCTACCGCCCCGCCACCCGCCGCTACTGCGACCCCGTCCACCTGCGGGTGGAGGACGTCCCCGAGTTCCGCTACCTCGACGGCGCCGCCGCCGAGCGGGCCGCCGTCCTCGTCGCCCGCGCCGGAGAACTCCGCGACGGCGTCCTGCGGCACGACCGGCCCATCGACCGCGACGCGGTCTGGGCGCTGAAGCGCGAAGCGCTGGAGCTGGTGCACCGCGTCCCGCTGACCCCCGGCCGGGCCGCCGCGCACGCCGCCTACCGCGACGGCCAGGGCCGCGCCCTCGCCGACCACGCGCTGTGGTGCGCCCTGACCGAGCGGCACGGTCCCGACTGGCGCGGCTGGCCCGCCGGACTGCGGGACCCGGCCTCCGCCGACACCGCCCGCGCCCGGGACGAGCACCGCGCCCGCGTCGACTTCCACGCCTGGCTGACCTGGCTCACCGACGAGCAGCTGGCCACCGCCCAGCGCACCGCCCGCGCCGCGGGCATGGACATCGGCCTCGTCCACGACCTGGCGCTGGGCGTCCACCCCGACGGGTCGGAGGCCTGGGCGCACCAGGGGGCGCTCGCCGCCGGCATGTCGATCGGCGCGCCGCCCGACGCGTTCAACGCGCGGGGCCAGGACTGGGGACTGCCGCCCTGGCGCCCCGACGCGCTGGCCGCCGCGGGCTACGCGCCCTACCGCGAGCTGCTCGACGGACTGCTGCGGCACGCGGGCGGCCTCCGGATCGACCACGTGCTCAGCCATTTCCGGCTCTGGTGGGTGCCCGAGGGCGCCTCGCCCGCCGACGGCACCTACGTCCACTACGACGCCCGCGCCATGCTCGGCACCCTGGCGCTCGCCGCCCAGCGCTCCGGGGCGGTGGTGATCGGCGAGGACCTCGGCACCGTCGAGCCCGGGGTCCGGGAGGAGCTGTCGGGACGCGGCCTCCTCGGCACCTCCGTGCTGTGGTTCGAGCGGGAGTACGACAAGCCGGGGGAGCCGGCGCTGCCGCCCTGGCGGTGGCGGGCCGGCGCGCTCGCCACCGTCTCCACCCACGACCTGCCGCCCGCCGCGGCGCGCCTGGGGGAGTCCGACATCGAGCTGCGGCTCCGGCTGGGGCTGGTGGAGGGCGACCCGGAGACCGCGCGTGCCGCGGCGCGCGCGGAGACCGAGGACTGGCTCGCGACCTTCGCCCGCCACGGCCTGCTGTCGCAGGACGCGGGGGAGGAGGACCGCATCACCGCCGCCTACCGGTACCTGGCGCGGACGCCCGCCCGGCTGATCGGCCTGTGGCTGCCCGACCTGGTGGGGGACCGCCGCCCGCAGAACGTCCCGGGCACCTGGCGCGAGTACCCCAACTGGCGGCTGCCCGTCTCCGACGCCGACGGTCGGCCGCTCGCGCTGGAGCAGCTGGTCGCCTCCCCGCGCCTGGCGGCGCTCACCGCGGCCGTTCGGGCGGAACTCGACGGTCGCGGCTGACCCCGACCCGGAGCCGGCGGGCGCCCGCCCGGCATGTCCCGCCGGTCGGCGCCTCCTGCTCGACGCGGACGGCCGGGTCGGCGGCGCCTCCGAGCCCGGGCG
>NZ_JAAVJD010000282.1 GCF_012033735.1 Streptomyces lonarensis | reverse complement strand
GCGCCCTGCCGTACGCTCCGGGGCGCACGGCCGCGCGCCCCGGCCGGGACGCGCGGCCCACCGCGCTGCGACACGCCCGACCGCGGGTATGGCGTGGATCGCACCACGGCACCGGCCGTCGGAACCCCTGCGGACCGCCGCGGACCGCCGTCGCGCGGACGCCTCGCCGCCCTCAGCCCTCCGGCGGGGAGAAGATCACCATGACGCGCAGATCCTCGGTGATGTGGTGGAAGCGGTGCGGCACGAGGGCGGGCACGAAGACGACGCTACCCCGTCCGACCTGCGTTGTTTCCTCTCCGACCGTGATCGAGGCGCGGCCGCTCACCACCAGGTAGATCTCGTCCTGCTGGTGCGGACCCTGCGTGTCCTGTGCACCCGCGTCGAGCGCGTAGAGCCCGGCCGACATGGTCCGCTCCCGCAGGAAGCGCAGGTACGCCCCCTGGTTCGCGGCTCGTTCCGCCTCCAGCTGATCCAGCCGGAAAGCCTTCATCCGCCCACGCCCCTTGCCCTGGGACCGCCGTCTTCTGGAACGATCCCGTATATGACGAGCATCCTTATCAAGTTCATCGCCAACGCCGCCGCTCTCGCCGTCGCGGTCTGGCTGTTGGATGGAATCACCCTCGGCGACGAGGGCGCAAGCACGGGCAGCCAGGCCCTGACCCTCGCGCTCGTCGCGCTGATCTTCGGCCTGGTGAACCTCATCGTCAAGCCGATCGTCCGGCTGCTCTCCCTGCCGCTCCTGCTGCTGACGCTCGGCCTGTTCAGCCTGGTCATCAACGCCCTGATGCTGATGCTCACCAGCTGGATCGCGGGCGACGCCTTCCACGTGGACGGCTTCTGGACGGCGGTGCTCGGCGGCCTGATCGTCGGTCTGGTGTCCTGGGGCGTCAGCGCCGCCTTCGACCGCGACTGAGAACCGCTCCGCGGTCGGCGCGACCCACCGCGGCCGATACCCGCCCTCCCGACGGCCGATCCCCGACGGTCCGCTGCGCCAGGTGCGCCGCGGGCCGTCGACGTTTCCGCAGTCGCGTCGCCGCGTCGCCGCGTCGCGTCCCCCGCGCCCGGTGCACCGCCCCCGGCGCCGCCCGACCGACGGCGCGCCGGAGCCGGACGGGCCCCGTCGGAGCCGGACGGGTCCGCCGCTTCCGGGATGCGGCCGTCCCCCGCACCTCTCTGACCGGGGGCGTTAGCCTGTCCGGCATGTCCACACCACCGAACTCATCGCCCATGCCGGACGCCACCGGCGACGCCACGCGTGCGGCGCACGCCGGCCTGCCGGCGGCCGAACCGTTCCGGCCGCCGATGCCGGGTCCGGTGATGTCGGCCTACTTCCACCTCCCCGGCGACCCCACCGGCGCCCCCTACGCCTACGGCCGGGAGACCAACCCGACGTGGACGGCGCTGGAGACCGCCGTGGCCGAGCTGGAGTCGCCCGGCGAGCCCGCCCACGCCGCCGTGTTCGCCTCCGGCATGGCGGCCGTGGCCGCCGTGCTCTTCGGCCACCTCCGGCCCGGCGACACCGTGGTCGTCCCCTCCGACGGCTACCACGGGGTCCACCAACTGGGCGATCGACTCGGCGAGTTCGGGGTCACCGTCCGCCAGGTGGCGACCGCCGACACCGAGGGCCAGCTCGCCGCCCTCGCCGACGCCCGCCTGCTGTGGCTGGAGACCCCGGCCAACCCCGGCCTGGACACCTGCGACATCCGGGCCCTCGCCGACGCCGCCCGCGAGCGCGGCGTGCTGGTCGCGGTCGACAACACCCTGCCGACGCCGCTCGGCCAGCGCCCGCTGGAACTCGGCGCCGACCTCTCCGTCGCCAGCGGCACCAAGGGGTTCAGCGGCCACGGCGACGTCCTGCTCGGGTACGTCGCGACCCGGGACGCCGCGCTGCTCGGCCCGGTCAGGACCTGGCGCAGCTGCGTCGGCGCCGTCCCCGGCCCGATGGAGACCTGGCTGGCGCACCGCGGCATGGCGACCCTCCCGCTGCGCTTGGAGCGGCAGTCTGCCAACGCCCTGGCGATCGCCCGGCGGCTGCTCGAACGCGGTGACGTCGCGGACGTCCGCTATCCCGGCCTGCCCGGCGACCCCGGGCACGCCGTCGCGGCGGCGCAGATGTCCGCCTTCGGCGGGGTGGTCTCCTTCACCCTCCCCGACCGCGCCCACGCCGAGCGGTTCCTCGCGGCGCTGCGGGTGATCGGGGAGGCGACCAGCTTCGGCGGGGTCCGCTCCATGGCGGAGCGCCGCGCACGCTGGACGGAGCCCCCGGCCGGCCCCACCCCCGGCGACGGCGCGGGTGAGGTCTCCGCGGCGGACGACCCGGCCGGCGCGCACCCCGCCGCGCAGGTGCCGCCGGGGTTCATCCGGCTGTCGGTCGGCATCGAGGACGCGGCCGACCTGATCGCCGACGTCGACCGGGCGCTGGACGAGACGGCTCGCTCCGCCGACTGATCACGGGGCGGCCGCCCGCGGACCCCGCCGGGCGGTCGCCCCGCCCCGCCGCAGCGGGTGCGGCGGGGCGCTGCCCGCCCGCGCTGCCCACGGCGTTGGCTTCTGTACCGAGTAGCGGAACGCGGGAGTCCGCACCGTGGGCACCATGTTTCGCACGGGGCGCCGGTGGCGAGATGTCCTGCATGACCGAGGCAGCCCGGGTGGTCAAGCGCACGGCTCGCGCCATCCTGCTCGACCGTCCGAATCCGGGCGGCCCCTACGAGCTGATCGTCATCAAACGCGTCAAGCCCGACCAGCCGCCGTACTGGATCACGCCGGGCGGCGGTGTGGAGCCGGAGGACCTCTCCGTCCTCGACGCCCTGCACCGCGAGGTCTTCGAGGAACTCGGCGCAAAGATCACCGACGTGGTGCCGGCGTTCGTCGACACCGTGCCGCACGTGCCCCAGCCGGGCGACCCGCCGACCCCGCCGGGGTTGAAGGTGCAGCACTTCTTCGTCTGCCGACTGGCCTCCATGGACCCCGCGCTCCGGCACGGGCCGGAGGTCGACGAGCCGTGCGGCACCTACGAGACGGTGCGGGTGGCGTTCACCCCGGAGGGGCTGCGCTCCGTGGATCTGGTCCCGGAGTCGCTGCTGGAGCACCTCGCCCGCAACGTGCCGGGCGTCCTTGCGCTGCTCGCTCCCGACCTGCGCTGAGCAGCCCGCTGCTCCGCCGCGTCGCCCCCGTGGCCGGTGCTGTCGGCGCCTCGGGGTGGCGCCCGGTCCGTATCGCCGCACTCCGCAGTAGCCCGCCACCGGTCGGCGGCCCGGGGCCGGGGGAACGGCGAGGCGAGCGGTCAGCCCTCGCCGAACCAGCCGCCCGCACCGGAGGACGACCCGGCGCGCCTGCCGCGCCGCTCGGCCTCCGCGAGCGCCCGCTCCGCCTGTTCCCGCAGCGTCTGCAGCGCGGCCGTCGTCCTGGCTGCGCTCGTCCGTGCCGTCGCCGTGCCGTCGTCGGTGCCGGGCGTCGGGCCGTCCTGCGGCCCGCCCGTGCCCGGCCCGCCCGGCGCACCGCGTCTCCCGCCCGGCGCACCGCTCGGTGCCGGGGGCGGCGGGGGCGTAGCGGGCGCCGACCGTGTCGGCGCGGGGTCGTCGAGGCGCAGCGGTGAGACATAGGTGACCTCGCCCGGGGTCGGCGGTCCGCCGGGCTCCACCGGCTCGCCGACCGGCGCTTCCGCCGGATGCGCCGCCTCTTCCGCGTGGCCGTGCTCGGCAGCGGCCTCCGGGTCGGGCGGCGGGTCGGCCGGGTGGGTCTCCGCCCCCTGCTCCGTCCCGGTCCCGGTCGCGGCCGCGCCGGGGACGGGCGGGCCGGGCGGCTGTGCCGGGACGGCCGGCGGCCCCGCGGCGGCGGCCCGGGCGCGCGCCACTCCGAAGAAGTCACCGCCTCGGCGGCGGTAGTCCTGCGAGCCCCATTCGCGGGGGGTGCGCTTGGGCACCCCCACCAGGTGCGGGATGTGCGTGGCACCGTGGATGTGCGCCGTGATGACGTCGATCCGCACCCAGAGCCGGGCCCGGCGACCCGGGACCGGGTCGGTCGGCACCTCGGGGTGCTCCTCCCGGAACTCCTCCTCGCCCAGGAGATGGGCGCGGCCGTTGACGTGGAGCCCGATCCGCGCCCGCTCGAAGTCCACCAGCAGCAGGCCGGCGTGCGGGTTCTCGGCGATGTTGCCGAGGCTCGCGTGCACCCCGCTGCCCCGGTACTCGGGGTAGACCAGCGTCTGCTCGTCCACCGCCCGCAGGAAACCGGGCGGACCGGCCCGCAGGGTGCTGTGGCACTCGCCGAACCGGTCCGAGGTCGCGAGGAAGAACATCTCCTGCCGGGCGACGAACTCCCGCATCCGGCGGTTGAGTCGGCCGACGACCTGCTCGGCGTGGAACCGGCGCGCCGCCTCCGTGGTGCCCAGCCGCTCCTGGACCGACCACTGGCCGGCGTTACCCGGCCGGTGGGCCGCCGCGGCCGCAGCCGGCGGCTGCCACCCCCGCTCGCCGCGGGCGGCGTCGTCCGCCGTCTCGTCCCGGCGCTCGCCGGTGGGGTGTCCGGACGTCCGGCCGGGCCCGCGTCCGGGTTCGCTGATCTCCGCCATAGCCCCCCAAGCCCCTGAGCCCTGCCGCTATGTGTCTGCGTGTCACCGCAGGTTCTCACTCAGGTGCGTATATCCACAAAGTCGTGGCGGATTCGTTCGGCGGGGATGCCGGCGGACGTCAGCGCCGAGACGCCGGACCGCACCATCGCCGCGGGGCCGGAGAGGTAGCCGTCGTACTCCCGCCACGGGCCGAGCCGCCGCACCGTGTCCGGCAGCTGACCTGCCAGGGTGCGTTCGGCACCGTCCGCGACGACCGTGCGGACGGAGAGCCACCGGTGGCGCCGCTCCAACTCCCGCAGCGCCGGCAGCTCGTAGAGGTCGGTCTCCCGGCGGGCACCGAAGAAGAGCTCCACCGGCCGTCCTCGGCCATGTTCGGCGACGTCCTCCACGAGCGCCTTGATCGGTGCTATGCCGGTGCTGCCCGCGAGGCAGAGCAGCCCGGTGTCGGAGGAGTGGTCCACCGTCATCGACCCGGCGGGCGGACCGAGCCGGATCACGCTGCCGACCGTCGCCCGCCGCACCAGCGCACCGGAGACCCATCCCGCCGGCACCGCCTTGACGTGGAAGGTCAGCAGCCCGTCCGGGTCCGGGGCCTTCGCGAAGGAGTACGTCCGCCAGACCCGCGGCCACCACGGCGTCTCGACCCCGGCGTACTGCCCCGCGGTGAACCGGTACGGCTGGTCGGGGCGGACGGTGATCACCGCGACGTCGGAGGTGCGGAGTTCGTGGGAGACCACCTCCGCCTCCCACCAGGCCGGCGCCCGCTGCTCGTCGGCCGCGGCGGCGTCGATCATCGTCTGCGAGATGACGGTGTAGGCGCGAATCCAGGCGGCGCGGGTAGCCGGGTCCCAGACCCGCGCCGCGTAGCGGGCGAGCGCCCCCAGCAGGCTCTGCCCGACCGCCGGGTAGTGCTCGGGCCGCGTCCCGTACTTGCGGTGGCCGCGCCCCAGGTCGGAGAGGTAGCGGCTCAGCTCGGTGCTGTCGTCGAGCCGTTCCGCGGCCCCGAGCAGCGCCGAGAAGAGCCGGTCCCGCTGGGTGTCCATGGCGGCGGGGAACAACTGCCGCAGCTCGGGGTTGCCGAGGAAGAGCAGGGCGTAGAAGTGCGAGGTGGTGTCGTCGGCGACGGGCGCTATCTCGGCGAGCGTCCGCCGGATCAGGACGGCGTCGGCCGAGGGTGCCCGGCGGCGCCCGGGGCCGGGCGGCGGGGGAGCCGCCGTGAACGGCGGCGGGCCGGCGCTGTCCGGCCGGGTGCAGCCGCCGACCGGGCGGGCAGCCGGGGCGGGCGCGGCCGGGCAGTTTACGCCGGGTCGCGGCCGGATGTCCGGGTTTCCCGGTTCCCGTCTGCAGATCGTAA
>NZ_JAAVJD010000281.1 GCF_012033735.1 Streptomyces lonarensis | reverse complement strand
CGCTTCCGCGGGAGGCCGTGTCGACGTGACGGGGGGGGGGCGCGGGCCTGCCCGCGCCTGACCCCACCCGCCGTGCTACGGCGCGCTTCACCACCACTCGGGCGCTGCCGCGCACCTTCTGCCGCCGCCTCCCCTGGCCGATTCCGCCTGCCGCGCCCGCACCGCCATGGCTGAGTCGCCTTCAGGTGGGCATGCGAACGACATCGCACGTCGTCAGGAGGTCGCATCATGAAGAAGCGCACACGGCAGAGCGTCGCCGCCGCGATCGGTGTCGTCGTCGTCCTGGTCGCCGGTCTGCTGCTCACCGGAGGCATACCGGACGTGGCCGCCGTCATCGTCGCCACCGTCCTCGGCCTCGCCGCCGCCTGGGCCGCCAACCTCGCGCTGCGCAACAAGCTCGGTGAGCCGAACCCCGCCACCGCGCCCGGTTCCCGCCCCGAACAGCACCCCTGACGACGCTCGCGCCGGCCCGCTCCGCCGTCGCCTCGGCAACAACCGCCACCGCGTGCGCGCGGGCCGGTGCTGCCGGCCCCACCACCTTCCCCGCGTCACCGCTGCACGTCGTGCCGCGGTGCTGACGCACGCCCGGAACCGCGCCGGAGCCGCTGACGAGCCGGCGGCGCGACACCCACGCACCGCGCGCCCGGCCGGCAGCCCCCGCACCCCGCCCGGCCCCCGCCTCCCTGCCCCGCACCGCCGGGGGCGCGGGGCGCCGCCGGGCACCGATGGGTGGACGCCGACCGCCCGTCTCTATCTCTGGTTGAGTGAGCCGATCGTTCAGCAGGACGAAGCACCGCCCGGGTGCCGCGCCATAGATTCGTTCTCAAGCAAAGGGAACCGCAATCGGGGTCGCCGCAAAGGCGGTTCCGGAATTCCGCCGCTCAACTCGCGGGGAACTCCCGGTCCCTCTTCCCTTGAGGAGTTCTCATGAACAAGCGTGTCCTCGTCTCGCTCGTTGCCGGTCTTGCCGCGGTCGGCGCGGTCGCCGCCGGGGGGATCGCGGTCGCCGCCGGCGGGCCGTCCGACAAGCTGACACTGAGCGACGCCCACGCCGAGTGGGTGTCCGCGCCGAACGGCACGGCGGTCTCGCTGACCGTCACCACCGACTTCACGGGTGACTTCTCCGGCGACTCCGCACTGAAGACCGTGCAGGTCGTCGCACTGCCCGAAGACTTCGAGGACGGAATCCTCCGCGAGATCATCAGCTACGAGGACCCGGCCGAGTGCGAGACCGTCTCGGAGAAGAGGGTCTCCTGCGTCTACGCCGTCACCGACGACGGCGACTACGACGAGGAGGAGTACGAGGGCTACATCGAAGCGCTTGCCGGCGAGTGGACGGTGTCGGTCCTCGCCGAGACCGAGGGCGGCGAGACGCTGTTCGTGAAGGAGGCCACCACCTTCACGGTCTCCTTCTGACCGGCGAGCAGGCAGACACAACCCGCCGTGGCGCCGTGGCCGTCCGGGCGGGCCCGCCCCTCCTCGGGCCCGCTCCCGCACCGCCCGCCCCTGGCGCCTCCCGCACCCCCACTGCTCCGATAATTCTCGGAGCCGGCAAGCGGGAAGAGGGCAGCGTTTTCGGCCGATACGGCGATCCCCGCCACCAGCCACCGCCGTGACCTGGTGGACCGTCCGCACGATACGGAACGTGCTTCCGTTCTGTTTCGGAAGTATTGCGGGAACCGTTGACGCGGCGACCGGTCCGCCGCACCATTCTGGGCACGACGGGCCGGCAGCCGCACCACCGACCGTCGTACCCGGGCCGCCCCCGCGGCCCGGCACCGGCCGTGGACGAGCCGACGGCGGCCGGACCGCACCACGTGTTCCACACCGCCGCCACCCCGGCGGCGGTCCCCCCACCCCCGCGAGGCCGGCACGGGTCGCACGCGCAGGCCGGCCATGCGGCGGTCCCCAGGAGGAACCACATGGCGAAGAACCCGAGCCGCGCTACCCGCCCCACCGAGACCGACCGGCCCGACGCACCGCAACGGCCCCTCAGCCGGAGGCTGTTCCTCGGCGGAGTCGGCGCCCTCACCCTCACCTCGTCCACACTGCTCACCACCGGCACCGCCCACGCCCAGACCATCACCCAGAACCAGGAAGGCACCCACGGCGGGTTCTACTTCACGTTCTGGACGGACGCCCCCAACACCGTCTCCATGACGCTCGGCAACGGCGGCAACTACAGCACCAACTGGCGGAACACCGGCAACTTCGTCTGCGGCAAGGGCTGGCGGAACGGGGGCCGCCGCAACGTCGGCTACTCCGGCAGCTTCAACCCGTCCGGCAACGGATACCTCTGCCTCTACGGCTGGACCTCCAACCCGCTGGTCGAGTACTACGTCGTCGACAGCTGGGGCACCTACCGGCCCACCGGCGAGCACCGCGGCACCGTGCACAGCGACGGCGGCACCTACGACATCTACCGCACCATGCGCTACAACGCCCCGTCGGTGGAGGGCAACCGGACCTTCCCGCAGTACTGGAGCGTCCGCCAGTCCCGCCGCGTCGGCGGCACCATCACCACCGGCAACCACTTCGACGCCTGGAACCGCGCGGGCATGGGCCTCGGCAACTTCAGCTACTACATGGTCCTCGCCACGGAGGGCTACCAGAGCAGCGGCAACAGCAACCTCAACGTCTGGGGCTGATACCCAGCCCCTGGCCCCGGCCGCGGCTCCGTCCACTCTGCGGGGGCGGGGCCGATGGGGTGTGACCATGAGGCCGGCGCTGTCCTGGCTGTTCGGGGCGGCGCCGGTCGCCCTCGATCAAGCAGCGATCCACCCGAAGCCGGCTGAGTTGCCCTGCCCGAGCCCCCAACTCCACACGGCCGCCAGCACGTCGGGCTCTCCGCGGAGGGTCACCTCGATCGTGGCACCGGGCTTCTTGCCGGACCCCACGCTGAAGGAGCGCTTCGGCCCGACCGAGCCGACGGAGACCACCTCGATCGCGGGCTTGAGTCCCAGGGTCTCGGCCTTGCGCACAAGATTGCCCTGGAGATACGCCGCCCACCCGGGGTCCCCCGGGAGCAGCCACTGCTGCCGGGGCAGCTGGTCGCCACCTCTTTCGCCGCCCGCACTCTTCATGACGACCGGGGTGGTCGTCCGAAAGGTGGCGAGCCCGGAGGCGAAGGACGGTGGCTCCACTGCGGCGAGGCCTGTCACGCGCAGCGCGACGCCACCCCAGTCCAGCACCTCCCGCCCGGCCAGGCCGCGTGCCACGGCTTCCAGCAGCTCGGACAGCGGGCTGCCGAACTCGATCGTTCCCGATCCACCCGCCGCGTACCGGCCTCGGCTGCGGGCCGCGTGGGGAAAGTACGGCGCGCTGTGCCCGAACGGAGCCATGCGATGGACGCCGTGGCCCTCGGCGTGCAACCGTCGGCCCAACTGCGGCGCATGACGGGCAAGTAGCCCGTAGACCAATGACCGGCCCGGTGAGAGCACCGACGGCCACGGAATTTCCTGTGCCGATGTGGTCATGGACAGCGTCAAGCGCACGGAGACCCACCCCCTGGAAAACGTCCGACCCGGCGTAACCGCCCCCCGCGGTGGCCGCCGTGGCGCCATCAAAACATCCGATTGCACGATCAGCCACGGCAATCGGCAGATGAGGTGGACATCCGAAGTTTCCGGTGGGTCGACCCGGGAGTTGTGCTAACTGCACCCCCGCCGGTGGGCAGTGCGACGGGCCCGGCAGCCGTGGCTGCCGGGCCCGTCGTGGTGGTGGGCGTCGCGTGCCGCCCGGGTGGTCAGTCGGCGGTCGGGGCGGCGTCGTCGGGGGTGGTGTGCGGGACGGGGCCGGGGGCGCGGCCGAGGCGGCCGGCCTGGAAGTCCTCGAAGGCCTGACGCAGTTCGGCCTGGCTGTTCATGACGAACGGGCCGTAGTGCGCCATCGGCTCCCGGATCGGGCGCCCGCCGAGCAGGATGACCTCCAGGTTCGGCGTGTTGCCGTCCTGCTTGTCGTCGGCGCGCACGGTGATGGAGTCGCCGTCGCCGAAGACCGCGGTCTGCCCGAGCTCCACCGGCCGGTGGTCGGTGCCGACGCTGCCGCGTCCGGAGAGGACGTAGGCCAGGCCGTTGTAGTCGCTCTGCCAGGGCAGGGTGATCTCGGCGCCGGGGGAGACGGTGGCGTGGACGAGAGTTATTGGCGTGTGGGTGACGCCGGGGCCGCTGTGGCCGTCGAGGTCGCCGGCGATGAGGCGCAGCAGCCCGCCGCCGTCCGGGGTGGTGAGGAGCTTGACGTTGCCGCCGCCGATGTCCTGGTAGCGGGGGCTGGTCATCTTGTCCTTGGCCGGCAGGTTGACCCAGAGCTGGATGCCGTGGAACAGGCCGCCCGTCATGACGAGCTTCTCCGGCGGCGCCTCGATGTGCAGCAGCCCGGAGCCGGCGGTCATCCACTGGGTGTCGCCGTCGTTGATGACGCCGCCGCCGCCCTCGCTGTCCTGGTGGACGAAGGTGCCGTCCATCAGGTAGGTGACGGTCTCGAAGCCGCGGTGGGGGTGCCACGGGGTGCCCTTGGGCTCGCCCGGCGCGTACTCCACCTCTCCCATCTGGTCCATCATGATGAACGGGTCGAGGTGCCGGTACTTGATGCCCGCGAACGCGCGGCGGACCGGGAAGCCCTCGCCCTCGAACCCGGTGGGCGCGGTGACGACGCCGAGCACGGGGCGCGGGCGCGCCTCCGGTGCGGCGGGCGGGGCGACGGCGGGCAGGGTGAGCGGGTTCTCCACGGTGATCGCGGGCATGGTGGCCTCCTTGGCGTACCGCTTCAGGTTAGTTGAACTCTCAACATTCTGCACGGTGGACGCTATTCCCGCGCGCCGCCGACCGCGTGTGCGAGGCCGTTGTGCAGCAGGTGGGGCGGGACGCCGGGGGCCTGTGGCCGCCCGGGGAACCCGCCGCGCCCGCCCCGGGGGCCCCGCCGCGGGACACCACGCGACACGCGCGGGGTTGCCCGTGGACCGATCCGGCTCGAATGCTTCGGGCCGGTGTGGGGGCGATCGGGTCGGGCAGGCGGCAGCGCATGGACAACGGGACCGAAGCCCCGAAGCGGGGCACAAGTGATCAGAGCCACCACGCCGCCGCCGTCGAGGCGGTCGCCGCGACCGGCCGCTCCCGGCGGGGCGCCTCCCGCCGACGACCCCGCGGCGTGCTGGCGGTGGCGGCCGTGGCGGTCCTCGCCCTCACCGCCTCCGCGTGCGGCTCGGGCGACGACGACAACGACGGCGGAACGGACCAGGAGACCACCGAACCGGACACCGACATCCAGCCCGACCCGGACGTCGAGGAGCCGGGTCTCACCGGCGGCACCGACGACCTCGGCGGGGACGAACCGCGCGAGGGCGCCGAGGGCGGCGCGTTCGATCCGTGCAGCGGCGAGACGCTGGAGGCGTTCCTCACGGGACCCGAGGACGACGGCTCCGAGCGCACGGTCCACACCCTGGAGATCATGAACCTGGGGGCGGAGACCTGCCAGCTCGCCGGCTTCCCGACCGTCACCCCGTTCGACGCCGAGGGCAACCCCATCGGGGAGCCTGCCACCGAGGAGGACCAGCCCATCGGCCCGCTGGCCCTCGACCCGGACGGCGGCGTCACCTACGAGCTGCGCACGGTCGACGAGGATGCCGCGACCGGCGAGTGCGGCGACCCGGCCGCCGAGCTGGAGATCGTGGCCCCGGGGGAGAGCGAGGGGTTCACCATCGCCACCGACGCCGGTGACTCCACCCCGCCCGTGGTCTGCGACGACCTGTTCGAGATCGGCGTCGCCGACCGCTGACGGCCCGGATCGACGGCCCGCCCCGCGGGTCCGACGCCACCGCCCGCCCGGTCCGTGGGGGTCCGGGCGGGCGGTCGCGCGCCGTGCCGGGCGGAGTCGCCGCCCCCGGCGGGCGGCGGACGCGGCGGGCGGCGGGGCGGAGGGCGACGCGCCCTCCGGGCTGGACCGGGCGCGGCAGCAGGCCCGGCG
>NZ_JAAVJD010000280.1 GCF_012033735.1 Streptomyces lonarensis | reverse complement strand
GACTGGATCGCCAGCTCGCCGGAACTGTTTCCCTACGACTCGGCGTCGTGGCAGCCTGCCGGAGAGGTCGGTGAGGCGCGCCGACTGGAAGCTGCCTGGCGTGGGTTGGACCTTCCGGCGCGATCCACGAGCACTGGGCGGACCCGGAGCGGCGGGACCAGTGGCTGGTCCGGCCGGACGGCTACCTGGCCTGGGCCGCCGACAACGCCGCGGCCCGTCCGCCGCTCACCCCGGCGGCGGAGCTCATCGCCTGAGCGCGCCGCGCAGCCCGGCCCGGCCCGCAGCCCGCAGCCCGCAGCCCGGCCCGGTCCCCGGCACCCCCGCCGCGAGGAGCGCCCGCCGGAGGATGTCCTCACCCCGGCGGACAGGCGGCCTCCGGGCGGGCCGGTGCGGCGGCCGTCTGCGACGATGGCGGCGGCGCGGTCCGCCGTCCGGTCCGTGCCGCCAGGCCGAACAGGAGGCAGCAGTCATGGAGAAGCGCACCGCCGTGGTCACCGGGGCGAGCAGCGGGATCGGGGCGGCCACCGCCCGGCGGCTGGCGAGCGAGGGCTACCGGGTGGTGCTGACCGCCCGCCGGACCGAACGCATCACCGCGCTCGCCGACGAGCTGGCGGCCGCCGGCCACGAGGCGCAGGCCCAGGTGCTCGACGTCACCGACCGCGACGCGGTGCGCGCCTTCGCCACCGACCTCGGTGTCTGCCACGTCCTCGTCAACAACGCGGGCGGCGCGCTGGGCGCCGACCCGGTGGCCGAGGGCGACCCCGAGGACTGGCGCCGGATGTACGAGGTGAACGTCATCGGGGTGCTGCACATGACGCAGGCGCTGCTGCCCGCGCTGCGCGCCTCCGGCGACGGCACCGTCGTCGTGATCAGCTCCACCGCCGGACAGGCCGTCTACGAGGGCGGCGGCGGGTATGTCGCCGCCAAGCACGGCGCGCACGTGCTGGCGGAGACGCTGCGGCTCGAACTCTGCGGCGAGCCGGTGCGGGTCATCGAGATCGCGCCCGGGATGGTCCGCACCGACGAGTTCGCCCTCAACCGGTTCGGCGGCGACCCGGCGCGCGCCGCGGACGTCTACCGGGGGGTGGCGGAGCCGCTGACCGCGGAGGACGTGGCGGACACCGTCGGGTGGGCGGTCACCCGCCCCTCGCACGTCAACGTGGACCTGCTGATCGTGCGGCCGCGTGCTCAGGCGTCCAACACCAAGGTCCACCGGGAGCTGTGAGCACCGCCCCCCGGCCCGCCACTGCGGTGACGCGGGCCGGGCGGCGAGCGGGTACGGCGGCGGCCGGGGCCGGGAGCTCGTCGCTCCCGGCCCCGGCCGTGTGGTGAGGGCGGGGGCCCGGTGGGGGCCGCCCGGCCGCCGGCCCGGCCCTCGACGGGCCGGCGGTTGTCCGGGACGCCCCGGTGCCACCGCTGTCGCGGGGGCGCCGGCCCTGTGAGGTGTCCCGTTACCCGCCGGGTGGCACCGCTCGGGGCGGGGCCGGCGGCCGGTCACGGGGCCACGTCATCGGACGGCTGCGCTCAGGGGAGCTGGAGCAGTCGGTTCGGCGAGCCGCTGCCCGGGTTGGTGACCTTGCCGGTGACGGCGGCGCCGACGATGGCCGACTTCACCGTGGCGGGCGAGGCGGAGGGGTTGCTGCCGAGGTAGAGGGCGGCCACGCCGGCGACGTGGGGCGCCGCCATCGAGGTGCCGTTGATGGTGTTGGTGGCGGTGTTGCTCGTCGCCCAGGCCGCGGTGATGGCGCTGCCGGGGGCGAAGATGTCGATGGCGCCCCAGTTGGAGTAGCTGGCGCGGGCGTCGGTGGAGGTGGTGGCGCCGACGGTGATCGCCGGGCCGACCCGCGCCGGCGAGAAGCCGCTGGCGTTGGCGTTGCTGTTGCCGGCGGCGACGGAGTAGGAGACGCCGGAGTTGATCGACGAGACGACCGCCGCGTCGATGACGGCGTTGGCGCCGCCGCCCAGGCTCATGTTGGCGACCGACGGGCCGTTGGCGTTGGCGGTCACCCAGTCGATGCCCGCGACGACGGACTGGACGGTGCCGGAGCCGGAGTCGTTGAGCACCTTCACCGAGACGATGTCGGCGGCCTTCGCGACGCCGTAGGCGGTGCCCGCGGCGGTGGAGGCGACGTGGGTGCCGTGGCCCTGGCGGTCCACGCCGGTGCCGCCGAAGGCGTCGAAGCCGAAGACCGCGCGGCCGCCGAAGTCCTGGTGGGTGTAGCGGATACCGGTGTCGAGGACGAAGACCGTCACGCCGTCACCGGCGTGGGCGGGGTAGGTGTAGCGGTTGTTCAGCGGCAGGTTCGGCTGGTCTATCCGGTCCAGACCCCAGGAGGGCGGGTTGACCTGGGTGGTCGTCGCGAGCTCGACGACCTCGTCCTGGTAGACCTTGTCGACGGCCGGGTCGGCGGCGAGTCGCAGCGCGTCCGCCTCGTCGACCTCGGCGGCGAAGCCGTTGAGCACCGTGTCGTAGACGGTGCTGATCTCGGCGTCGTACTTGGCGGCGAGTTCGTCGGCGGCGGGCGAGTCGGCAGCGACCGTCTCGTCCAGCACGACGATGTAGCTGCCGGCGACTGCCTCGGCGGCGTCGGCGTTGAGGATGACGCCGGTGGGGTCGTCCGAGGCGGCGTGGGCGGCGCCCGGGAGGGCGAGCCCGACCCCGAGGGCCAGGACGGCCGCGGTGGCGGCCGCGGTGCCGAGGGTGCGGCGGCGGGGGGTGGTGGTACGCATCGCTGACATCGAGGGAATTCCTCCGCTTGATGGATTCGAAGTGCGCTGAGGACCGGATTTTCTGACGGAGCGTGGCCACGACAATTCACTCCGTCGTTCGAAAGATTTGCCGAAGTGAGGGAATCCGACAAGGGGTTGAGGATGGTTGTCACGCGCATGTCACAAGTTCAACATCTGATACCGCATCAGACGGGGTGATTGCGGGCGTCGGGTTCCGGAACTGCGCGGAGCCTGTTGACCGGTCTGTGCCCACGGCGTGACGGAGCGGGACGACCGGTGGTGTGACGGAGCGCAGCGGTCCGTGGCGTGACCGAGCGCAACGGGCGGCCGCGGCGGGGGGAACGCGCGGCAGCGGGGGCGTGACGGCGCCGGGCCCCGCCGCCGCCTCCGCGGGGGCACGGCCGGCGGACCGACCGGCGTGGGACGGCCCGGCCGGCGGGCCGGTCGCTCCGTGTGACACTAGGGGGGTTCACCTGCCGGGCCCGGGTGCGCCCGCGGCCCGCGAGCCGCCGCGCCCCGCCCACCGGGGAGCGGCGCGCGCCGTTCTCCGGAAGGAAGTAGACCACTGTGGCTGCCGGTGCCGAGACCGACTGGGTCTCCCGATCCGCTGATGAAGTCATCGCCGAAGCGGAGCGCCGCGCGCCCGGGAAAGCGATCGTCTGCGCGTCCGGACTGAGCCCCTCGGGCCCGATCCACCTCGGCAACCTGCGCGAGGTCATGACGCCGCACCTCGTCGCCGACGAGGTCCGCCGCCGCGGGCACGCGGTCGAGCACATCATCTCCTGGGACGACTACGACCGGTTCCGGAAGGTGCCCGCCGGTATCCCCGGTGTGGACTCCTCCTGGGAGGAGCACATCGGGAAGCCGCTGACCTCCGTCCCCGCGCCCCCCGGCTCCGCGCACCCGAACTGGGCGGAGCACTTCAAGGCCGCGATGATCGGCGCCCTCGCCGAGCTGGGCGTCGAGTTCCGCGGCATCAGCCAGACCGAGCAGTACACCTCCGGCGCCTACCGGGAGCAGGTCCTCCACGCCGTGCGCCACCGCGCCGCGATCGACGCCGTGCTGGACCGCTACCGCACCAAGGACCGCGCCCAGGCCCAGGCCCCGCAGCAGAAGAAGGGCAAGCAGGGTGCGCAGCAGCAGCCGGCCGACGAGGCCGAGCTCGCCGCCGCCGAGGGGTCCGGTGCCGCCGACGAGGACGACGGCAGCGCCGGGGACGCCGGCTACTTCCCCTACAAGCCGTACTGCGCCGTCTGCGAGCGCGACCTCACCACCGTCACCGCCTACGACGACGACACGACCGAGATGACCTACCGCTGCGCCTGCGGCCACGGCGAGACCGTGCTGCTGCGCGAGTACGACCGCGGCAAGCTGGTCTGGAAGGTCGACTGGCCGATGCGCTGGAAGTACGAGGGCGTCGACTTCGAGCCCTCCGGCGTGGACCACTCCTCGCCCGGTTCGTCGTTCGTCGTCGGCGGGCAGATCGTGCGCGAGGTCTTCGACGGTGTGCAGCCGATCGGCCCCATGTACGCCTTCGTCGGCATCACCGGCATGGCGAAGATGTCCAGCTCCAAGGGCGGCGTCCCCACCCCGGAGGAGGCGCTGCGGATCATGGAGGCGCCGGTGCTGCGGTGGCTCTACGCCCGCCGCCGCCCCAACCAGTCCTTCAAGATCGCCTTCGACCAGGAGATCCAGCGCCTCTACGACGAGTGGGACGCCCTGGCCCGGAAGATCGACGAGGGGCAGGCGCAGCCCGCGGACCTCGCCGCCCACCGCCGGGCGGTCGGCACCGCCGCCGGTGAGCTGCCCGCCACCGAGCGGCGCGTCCCCTACCGGACGCTCGCCTCGGTCGTGGACATCACCACCGGGGACGAGGAGCAGACCCTCCGCATCCTCGCCGACCTCGACCCCGACGCCCCCGTCACCGACCTGGCGCAGGTGCGGCCGCGGCTGGACCGCGCCGCGCACTGGGTCGACACCCAGGTCCCGGCCGAGCAGCGGACCCGGGTCCGCAGTGAGCCCGACGCCGACCTGCTCGCCTTGCTCGACGAGGAGCAGCGGGCCTCGCTCGCCCTGCTGGTCGACGGGCTGGACACCCACTGGTCGCTGGAGGGGCTGACCACGCTGGTGTACGGCGTGCCGAAGGTGCGGGCCGGGCTCGCGCCCGACGCCAAGCCCACCCCGGAGCTGAAGGTGGCGCAGCGGGCGTTCTTCGCCCTGCTGTACCGGCTGCTCATCAGCGTCGAGACCGGCCCGCGGCTGCCCACGCTGCTGCTCGCCGTCGGTGCCGACCGGGTCCGGCGGCTGCTCGGCTCCTGACCGGGCGTCCCCGCCCCCCCCGCCCTCGGTGCGTCGGTGGCGGGCCGGGTCGATGCGGGCGGCGCGGCGTCGGTGGCGGCATCGGCCCGGGCGGGCTCGGCGCGCGCTCGAGACCCCACGCCGCGCCCGCGGCGCCGCTACGGCCGTCCGGTGCGCCGCCTCAGACGCCCTCGGGCGCGCCGGTACGAGGGCGTCGTCCCTCCGCCGTGCGGCCGGCCGCATCCGACGCCGCGAGCCGACCCGGTGCGGGGCGCCGGGCACGCCCTCAGGCGACGCCGACCTCGGCGCGGTGGCGCTCCCGGCACTCGCGGACGTAGGGGAGCAGGTACCGCTCGCTCAGCATGTTGCCGTCCGCGGTGCCCACCTCGTGGGCGTCGAAGAGGTGGCGGGCGAGGTGCCGCGCGTTCGGCGGGGTGTTGCCGTTGTAGGTGCCCAACAGCTCCCGGTAGGCCCGGTAGTAGAACTCGCCGGGCTCGACGCCGGTGGGGAGCCCCACCGGCGCGTCGCCGTCCGTCTGCTGCGCGGGCTCCTCCCCGCGGACGGGCCGCTCCAGCGGTGCCCGCAGGTCCCTGCGGCCGGCTGAGCCGGGCACGGTGTCGGCGGGCGGGTCGGTGAACGGCTCCACGCCGGGCGGGTCGTACGGGCCCGCGAGCGGGTGGGTGTAGGGGGCGTCGCCCGCGGCGAAGTCCGGCAGCGGCTCCGCAGCCTCGGCGACACGGTCGTGGCCGGGGCCGGCGTCGCCGGCCGGGCGCTCCACGCGGGGGGCGAGGTGCGGGAGCGGGTCGGCGGCGAGCTCCTGGTGCCCGGGCTCCCGCCCCGCGGCCGCGCTCGGCCCTGTGCCGTCGGCGGCCGGTGCCAGGGGGACGGCGGCCGCACCGGCCGCGAGCGTCCCGCGGGCCCCGCCGACCTCGGGGAGGCCCGCTTCCCTGAGTGCTCCCTTGTCGGGGTTCAGGTACGCCATTACGCCTCCTCCAGTTCGATCTCGACGAACGCGCTGGGCTGCAGCACGCCG
>NZ_JAAVJD010000027.1 GCF_012033735.1 Streptomyces lonarensis | reverse complement strand
CGGGCACCCCGCACGGCACCGCCGAGGCGCCGGTGCGTCCGCGTCGTGGCGTGCGACGGGTGCGCTCGCGGGGGCGGCGGCCGTGCTCGCGCTCACCGCGGACGCCCCCGTCCTCCCTCCCGGCCACCGTGCGGCCGCCGCCCCGCCCTGGCACGACCTCGTGACGGTCTTCCTTCCGGCGCTCGCGCCCCCGGCGGCCGTCGCGCTGCTCGGCCTGCTCTTCGCCGCCCTGCTCAAGGAGTCCCCGGTGTCCGACCTGACCCCCGTGCCCCCGGCCCGCAACGGCGAGGCCGCCTACACCACCGGACTCGCGCTGCTGGGTTCGGTCCGCACCCCCGGCGGCGCGGCGGTGCCGCACGCCGTGCTCACCCTGGTCGACGCCGCGGGCCGCCAGTGCGGCCGGGCCGACTCGGGCGACGACGGACGCTTCTCCCTCACCGGCCCCGGCCCCGGCGGGTACATGCTCATCGCCGCCGCCTCCGGCCACCAGCCCCGTGCGGTGGGCCTCACCCTCGCCGACCGCGCCCCCGAACTCGACGTGCTGCTGGGCGGGCCGGGCCGGCTGACCGGTCGGGTCCGCACCCCCGACGGGGAGCCCGTCGCGGACGCGGTCGTCACCCTCACCGACTCCCGCGGTGACGTCGTCGCCACCACCCGGTCCGCCGCCGACGGCGGCTACCGGCTCGACGGGCTGGTGACCGGCGACTACACGCTCGCGGCGGGGGCACTCGGACGCCGTCCCGGCGCGGCGCCCGTCACCGTCGCCGGCGGGGAGCAGGCGGACCACGACGTCGAGCTCACCGGCGGGGCGGTGCTGCGCGGCACCGTCGGCAACGACGAGGGCCGGCCGGTGCCCGACGCCCGCGTCACCCTCACCGACTCCCTGGGCGAGGTGGCGGGGACGACGTTGACCGGTGCCGACGGGCGGTTCGTCTTCGCCGACCTGGCGCCCGGGGAGTACACGGTGGTGGCGGCGGGCTACCAGCCGACCGCCACCGCGCTGCGCCTCGCCGGCGGTGAGCACGGTGAACGCGACCTGCGGCTGAGCCACGAGCCCGGCGCCGGCTGACCTTCCCCCGGCCTCCCCCCGGCCGGCCGCGCCGAGCGGAACGCCCGCCCCGGCGCCAGGCGCACAGCAGCGCTCTCCCCCGCGCCCGTTGACCCCGGCGCGCCCCCGCGCCCGTGCCGGGCCGACGTCCCTCCGGCACGGGCGCGGCGGCGTCGCCGCCCGCTTCGGGCTCCCGTCGCAGCCGCTCCGGACCCGGTGATCGACGCCTGGTCACCCAGCTGAGCTGCAAGGCGTCGACAGCCCCGTCCGGATCGTCCGCCGACCTCCTCCGCCAGGACGCCGGGCGTGCCCGGTCCCCGCCCGGCCGGCGGACGGGGGCGCACGAATGCGCCGGGCGCGGTTCTTCGCGTACCGGTTCGCCGCCGGTACCCGAAGGCGTACGGTGGAGCGAACCGGCAGGAGAAGGAGCAACCCGTGGTTCCCCAGCCCCTGATCCCCCAGCGTGGACCCGCCGAACCCGGGCGCATACCTCTCGCGGTCGTCACGGTCGACGGGCTGGGCGCGGTCACCTCCTGGGCCGGCGGCGCACACCGGCTCTTCGGACTCCGCCGGGAGGAGGCGCTCGGCCGGCCCGCTGCCGCCCTGCTCCCGGTATCCGGAGTCATCGACGTCGTCGGTGACGGCGACACCCTCGGCTCCGCCTACGCCGACGTCGCGGCACCTCCCGGTGAGGAGGAGCCCACCTCCGGCAGGTTCTGGGGCGGGTGCGAGGGCCGCGGCAGCGAGGACATCCTCTGGTGGGCCTGGCCGCTGGCCGGCCCCGGTCTGCTGCGACTCCTCGTCCTCGCCACCGACGGTGCCCGGCTCCACCAGGCCTCCGGCGGGGTCCAGGTCTCCGCCGGCTTCGCGCCCCACTCCGCCCTGCCCGACCCGGCAGGCCGAGCGGCCGGCCTCTCCGCCGCCCTCGTGGGACTCGACGGCGTCGACGCCGCGGACGTCACCGCGCAACTGCTCCGCGGCGGCCATCCGATGCTGGAGTCCGCCACCGGCGAACGGGTGCCGGTGCTGCCGCGCACCCCCGGTGTCGCCTTCCCGCAGGCGGGCGCCAGGGCGTAGCCTGCGCGCCATGAAGATCCTGATCAGCGCGGACATGGAGGGGGCCACCGGCGTCACCTGGCCCGCCGACTGCCTCCCCGGCACCCCGCAGTGGGAGCGCTGCCGCCGTCTCTTCACCTCCGACGTCAATGCGGCTGTGGTCGGCTTCTTCGACGGTGGCGCGGACGAGGTCCTGGTCAACGAGGCGCACATGACGATGCGCAACCTGCTGCTGGAGGAGATGGACGAGCGGGTCGCGATGCTGACCGGCCGCCACAAGGCCCTGTCGATGGTCGAGGGAGTCCAGCACGGCGACGTCGACGGCATCGCGTTCGTGGGCTACCACACCGGCGCCGGCGACGAGGGGGTGCTCGCCCACACCTACCTCGGCAACTCCCTCACCGGGGTCTTCGTCGACGGGGTGCGCGCCAGTGAGGGGCTGCTGAACGCCCTGGTGGTCGCCGAGTACGGCACCCCCGTGGTCCTGGTGACCGGCGACGACCGCGCCTGCGAGGACGCGCGCGGCTACGCGCCGCGGGCGCGGACCGTGGCGGTCAAGGACTACGTCTCCCGGTACGCCGCCGTCTGCCGCCCGCCGGCGCGGACCGCCGCCGCCATCCGCAGCACCGCCGCCGAGTCCGTCGCGCTGGCGGTCCGCCACCCGCCGGCCGGCCCCCGGGACCGCCGCATGGAGGTCGAGTTCGACGCCGAGCACCTCGCCGGAGCGGCCGCCGTGGTCCCCGGGGTGGAGCAGACGGGGGAGCGGCGTGTGGCGTGGACCGCGCCGACCATGTACGAGGGCATCCGCTGCTTCAAGGCCGTCACGACGCTGGTCTCGGCCGCCGTCGAGGAGTGGTACGGCTGACCCTCCCCGCCCCCGGGGACCGGCCGCCGGAAACACCGCACGGGTGACGCTTCGTCACCGATCCGGCGATGCGGACACCTCCGGTGCGGCATCGCCACTGGTCGGACCAGTGCGGACGGCCGCAACGCTTCCCGACGGGGCGCACTCCGCGTAACGTGGCCCGGCATGAAGATCTACCGCAGCACGCCCGCTCCGGGGCCGGTATGACCGGGGGAACCACCACCACCGCGGCGGGCGCGGGCACCCCCGCCATCGACGAACAGGCCCTCGCCGAATCGGTCGCCTTCACCTCCGACCTGATCCGGATCGACACCACCAACCGCGGGCAGGGCGACGGCGTGGAGCGCGCCGCCGCCGAGTACGTGGCGGAACGCCTCGCCGAGGCGGGTGTCGAGCCGCTGCTGCTGGAGAAGGCGCCCGACCGCACCAACGTGGTGGCACGGGTGCCGGGGACCGACCCCACCGCGGGGGCGCTGCTCGTCCACGGCCACCTCGACGTGGTCCCCGCCGACGCCGACGAGTGGAGCGTGCACCCCTTCTCCGGCGAGGTCAGGGACGGCGTCGTGTGGGGGCGGGGCGCGGTCGACATGAAGAACGCCGACGCCATGGTCCTCGCCGTCGTCCGGGCCTGGGCGCGCCACGGGGTGCGTCCCCGCCGCGACATCGTGCTGGCCTTCACCGCCGACGAGGAGGACAGCGCCCAGTACGGCTCCGGGTTCCTCGCCGATCAGCACGCCGACCTGTTCGAGGGCTGCACCGAGGGCATCAGCGAGTCCGGTGCCTATACCTTCCACGCCGGGGACGGCCGCAGGATCTACCCGCTGGCCGCGGGGGAGCGCGGCACCGCCTGGCTGCGGCTGACCGCCAACGGGCGCGCCGGCCACGGGTCGAAGGTCAACGAGGAGAACGCCGTCAGCCGGCTCGCCGCCGCCGTCACCCGCATCGGCGACCATCGCTGGCCGGTCCGGCTGGCGCCGACCGTCCGGGCCGCGCTGACGGAAATGGCGGCGCTGTACGGTCTGCCCCGGCCGGTCCTCGACGAGGCCGACCCCGCGGGGCTCACCGCCGAGGTGGAGCAGCTGCTGGCCGCGTTCGGCCGGGCGGCCACCCTGGTGCGACCGGTGGTGCGCAACAGCTCCAACCCCACCATGCTGGACGCCGGGTACAAGGTGAACGTCATCCCCGGCAGCGCCACCGGCCACATCGACGGCCGCATGGTCCCCGGCGCGGAGGAGGAGTTCTCCCGCACGATGGACGAACTGACCGGCCCGGACGTGGACTGGGAGTTCCAGCACCGGGAGATCCCGCTCCAGGCGCCGGTCGACTCGGACACCTACGGCGTGCTGCGCTCCGCGCTGGAGCACTTCGACCCGGACGCGCACGTGGTGCCCTACTGCATGTCGGGCGGGACCGACGCCAAGCAGTTCTCACGGCTGGGCATCGTCGGCTACGGCTTCACCCCGCTGAGGCTCCCCGAGGGATTCGACTACAACGCGATGTTCCACGGGGTCGACGAGCGGGTACCGGTGGAGGCGCTGCACTTCGGTACCCGGGTACTGGACCGGGCGTTGCGCGCCCTGTGACCGGTGGGCGGGTCCGGACCCCGGGCCCGCCCACCGGCCGCGGCGGCGGACGCGGAAGGAGATACTCCCAGATGACGCACGAGCCCCGACCCGCCCCCTGCGGGGGATGGCCCTCGCCGATCGACGCCGCCCTGGTGGCCGCCCACGACGGCCGCGCCGACCATCTGCGCGCCGTGGGGGAGGAGTTGTGGTGGACGGCGGCACGGCCAGAGGAGGGCGGCCGCCGAGCGCTGATGCGGCTCCGCGGCGACGGCGGTCCGCCGGCCGTGGTCCTGCCGGCGCCGTGGGACGCCCGGAACCGCGTGATGGAGTACGGCGGGATGCCCTGGGCCGGCGCCGCCCGCCCGGCCGGCGGCCCGCTCGTCGTCTTCACCCACTGCGCCGACCAGCGGCTGTACCTGCTGGAGCCGGACGCTCCCGGCGGCGCCGAGCCCCGGCCGCTCACCCCGGTCTCCGCCGTCGGCGGCGGACTGCGGTTCGCCGATCCGGTGGTGCTGCCGGACCGCGGCGAGGTCTGGTGCGTGATGGAGGAGTTCACCGGCGACGGCCCCACCGACCTGCGGCGGCTGCTGGTGGCGGTGCCCCTGTCCGGCACGGCGGCCGAGGACCGCGCGGCGCTGCGGGAACTCACCGACGGCACGCACCGGTTCCTCACCGGGCCCAAGCCGTCCCCCGACGGCCGCCGACTGGCCTGGATCACCTGGGACCACCCCCGGATGCCGTGGGACGGCACCGAACTCCGGGTGGCCCGGCTCACCGACGACGGCCGCCCCGGGGACCCGGTGACGGTCGCCGGCGGTCCGGAGGAGTCGGTCGCGCAGGTCGAGTGGGGCGCCCGGGGTGAGGTGCTGTTCTCCTCGGACCGCACCGGCTGGTGGAACCTCTACCGGTGCGACCTCACCGACGACGGCGCCGGGGCCGGCCCGCCCGCGCCCGGCCCGGCCGAGGCGCTCCACGCCGCCGAGGAGGAGTTCGCCGACGCGCTGTGGAAGATCGGCATGCGCTGGTTCGCCCCGCTGGCCGACGGGCTGGTGGCGGTGGTGCACGGCCGCGGCGACAAACGGCTGGGACTGCTCGACCCCGACCGGGGGGTGCTCACCGACGCGGCGGGACCCTGGACGGAGTGGGCGCCCGCGCTCGCGGTGCAGGGCAGCCGCGTCACCGGCATCGCCGCCTCGCCGGCGCGCGGCTACGAGGTGGTGCAGCTGGACACCGCGACCGGCCACTGCCGGGTCGTCGCCGCCCGGCACCGCGACCCCGTGCCGCCCGGTCACCTGCCGCGGCCGGAGCCCCGCACCTTCACCGGCCCGAACGGCCGCGAGGTGCACGCCCACGTCTACCCGCCGACCTCGCCCGACCACCGCCCCGCCCCCGGCGAGCTGCCGCCCTACGTGGTGTGGGCCCACGGCGGGCCGACCGGTCGGGCGTCGATGGTCCTCGACCTGGAGATCGCCTACTTCACCTCCCGCGGCATCGGCGTCGTCGACGTCAACTACGGCGGTTCCACCGGCTACGGCCGCGCCTACCGCAACCGGCTGCGCGGCAGGTGGGGCCAGGTCGACGTCGAGGACTGCGCGGCGGTGGCGGCCGCACTGGCCGCGGAGGGCACGGCCGATCCCGGCCGGCTGGCGGTCCGCGGTGGCAGCGCGGGCGGCTGGACCGCGGCGGCCTCCCTGGCCGACCCGGACCGCACGGCCGACGTCTACGCCTGCGGCACGATCCGCTACCCGGTGCTGGACCCGGCCGGTTGGGCGAACGGGGGGACCCACGACTTCGAATCGCGCTACCTGGACTCGCTGATCGGGCCGTTCGACGAGGAGACGTACCGCGCACGGTCGCCCCTGCACCACGCGGGTCGTGTCACCGCGCCGTTCCTCCTGCTGCAGGGACTGGAGGACGCGGTCTGCCCGCCGGTGCAGAGCGAGCGGTTCCTCGCCGCGCTCGCCGGTGGGACGGTGCCGCACCGCTACCTTTCCTTCCCCGGCGAGGGGCACGGCTTCCGCCGGGCGGAGACCATCGTCCGCGCGGTGGAGGCGGAGCTGGCGCTCTACCGGGAGACGTTCGGCCTCGGCGCCGACCGGAGCGAGACACTGGAGACGGAGACGCGATGAACCGCCACTTCCCCACCCCCGCCGCGGCCCACGGGGCCTCGCACGCCTCGGTGGCGCCCGTACCGGCGCTCAACCGCCCCTCCCGGCTGCGGCCCGGTGACAAGGTGGCCGTCGTGGCGACCAGTTCGCCCGTGGAGCGGGAGATGCTGGAGGCCGGGCTGGCCGTGCTCCGCGGCTGGGGGCTGGAGGTCGTGGTCGGCGACCACGTCCTCGACGTGCACCCCGAACTCGACTACCTCGCCGGGCGGGACGAGGACCGCGCCCGGGATCTCCAGGCGGCCTGGTGCGACCCGGACGTCGCGGCCGTGATCTGCGCCCGTGGCGGGTACGGCGCCCACCGGCTGACCGGCCTGCTCGACTGGTCCGCGATGCGGGCCGCCGGACCGAAGATCCTGCTCGGATACAGCGACATCACCGTGCTGCACGAGGCGTTCGCGTCCCGGCTGCACCTGGCGACCGTCCACGGCCCGATGCCCGCCACCGAGGGATTCGCCCGGGACGCGGCAGCCCAGGAGCACCTGCGCCGGACCCTGTTCGAGCCGGAGTCCGTGACGACACTGACGGGTCCGCGCGCGGCGACGCTGGTGCCGGGGCGGGCCCAGGGCGTCACCCTCGGCGGCTGTGCGAGCCTCCTCGCGGACAACCTCGGCAGCCCGACCTCCCGGCACTCCGCCGCAGGCGGCATCCTGCTCCTGGAGGACGTCGGCGAACGGGCGTACCGACTCGACCGCTGCCTGAGCCAGCTACTGAACGCGGGTTGGCTGGACGGCGTCGCCGGGATCGTGCTGGGGTCGTGGCAGGACAGTGAGCCCTACGACCGCATCCGCACCGTTCTGCTCGACCGCCTGGGACCGCTGGGCGTGCCGATGGTGGAGGAGCTGGGCTTCGGACACTGCCCGGACCCGCTGACCCTGGGGCTGGGCCGCCCCGCGGTGCTCGACGCGGACGCGGCCACCCTCCGCTACACCTCGGCGGTGCTCGACTGAGCGTGCCGAGAGCGCGCGCGGTGGCGGGGACCGGCCGGGCGCGTTCCCCTGGAAGGGGTACGCACCGACGCGTACCCCCGGTGGACGCGCCCGCGACCGCTTGCCCGTCCCCGGCCCGTCACACCCCGCAGGAGGCCAGTGATGACCACCGCCGCCGACATCATGCACCCGGGCGCCCAGTGGCTGCCCGCCACCGAGACCCTGGACCGCGCGGCGCAGCTGATGCGTGAGATGGACGTCGGGGCGCTTCCCGTCAGTGACAGCAACGAGCGGATGTGCGGCATCCTCACCGACCGCGACATCGTGCTGAAGTGCGTCGCGGCGGGGCACGACCCGTCCCGCGTCACCGCCGGGGAGCTGTGCGAGGGCACCCCGCGCTGGATACCGTCCGACGCCGACGTCTCCGACGTCCTGGACGAGATGGAGGGCCACCGCATCCGGCGGCTGCCGGTGGTCGACGGCGACAAGCGGCTGGTCGGGATGATCAGTGAGGCCGATCTCGCCCGCCACCTGAGCGAGGAGCAGATCGCCGGGTTCGTCGAGCGGGTCTACGCGGGCGTCTCCCGCTAGGAGCCGCCCTCCCGCGCAGCCGTTCCGCGCAGCCGTTCCGCGCCCGACCGGGCGCGGAACGGCTGCGCGGAACGGCTGCGCGTGCGACGGCGGTGCCCCGGCCGCATGCTGGAGCCATGGATGCCGAACCCGCAGGACGCGGCGGGCGGCTGCGGGAGTTCCTCACCCCCGGCCGTGTCGTCTTCGCGATCGCCGCCGTACTGACCCTCGTCTTCGTCTTCGAGAACACCCGGCAGACCCGTATCCGGCTGCTGGTGCCGGAGGTGACCATGCCGCTGTGGGCCGCGCTGCTGACCGCGCTGGTCCTGGGCGTCGCCGGCGGCTTCTACCTGGGGCGCCGCCGACCCACTCGGGGGAGGCGGGCCCGCTGAGGCCCGCGGGGCGCGGTCGGCCTCACCGCCGGCAGAGGACCTCGCCGTGCACCACGGCGAACCAGCCGTCCTCCGCCGCGGCCCACTCCCGCCAGCCGTCCGCCGCCTCGGCGAGCTCCGCCGTGTCGGCGTGCCCGCCGGCCACGGCCATCCGCACGTAGGCCGGCGCCAGGGTGCGGTCCGCCCAGAGCCCGCCCCACCACTGGCGTTCCAGCGGGGTGGCGAAGCACCAGGTCGAGGCCGAGGGCACCACCTCGGAGAACCCGGCGGCGCGGGCCCAGGAGAGCAGGCGCCGGCCGGCGTCGGGCTCGCCGCCGTTGCCGCGCGCCACCTGGCGGTAGACGCGGAGCCAGAGGTCCATGCCCGGCGGTCGGGGCCACCAGGTCATCGCCGCGTAGTCCGCGTCGCGCGCCGCCACCGTCCCGCCCGGCCGGCTGACCCGGCGCATCTCGCGCAGGGCCGCGACCGGGTCGCCGAGGTGCTGGAGCACCTGGTGGGCGTGGACCACGTCGAAGCCGGGCGCCCCCTCCGCCGCGCCCCCGTCGGGCAGGTCGAGCGCGGTCACGTCGCCGACGGTGAAGGTGACGTTCCCGGCACCGGCTGCCTCGCAGGCGGCCCGGGCGTCGTCGAGGACCCCGGGCGCGCTGTCCAGCGCCGTGACCGGACCGGGTGCCACCGCGCGGGCGAGCCCGGCGGTGATGGTGCCCGGCCCGCATCCCACGTCCAGCAGGGAGAGTCCGGGGCGCAGCCTGGGCAGCAGATAGCCGGCGGAGTCCTCGGCCGTGCGGCGGCGGTGCGAGCGGAGCACCGCTTCCTGGTGTCCGTGCGTGTAGACGGCGTCGGGCATGGCGTCTCCTCTCGGCGGCGACCCCAGCGTGCTCCGGCCGCCGACCCCGGGGCAACGGGGGTCCGCCATCCGAGAGGGCCGGGCGGGGAGGCTCTGCCGGCGCCGGGCGCCGAGGATGCCCGGGCGTGCGGGAGGGCCCGCACGATCCGGGGATCGTGCGGGCCCTCCGCGGGGTGCGTCACGCGCGTTGTGGGGGATGGGTGCGCGTCACGCGGGGGTGGTGCTCACCGTCAGCCGGTCACCAGGTCCAGGCCGTAGGCCGAGAGCAGCGGGTTGATGGGCTGGTGGTAGGTGGTGCCACCGGAGGTGCAGTTGCCGGAGCCGCCGGAGGTCACGCCCTGGGCCTGGCTGCCGGAGATGTAGGAGCCGCCGGAGTCACCGGGCTCGGCGCAGACCGAGGTGCGGGTGACACCGGTGATGGTGCCTTCCGGGTAGGTCACCGAGGTGTTGTGCTGCTGGATGGTGCCGCAGTGCCAGCCGGTCGTGGAGCCGGAGCGGCAGACGGAGGCACCGACAGCGGCCTCGGTGGAGCCGGAGACCGTGACCTCGCCCTCGTTCACGGTCGGGGTGGTGTTCCAGTCGCTGTTGACCGACACCCAGGCCATGTCGTCACCGGGGAACGAGGACTCCTCGAAGGTGCCCTGCGCGGCCTGGTTGTAGCCCGTGGTGCTGGTGCCGACGGTGCCGCAGTGGCCGGCGGTCGCGAAGCCCGGGGTCGAGCCCTGGGTCACGGAGAAGCCGACCGAGCAGCGTCCGCCGCCCATGTAGTAGGCGTCGCCGCCGACGAGGTCGTAGAAGGCCTGGGGCTGCTCGTCGGAGGTCTGGATGTCGACCGCGGCGGCGTTCACCCCGGCGGCCTCGACGAAGCCCTCGGCCTCGGTGACGTCGGAGGTCAGCAGGACGACGCCGTTGGTCGTGACGTCGACGTACCAGACCGGCGCGTCGGTGGTGTCGTAGGACTCGGCGGCCTGGTCGAGGGCGTCCTTGACGCTGTCCAGCTCGGCCAGCGTGTGGTCGACGACCTCGGCCGTGGCACCGGCCTCGGTGATCTCGGCGGCCTCGGCCTCGCTGGTGGTGGCCACCACCAGCTCCGTGCCCTCCGTGAGCCAGGAGCCCGCGAAGGCGTCGAGGTCGGCGGAGAGGGTCTCGCCGAGCAGGGAGGCGTCGTGCTCCGCCACCAGCTGGAGGCCGGCCTCCTGCTCGCTCAGGCCCAGGTCGCGCTCCATGGCGTCGAGCACACCGGCGGGAAGGTCGGCGACTGCTGCCTCGGCCCGCTCGGTCATGGTGTCGTTCGCGGAGGCCTGGCTGGGGACCAGAGCGAACGCGAGCGCGGAGGCGGCTATCGCGGCGCCGATGGCGTTACGGCCTGTGTGACGCATGCAGTTCTCCTTGCACTTGCCTTGTGGGGGTAGACAGAACGTAGCCGCCGGGTGATGGGGTGTGTACCTGCCAAGGAATACCTCTTGTGATGCGATGGATTGCCCGAACGTGCCACTGGCCGGGCAACGTTGCAGGTCACGGTCGTGCGCTGATGTCGCGTCAGTTCGGCCGACGGGCCTTCCGGGGGGTTGTGAGGGTAGTTTCACGAGTTGCACGTTGCATGCACAACGTGACCGCGCTGCGCCGCCGTTGTCGTTTCGTTACCTGTCGTCGGTGGTCGGGGCGGTGCGCGGATGTGGCCTGGCGCACACAACTGGCGGATGCGCCCCTCTGTGCGCCGTCGCTCATCTTTCGCGCACGGAGATGGTTCGCGCTCTGTTGTGGCCGGATTCGGGGCAGCCCCGGAGTGACGCCCCGTCCGGTGCGGCCGGGGCGGGGCGTGTCGGGCGGTTCTGCGGCCGCCGCATCGCATGCGGACGGCCCGCCCCGCGCGGTGCGCGGGACGGGCCGTCGGTGCGGAGCGGGCGGGGCGGCCGGGCCGCCTCGGGTCAGCTCCGGACGAGGGTCAGGCCGTACTGGGACAGGATCGGGTTGACCGGCTGGTGGAAGGTGGTGCCACCGAAGGTGCAGTTGCCGGAGCCGCCGGAGGTCACGCCCTGGGCCTGGGTGCCGGAGACGAAGGAGCCGCCGGAGTCACCGGGCTGGGCGCAGGCGGAGGTGCGGGTCACACCGGTGATGGTGCCCTGCGGGTAGGTGACGGAGGTGTTGTGCTGCTGGATGGTGCCGCAGCGCCAGCCGGTGGTGGAGCCGGAGCGGCAGATGGAGGAGCCGACGGTCGCCTGGGTCGAGCCGGTGACGCGCACGCCCGAGCCGGAGTTGCGGACCAGGGAGGTGGGCGTCCAGTTGCTGTTCACCGCGACCCAGGCCATGTCGCGGCCGGGGAACCAGGAGCCGCGGAAGGTGCCCTGGCTGACGCGGTTGAAGCCGGTGGTGGCGTTGCCGACGCTGCCGCAGTGGCCGGCGGTCACGAAGCCGGGGGTGGAACCCTGGCGGACGGAGAAGCCGATGGAGCAGCGGCCGCCGCCGATGTAGTAGGCGTCACCGCCGACCAGGTCGTAGAAGGGCTGGGGGGACTCGTTCGAGCGCTCGACGCGGACGGTGGAGGCGTCGGCGCCGCTGGCCGCGACGAACGCCTCGGCGGCGGGGACGTCCGAGGCGAGGACCACGACCTCGTTGGTGGTGACGTCCACGTACCAGACCGGAGCGGCGTCCGCCGGGTTGGCGGTGGCAGCCTCGTCGAGGATCTCCTTGACGGCCTCCAGCTCGGCGAGGCTGTGCTCGACCACCGTGGCGGTGGCGCCCGCCGCGGCGATCTCGGCTGCCTCGGCGCGGTCGGTCGTGGCGACCACGTGCTCGGTGGTGCCCTCGACGATCCAGGAGCCCGCGTAGCCGGAGAGGTCCTCGCTGAGGGACTCCTCCAGGACGGCGGCCTCGTGCTCGGCGACGAGCTGGTTGCCGACCTCGCCGGCGGGCACGCCGAGGTCACGCTCCATCGCGTCGACCATGCCGGCGGGCAGCTGCTCGACGAGGGCGTCCGCCTTGGCGGTCTCGGCGGAGGGGAGTTCGGAGGAGGCGTTGGCCGGCACCAGGCTCAGAGCCAGGGCGGAGGCCGCCAGCGCCGAACCGATGGCAACAGTACGTCCCTTGAGGCGCATTCTGTTCTCCTTGTGTTGTGAGGGTGACCAGAATGTAGAAGCCGCGTGATCGGGTGTGTACCTGTCAACCGATACCTCTTGCCATGCGATGGATTGCGCGAACGCGCCATGGACGGCTACGCGTTGGGGCGGTCGGGCGTGGTGCCGAAGTGGGCGTTGGCCGCGAGCCACTGGGTGTACCGCGGATTGCGGCGCGCGGCCTCCCGATGGGCCTGACGTGCGCGGATGAGCACCGCGGGCGCCGCGCCGGCAGCCGCCGACGCGGGGTGCCAGGCGAGCAGGTGGTGCCAGGAGAGCGGGTTGCCCGCCAGTGGCAGCGTGACGATGCCGGGCGTCGGCGGGAAGATCGCCTTGCACGGCGCCACCGCCCGCCCCGCCTGCACCAGATGGACACAGGCCGTGGTGTCGAGTTCGTAGACCGAGGTCGGGGTGAAGCCCGCGCGTGCGCACGCGGTGGAGAAGCAGTCCCCGAAGCAGCCGTCACCGGGGGCGTCCACCCACTGCTCGCCCGAGAGGGCGGCCAGGTCCAGCTCGTGGCGGTCGGCCAGGGGGTGCTGCTCGGAGAGCATCACGAAGATCGGGTCGTGGCCCACGGTCTGCCACGTCAGCTGGTCGGGGGCCGGGGGAGTGGCCTCGCCGCAGGCGCCCGCGAGCGCGAAGTCCAGCCGTCCGGAGACGACCAGCTCGCTCAGCTCCTCGATCGACCAACTGGTCAGGGTCGATATCGCCGCCTGGGGGTGGAGCAGCGACAGCTGGTCCACGAGTCCGCCGAGCATCGGCCCCGGGGTGCCCGCGAGGCGGAACCGCGGCAGGTCCTCCAGGGTGTTGGCGAACCGTACGGCCTCCTCCTGGAGCTCCCGCATCGCGGGGAGGAGGACCCGGGCCCGGTCCAGCACCAGCTCGCCGAGCGGCGTGGGCTGCGCGCCGTGCCTGCCGCGCTCGAAGAGCGCGCCGCCGAGCGCCCGTTCGATGCGTTTGAGTTGGGCGCTGAGTGCCGACTGGGCCAGCCCGAGAGAGGTGGCCGCCCGGGTGAGGCTGCCGGCCTCGTCAATCGCACGGATGATCTTGAGGTGGCGTAGCTCCAGGTCCATAACCGGAAGCTACGGGCCCAGTATGGCGAGTGACAAGCATCGATCGGCGCTGCCTGGTGCGGGGGTGCCGTGCGGACGCGCCAAGTCCGCACGGTGGCCGATCTGTTCGTGGCGTGTGCACGCCATGTGTGGTGAAGGTGCAGTTCACCGGGGGGTGGCGGCCGCTCGGGCGTGCGTCGCGACCGCGCACGCCCTGGGAGTGGCGCGGCTGTCCCGCGCCCGCGGCGCGGTTCGTGGGCGGACCGGCTCCCGCTCGGAGGTTGGGTGAGCGGGAACCGGTCCGCGTCCGGGGCGCCCCGGGACCGCCCGCCGGGCGGTGGTCACGGGGCGTCAGACGCTCTGGGCGCCCGGTCCGGGGGTGGGTCAGGGCATCAGCACGCCGTCGATGATGTAGACGGTGGCGTTGGCGGTCTGCACGTTGCCGCAGACGACGGTGGCGTCCTCGTTGACCGTGAAGTCCTCGTCGGAGCCGGCGACGGTCACGGTCTCACCCTGCAGGGTGGTGTGCTCGCCGTCCAGGTCCTCGGGGGCCAGGCGCTCGCCCACGACGTGGTAGGTCAGGACGTCGGTGAGCGCGTCCTGGTCCTCCAGCAGCGCGTTGAGGTCCTCCTCCGGGATCTCGGCGAACGCCGCGTCGGCCGGGGCGAAGACGGTCAGCTCGGGCGCGTCGTTGAGGGTGTCGACCAGGCCGGCGGCGGTCACCGCGGCGACCAGGGTGGACAGGTCCGGGTTGTTGGACGCGGCGGTGGCGACCGGGTCCTGGGCCATGCCCTCGAAGCTGCCCGGGCCGTCGGTCGGCACGCCGGAACAGGCCGGGCCGAACGGCGCGGCGGCGGCATCGGTCTCGCCGGCGTCGTCCCCGTCCATGTCGTCCATGTCGTCCATGCCGTCGGTCTCGTCGGTGGCACCGCCGTTGTCCTGGCCGGTCTCCGTGGTGTCCGACCCGTTGTCGTCGTCGCTGTCCGAGGAGCAGGCGGCCAGCGAGAAGGGCAGGATCGCGGCGGTGGCGACGGCGACAGCGGTACGGCGGATACGGGTGTTCATGTGATCTCTCCTTGAAGGACGGGCGAACGGTCGTGCGCCCTGCGGGGAAGGTGTTCAGGTCTGTCGGGTGGTGGCGGTGCGGCTGTCGGTCAGTCCACGGTGACCACCACCGAGTGCCAGCCGGTGGCGCCGTCGGGCACCGTGCCGACACGTTCCTCGGTCTGGGTGTAGCCGGAGCTGTCCGTGGCGCGGACCTCCAACCGGTGGGAGCCGGGCTCGGCCTCCCACTCCCAGACCCACTGGCGCCAGGTGTCCTCGCCGGGGGCCGGGGCGAGGCGCGCCTCGCGCCACTCGCCGCCGTCCACCCGGACCTCGACTCCGTCGATACCGGTGTGCTGCGCCCACGCCACCCCGGCGACCGGAACGGTGCCGGCGGGGATCGTCGCGAACCCCCGGGGGGTGTCGATCCGCGACATGGTCTTGATGGGGCCTCGGGCCGCCCAGTCGCGCTCCACCCAATAGACGTCGAAGTCGTCGAAGGTGGTGAGTTCGAGCTCGGACAGCCACTTGCAAGCCGACACATACCCGTACAAACCAGGTACAACCATCCTGACCGGAAAACCGTTGCGGAACGGCAGCGGCTCCCCGTTCATGCCGACCGCGAGCATGGCGTCGCGGCCGTCCATGACGGTGTCGACCGGGCTACCGAGGGTCATGCCCTCCACCGAGCGGGCGACCAACTGGTCGGCCGCGCCGCCCTCCGAGGGCGGGCGGACGCCCGCCTCCCGGAGCAGCGGCGCCAACGCCACGCCGATCCAGCGCGCGTTGCCGACGTAGGGGCCGCCGACCTGGTTGGAGACGCAGGTCAGCGTGATGTCACGCTCGATCAGCTCGCGGTCCAGCAGATCCCGGTAGCTCAACTCCAGTTCGCGCTCCACGCCCCGGCCGAAGATCTTCATCCGCCAGGTGGTGGCGTCCAGGCGCGGCACCCGCAGTGCGGTGTCCACCCGGTAGAAGTCCTTGTTCGGGGTGGTGAACGGCGCGAGGCCGTCGATCTCCAGGTCGGCGCCGGGCGGCAGCGGCGGCGCCGGGTCACCGGGCCGGGGGATCGTCAGGGAGTCACGCGCGGCCTCGGCCTCGGCGTCCCCGGTGCTGAGCAGCCGGTTCCCCAGCAGCCCCGACCCGGCCGAGGCGGCCGCCGCCACCGAGGCCGCCCGGAGGAACCGGCGGCGGTCGAGGGCGGAGAGCACTCCGTGCTCCGTCGTCCCGCCCGCCTCGGTTGCGGGTGCCGCCCGGTCTGCACGCCCGGCGGGGTGCAGGATGCGGACCAGCAGCACCACCACCGCCACCGCCGCCACGCCCCCGACCAGCGAGGGCACGGCGTCCGGCGCGCTGCCTCCCGGGCGCCCGGCGGCCGTGACCGCCCCGAAGACGCCGAAGAGCGCCGCCCCTGCCGCGCCGGCCCGCAGGCTGCGGAGCGCGAGCAGTCCCACGGCCACCGCGAACAGCGTGAGCAGCGTGAGGATGCCGATCTGCAGCACGAGCTTGTCGGCCGTGCCGAAGGTGCGGATCGCCCAGTCCTTGACCGCGATCGGGGTGCGGTCGATGACCGCGCCGCCGACGGCGGTGACCGGCCGGGCCTCCGGGCGCACCAGCGCGGCGCACAGCTCGGCGACGGCCAGCGCCGCCACCGCGGCGAGGACGCCGCTGCCCGCCGCGTACAGGCGCCGCTCCCACCGCCCGGCACCACGGCCGGCGGCGGGGGCCACGTCTGTCTCCTCGGTCTCTCTCACGACCGGTATTCGGCGGAGCGACTGCTCCGGATGGGTCCATCACTCGATCGAATTACTTTGGCGCCACGACCCATCCATTCGGCCCACAGCACCGAATACCTCTCGACAGTGGTGACACCAGGCCCCGGCAGGGGCTGACGGCGAGCGGCGGAGGCAGTCGAATGACACGGGAAAAGCCCAGGTCAGCAGTGGTGGGCAGCGGGGTCTCGGGGTTGACCGCCGCCTACGTGCTGCGGCAGGACCACCGGGTGACCCTGTACGAGGCCGACGACCGGCTCGGCGGCCACGCCCACACCCACGACATCGACACCGGGGCCGGGTTCGAGCGGATCGACACGGGGTTCATCGTCCACAACGCGCGCACCTACCCTCGGCTGCTGCGGCTCTTCGACGAACTCGGCGTCGAGACGCAGGACTCCGAGATGAGCATGTCGGTGCGGTGCGAGGGGTGCGGCCTAGAGTACGCCGGCGCCCGCGGCGCCCGGGGGCTTTTCGCCCGCCCCGCCTCCGCCGCCGACCCGCGCTACCTGCGGATGCTGACGCAGGTGCCGCGCTTCCACCGGCAGGCCCGCCGGCTCCTCGCGGAGGACGACACCGGCGGCGCCGCCCGGGAGGCCACCCTCGGCGAGTTCCTGGCCGCCGGCCGGTACTCCCCGTACTTCGTCAGCCACTTCATGGCCCCCGTGGTCTCCGCGGTCTGGTCGTGCGACCCCGTCACGGCGCTGAGCTACCCCGCCCGGTACCTCTTCCGCTTCCTCGACCACCACGGAATGCTCTCCGTCTCGGGCTCACCGACCTGGCGCACCGTCACCGGCGGCTCCCGCTCCTACGTCGACCGGGTCGCCAAGCACATCCCGGACGTCCGGACCGGCACCCCGGTCCGCGGAATCCGGCGGCTCGGCGCAGGCAACGGCGTCGAGATCACCGACGCGGCGGGCACGACGGAGCACTACGACTCGGTGGTCCTCGCCTGCCACGCCGACCAGGCGCTGGCACTCCTCACCGACCCGACCGAGGACGAACGCCGCGTGCTCGGGGCCTTCCGCTACTCCCGCAACCCCACCCTGCTGCACACCGACACCACCCTGCTGCCCCGCCACAGCGGCGCCCGCGCCTCCTGGAACTACCAGCTGCCGGGCTGCGACAGCCCCGCCGGCGAGGTCCGCATCAGCTACGACATGACGCGGCTGCAGCGACTCCCCGGACCCGGTACCCACGTCGTCACCCTCAACGGGGAGGACCAGGTCGACCCCGACCGGGTCCTGGCGCGCATGGTCTACCACCACCCGGTCTACACCCCCGAGTCCGTCGCCGCCCAGCGGGAACTGCCCGCACTCAGTGGCAGGGTCACCGCCTTCGCCGGCGCGCACCACGGCTGGGGGTTCCACGAGGACGGCTGCGCCTCCGGTGTCGCGGCGGCCGAAGCGCTGGGGGTGACGTGGTGAGGGCCGCCCCCGCTCCCGCCGCCCGCCGAGCCCCGGACGGGACCGTTCCCCGGCTCTACCGCTGCGAGGTGCGGCACGCCCGTACCGGACCCGTCCGGTACGGGCTCCGGCACCGCACCTACATGTGGCTGGTCGACCTCGACCACCTGCCGCGGCTGCCGCTCGCCCTCCGCCCGCTCGCCCGGTTCGACCCGCGCGACCACTTCGGCGGAACCGCTCCCACCCTGCGGGCCGGCCTCGAACGGTTCCTCACCGCCCGCGGCGAGGAGGCGCCCGACGGGCCGGTCCTGATGCTCACCCACGCCCGGGTGCTGGGCCACGTCTTCAACCCGCTGACCCTCTACTGGTGCCACCGAGCGGACGGCACCACCGCCTGCGTCGTCGCCGAGGTGCACAACACCTACGGCGAGCGCCACGCCTACCTGCTGCGCCCCGACGCCCACCACCGGGCCACGACGCCCAAGGAGTTCTACGTCTCACCCTTCAACCCCGTCGACGGCGACTACCGGATGAGGCTCCCCGAGCCGGGGGAGCGGCTCGACGTCACCGTCCGGCTCGACCGCCCCGACGGGAAGCCCTTCGTCGCCACCCTCCGCGGCAGGCCCGGCCCGGGAGGCCCCGCCGGTCTGCTGCGCGCCGCCGCACGACACCCGTGGGCGCCGCTGGCCGCGTCGGCCGCCATCCGCTTCCACGGCATCCGTCTCTACCTCAAGGGCCTGCCGGTTCAACGCCGGCCCCGGCACCACCAGCAGGAAGGTATGCAGTGACCTCGCCCCGAACCCCCGCAGCGCCCGCGCAGCCCGAGCGGACGCCGCACCCCGCGACCGACGCTCCGCAGCACCACCTCCGGACAGCACCCGCGGCGGACGACTCCCGCACCCCGGCGCAGATCCGGGCGGCGGTCGACCCCGTCCGCTGGCCCGGCGTCGCGCAGGTGCCAACCTGCTCCCGGGCCCAGCGCGCCGTCGCCCGACGCATCCTGGAGGCCGCGCTCCGCCGGCTGCCGCTGCACACCCGCTTCCCGGACGGCCGAAGACTGGGCACCGGGGGGCCGGTGCTGGAGATCCGCGACCCCGACGCCTTCCTGCGGCGCGTCGGGACCTCCGGCACCATCGGCTTCGGCGAGTCCTACATGGCCGGCGAATGGGACGCCCCTGACCTCGTCGCCGTCCTCACCGTCATCGCCGACCACGCGGCGACGCTGGTACCGGGCCCGCTCCAGCGGCTGCGCCGGCTGTGGGCACCCGGCCAGCCGGCCAGCGGACGCAACACCCCCGCCGCCTCCCGCGAGAACATCGGCCGTCACTACGACCTCTCCAACGACCTGTTCGGGCTCTTCCTCGACGAGACCCTCAGCTACTCCTCCGCCGTCTTCCGGGGGTTCCCCGCCGAGTGGTCGCTGCTGACCGCCGCCCAGCACCGCAAGATCGACCGCGTGCTGGACCTCGCCAAGGTCACCGAGGGCACCCGCGTGCTGGAGATCGGCACCGGCTGGGGGGAGCTGTCGCTGCGCGCCGCCCGCCGGGGCGCGCACGTCGTCAGCGTCACCCTCTCCGTCGAGCAGGCCCAGCTGGCGCGCGAGCGGGTGCGTGAGGCCGGGCTGTCGGACCGCGTCGAGATCCGCGTCGAGGACTACCGCTCCGTCAGTGGAACCTACGACGCAGTCGTGAGCGTGGAGATGATCGAGGCGGTCGGCGCCGAGTTCTGGGGCACCTACTTCGCGACCCTGGACCGGCTCACCGCCCCCGGCGGGCGCGTCGCCCTCCAGGCCATCACCATGCCCCACGACCGGCTCCTCGCCAGCCGCCGCACCTACACCTGGATTCAGAAGTACATCTTCCCCGGCGGCCTGCTGCCCTCCACCGAGGTCGTGCGCCGTCTCACCTCCGAGCACACCCGGCTGGACGTGGCCCGCGCCGACCGCTACGGGCCGCACTACGCCGAGACGCTCCGGCTCTGGCGGGAGCGGTTCACCGAGCGCGCCGCCGACGTGGACGCGCTCGGCTTCGACGAGACCTTCCGCCGCATGTGGATTCTCTACCTCGCCTACTCCGAGGCCGGGTTCCGCTCCGGCTACCTCGACGTCCAGCAGTTCCTGCTCGCACCCCGCCCCGACTCCGCCGGCGGCCCGCCGGCCGCCACCCGCCCCGAGGACGGCTCCCAGTGACCCCAGCCATGCCGACCACCACCGCACGCGGTGCCGCCCCCCAGCTGATCCAGCTGCTGCAGCAGTACCTCCAGGGGCCCTCGCCCGTCCGGGTGCGTACCTGGGACGGCAGCGAAGCCGGCCCCGCCGGGGCGCCGCTCGTCGTGCTCCGCTCCCGCAGGGCGCTGCGCCACCTGCTGTGGCAGCCGGGAGAACTCGGCCTGGCCCGCGCCTACGTCACCGGCGAACTCGACGTCCACGGCGACCTGCGGGAGGGGCTCTCCGCCGCCCTACGCACCGTCCGTGAGTCCGGCGACGCCCCCGCACCCACCCTCGCCGACAAGGCGGCGGCCCTCCGGGTCCTCGCCCGGCTCGGCGCCGTCGGTCCGAAGCCGCAGGCCCCCGCCGGCGAGGTCCGCCTCAGCGGCGCCCTGCACAGCCGGGGCCGGGACCGCAAGGCGATCAGCCACCACTACGACCTCCCGCCGGAGTTCTACGCCCTGCTGCTGGACCCCGCGATGGCGTACTCCTGCGGCTACTGGACCCGCCCGCCCGGCGAGCAGGGCTACGGACTGCCCGAGGCGCAGCGCGACAAGCTGGAACTGGTCTGCCGCAAGCTGGGCCTGCGTCCGGGGACCCGGCTGCTGGATGTGGGCTGCGGCTGGGGCTCGCTCTCGCTGTACGCCGCCGAGCGCCACGGGGCCAAGGTCACCTCGGTCACCCTCGCCCGCGAGCAGGCCGAGTACGTGCGCGAGCAGGTGCGCGAACGGAAGCTGGAGGACCTGGTCGACGTCCAGCTGTGCGACTACCGCGACATCCCCGGCGGCTGGTACGAGGCCGCCGTCTCCCTGGAGATGGGCGAGCACGTCGGCGACGCCGAGTACCCCGGCTTCGCCGCGATGATGCACCGCATGCTGCGCCCCCGCGGCCGGGTGTTGATCCAGCAGATGTCCCGCGGCGCGAACGCCCCCGGCGGCGGCGCGTTCATCGAGGCGTACATCGCGGCCGACATGCACATGCGGCCGGTCGGTGAGACCGTCGGACTGTTGGAGGGAGCCGGACTGGAGGTCCGCTCGGTCGACTCCATGCGCGAGCACTACGTCCACACCATCGCGGCGTGGGCCGAGGCGCTGGAGGGCAACTGGGACGAGATCGTCTCGCTCACCGGGGTCGAGACCGCGCGGATCTGGCGCCTCTACCTCGCGGGGGGCGGTCTCGCCTTCCAGGAACGCCGCATGGGGGTGGACCAGATCCTCGCGGTCCGCCCCGACAGTGACGGAGGCAGCGGCCTGACCGGCACGCTGCGCGACTGGTACCCGGAGTGTGCTGCCTCGTGACCGACTACCCCTGGGGTGCCCTCGGGCTCAACCTCGCCCTGAGCGCCGCCGCCGCGCTGCTCGTGCTGCTGGCGACCTTCGCGGTCGCCGTGGTCCGCGGCGGCCGCCACCGGACGGTGGACATCGCGTGGGGGCTGGGCTTCGCCGCGGTCGCGCTCACCACCTTCGCCGCCTCGGCGGGGGAGGGCGACACCGCCCGCCGCACCCTCATCGCCGTCCTCACCGTGGTCTGGGGCGTGCGGCTGGCAGGCCACGTGACGTGGCGCAGCTGGGGCAAGGGCGAGGACCCGCGGTACGAGCGGATGCTCGCCAAGGCCCCGGGCCACCCGCAGCTGTACGCCCTGCGCATGGTCTACCTGCTCCAGGCGGCCCTGGTCTGGCTGATCTCGCTGCCGCTCCAGTTCGGCGCCTACCTCCCCGGCCCGCTGGGCTGGGTCGTCGTCCTGGGCATCGCCTGCTGGGCGGTCGGGCTGTTCTTCGAGGCCCTCGGCGACTGGCAGATGCACCGCTTCAAGTCCGACCCCGCCAACCGCGGCAAGATCATGGACCGGGGGCTGTGGTCCCTGACCCGCCACCCGAACTACTTCGGCGACTTCATGGTGTGGTGGGGACTCTTCCTCGTGGCGGCCGGCACCTGGCAGGTCGCGGCCATCACCGTCGTCTCCCCGCTGGTGATGAGCTTCCTGCTGATCTTCGGCAGCGGCAAGCGGCTCACCGAGAAGACCATGTCCCAGCGGGACGGGTTCGACCGCTACGCGGCGCGTACCAGCGGCTTCTTCCCGCTGCCGCCCCGCCGCAACGCACGTCCCGAGGACGGCCCCCGGCCCTGACGGGCCCGGTCGCCTCCGGCCTCACCCCGGCGGGGCCGGGACCGGTCGAGCGAGGCCGGAGCCGAACGCACACGAGCCGGGGGAGGACCGCCATGGTCCGCCCCCGGCTCGTCCGTTCACCCCGGCCCGCCGGCTGGGCGCCCGGTGGGCGGGACGCCGCCGGTGCGGGGTGAGCCCCGCACCGGCGCGGGTCAGCCGGACTCGGGGAAGGCCATCACCAGCAGGGGGTCCGAGGTCGGCTGCGGCGAGCCGCCCGCCGGTTCCAGCGTGATCCCCATGCCTCCCGCGCCGTTGACCGGCCCGTCCATCAGCACCGCGTTGGCGGCCGGCCCGTCGGCCGGGTCCATCAGGCCGCCGGGGCGCATCGTGCCGCCGTCGTCGAACCACAGCTGGTAGACCATGCCCGCGGGGGGCTCGGCCATGCCCGAGGCCACGAACACCGCGCGGTCCCGATCGGCGGAGAGCAGCACCGTGCCGGTGGCGCCGTCCTCCAGGTCGGTGCTGGCCACGGCCACGTCCGGTGAGGTCAGCACCCCCATCAGCTCGTCGTTGGACCGCTCGGCGAGCTGAGCCTGGTCGCGGGCGTCCCGTGCCTCCTGGTACTGCCAGGCGGCGAGACCGCCGCCGAGAAGGGCGCCGGCGACGCACGCCGCCAGCACCAGGCGGGGGATCACCCCGCCCAGGCGGGTCGTGCGCACCCGGCCGGTCCGCTCCGGCGGCACCTCCGGCGGCTCCTGCCGCACGGTGGCGATCTGCCGCAGCACCCGGACGCGCATCTCCGGCGGCGGTGTCGCGGCGACCGCCGCCCCGAGCCGCTGGGTGGTCGCGGCCAGCTCGCGGACCTCCGTCGCGCAGGAGGCGCAGTCGGCGAGATGGCGTTCGAACTCCGCCAGCTCCGCGTCCGACAGCGCGTGCAGGACGTAGGCCCCGGCGAGCGTGTGCAGGTCGGCGGTCATGCGGTCACCCCCAGGCAGTCGCGCAGCCGGATCAGACCGTCGCGCATACGGGTCTTCACGGTGCCGAGCGGCAGCGCCAGCAGTTCGGCCACCTCGCGGTAGGTCAGCCCCCGGTAGTAGGCGAGGGTCACGGACTGGCGCTGCAGCTCGGTCAGGGTGCGCAGGCAGCGCCGCACCTGTTCGCGCTCCAGGCGGGTCTCGACCTGCTCGGTCACCTCGTCGAACGCGGGGGTGTGCTCCAGGAGCGCGGCCCGCTGCTCCCGGTCGCTGGAGGCCTGCGCCGAACGCACCCGGTCCACCGCGCGGCGGTGCGCCAGGGTCATCGTCCACGCCATCGCGCTGCCCTTCTCCGGGCGGTAGCGCGCGGCGTTCCGCCATACCTCGACCATCACCTCCTGCGCCACCTCCTCCGACTGCGCGGGGTCGCGGAGAATGCTGCGGACCAGTCCGAACACCGGGCCCGAGACAGCGTCGTAGACGCTGCCGAACGCCTCGTGGTCACCCTGGGCGACCCGCACCAGCAACTCCGAGAGGTCGGGCGCGGTCGAGGGGTTCTCCCCGATGTACACCGGCTCCTTCATGCCCGGCCACCCCCGGTCAGGGGGGCGCGGCGGGGCCGGCACGGTACGCCGGACGGTGGCAGCGGCATGGATCTTCCTCCGGAACTTGGAACAGCGACCGGCGACCATCGGCCGGCCGCGTCGAGGGTGGCGCACCCTCGGACTGCGGGCTCGTCGACTATTCGTAGCCGACGGCGCAGCGGATGGGTGCGTCGGGCCGTGGTGGGAATCCATGGCGCGCTGCGCGCCTGCCCCGTCGCGACGGTTCCATTCACCCGTTCGCCACAGTCCTCGGGCGGACGTCCGTGCGGGCCGGGCCGGGGTCGGTGGCGCAGAGCGGCGGGGCACGCACGACGGCGCCCGCGCCGGCCGCTGTGAGGCGGATGGCGCGGGCGCCGTCGGGTGCGTCGGCGCTCAGCCGACCTGGTCCGGGTGGCTGCCCAGCCGGGTGTCGTTGTCGAGCTCGGCCAGCGCTTCGAGGTCGGCGTCGTCCAGCTCGAAGCCGAAGACGTCGATGTTCTCCTCGATCCGGGCGGGGGTCACCGACTTCGGGATGACGATGTTGCCGAGCTGGAGGTGCCAGCGCAGCACCACCTGCGCGGCCGTGGCGCCGTGCTTTGCGGCGATACGCGCCAGCTCCTCGTCGTCCAGCAGGCCCTTGCCCTGGCCCAGCGGCGACCACGCCTCGGTGTGGATGTCGTGCGTGGCGTGGAAGGCCCGCTGCTCGGCCTGCGGGAAGTTGGGGTGGAGCTCGATCTGGTTGAGGACCGGGACGATCTCCGTCTCCTCCAGCAGCCGCCGCAGGTGCGCGGTGGTGAAGTTGGAGACGCCGATCGCCTTGGCGCGACCGTCGGAGTAAATCTTCTCCAGGGCCTTGTACGACTCGACGTACAGGTCCTTGGACGGCACCGGCCAGTGGATCAGGTAGAGGTCGACGTAGTCGAGACCCAGCTTCTCCAGCGAGGTGTCGAACGCACGGAGGGTCGAGTCGTGGCCCTGGTCGCCGTTCCACAGCTTGGTGGTGACGAACAGCTCCTCACGCGGCAGACCGGAGGCGGCCAGCGCACGGCCGGTGCCCTCCTCGTTGCCGTAGACGGCGGCGGTGTCGATGCTGCGGTAACCGGCCTGCAGCGCGTGCCCCACGGCCTCCGTCGCCTGGTCGTCGGGGACCTGCCACACGCCGAAGCCCAGCTGGGGCATCTTGACGCCGTTGTTCAGGGTCACGAAGGGAACTGTGCTCACGAGGAAGCGGTCCTTACTGTCCGGGGGTGGTTATCCCATCATCAACGATGGTTTCCAGCCGCTCATTCCCGGTACCTGCCCCGTCACCCCCGCCCGCCGGCCGCAGGGGCCGCCGCACAGGCCGACGGGCGACGGAGGAGGGGCGGGCGCCGCGGGTGCGGCTCCGCCCCCGGCGGCATCTCCCGCCCCCGATCGTTGCGCCGCCCACCGCATCCGGCCACTGCGCGACCTGCCCCGACAGCACCTCATCGGTCCGCTGCACGGTCGCCGCGCCGGCGCGGCGACCGGTGGCTGCGTGCGCCGTTCGCAAGGCGGCGGGGCGGTCCGTCGCTTCGGCCCCGGCCGGCTCGCGCTGCGCGCCGGCCGCGGCATGCCGCAGCTGCCGTGATCACGCCCCGCTCATCGCAGCGGGCGGTGCGACGGCGGAGCTCCGCCCGGCACGACGCTCCGTCCCCGTCCGTCGCTCACGTCCAGCGGAGCGCACCGTGTTCCCCCAGGGACGACCGGCAGCCAATGCTCCCCTGCAACCACAGGACCGCCCGGGGAAGCCAGGCACGCAGGGGCCTGGAGCGCTGTCCCTCGGGACGCCGGTGCCCTGCCGCGCCAGGACGTCCGGCGCGGACGCCTCGCAACAGCCCCTCGCCGGGCCCATACGCTGGCCGCATGCGAATCCTGCACCTCCTGGGCTGCGCGGCACCCCCGGTCCGGTACCTGGCGGACGCCGTCCGGCAGGCGCACGCGCGCGACTGGCAGGTGTGCGTGGGCGTCACCCCGACCGCCGCCGAGTGGCTGGGCCCCGACGAACTGACCGGCCTGGAGAAGCTGACCGGCCACCCCGTGCGGACCCGGCCGCGGCCGGGCGGCCCGGCCGCGCACCCCTGGCCCGACGCGGACGCCGTCGTCGTGGCCCCCGCCACCATGAACACCGTCAACGCGCTGGCGCTCGGCCTGACTCCGCACCAGGTCGCGGGCACCGCGATGCGCGCGGTCGGCGGCCCCACGCCCCTGGTGGTCCTCCCCTGTGTCAACACCGACTTCGCCGCCCACCCGCAGTGGTCGCGGTCGGTCGACGCCCTGCGCGGCTCCGGTGCGCGCGTGCTGGTCGGCGAGGGCGGCTGGGTGCCGAACCCGCCCGGACAGTCGCCCCCGCCCGAGCTGTTCCCCTGGCATCTGGCCCTGGACGCGCTTCCCTGAGCGGCGGGACACCGCCCCGGGCGCGGCCCGCCCGCGCGGTGCCCCGCCACCCCGCCCACCGGCCGGTTCGCAGGGCGGGGGAGACTGGCCGACGTGTCAAGAGCCCTGCGATTCCTCGATCCCTACCTGCTGCTGCTGGTCGCGACCATGGGCCTGGCCGCGCTGCTGCCGGCGGGCGGCACGGCGGCGGACGCCGTGGACACCGTCTCCGTCGTGGCGATCGGTCTGCTGTTCTTCCTCTACGGCGCCCGGCTCTCCACCCGGGAGGTCGGGGACGGGGTGCGCCACTGGCGGCTGCACCTGACCATCCTGAGCTGCACGTTTGTGGTGTTCCCGCTGCTGGGGCTCGCGGCGGGCGCGCTCGCACCGTGGCTGCTGACCGAGCAGCTGGCGCTCGGGGTGCTCTTCCTCTGCCTCGTCCCCTCCACCGTGCAGTCCTCGATCGCGTTCACCTCGATCGCGCGCGGCAACGTCGCCGGCGCCATCGCAGCCGGTTCGTTCTCCAGTCTCATCGGCGTCGTGCTGACACCGCTGCTGGCCGGGCTCCTCATCGGGGGCGGCGCGGGCATCTCCCTCGACTCGCTGCTCCGGATCGCCCTGCAGCTGCTGCTGCCGTTCGTCGTCGGCCAGCTGCTGCACCGCTGGCTGGGCGCGGTCGTGGTCCGGCACCGGACCGCGCTGTCGTACTTCGAACGGGGGTCGGTGCTGATCGTGGTCTACGCCGCGTTCAGCGAAGGGGTGCGGGAGGGCGTCTTCGGGCAGATCAGCTGGCAGCGGCTGCTGGCCCTCTTCGCCGTCGTGGTGGTCCTGCTGGCGCTGATGCTGCTCATCACCGGGCAGGGGGCGCGGCGTCTGGGCTTCGGGCGCGAGGACCGTATCGCGGTGGTCTTCGCCGGATCGAAGAAGTCCCTGGCGGTCGGGCTGCCGATGTCCAGCGTCCTCTTCGGCGCGGACGCCGCGGTCACCGTGCTGCCGCTGATGCTCTTCCACCAGGTCCAGCTGATCGTCTGCGCCGTCCTGGCGCGGCGGTGGGCGGCGCAGGCGCCACCGGAGGATCAGGAGTCCGCCGGCAGCACCACCCGCTGAGCCCCGGCGTACACGTTCATCGAGTCCCCCCGCAGGAAGCCGACCAGGGTCACCCCCGACTCCTCGGCGAGATCCACCGCCAGGGACGACGGCGCCGAGACCGCGGCCAGCACCGGGATGCCGGCCATGACCGCCTTCTGGACCAGTTCGAACGAGGCCCGGCCGGAGACCATGAGTACCGTGTCGTCCAGCGGCAGGGAGCCGTCCAGCAGCGCCCGGCCCACCACCTTGTCCACCGCGTTGTGGCGGCCCACGTCCTCCCGCAGGTCCAGCAGGGTGCCGTCCGCGGCGAACAGCGCCGCGGCGTGCAGCCCGCCGGTCCGGTCGAACACCTTCTGCCCGGCGCGCAGCCGCTCGGGCAGCAGGGACAGCAGCTCGGGGGTGAGCCGGGGCCCGGCCGACAGGGCCCGCCGTGCGGTGGTGCGCACGGCGTCGATGCTGGTCCGGCCGCACATGCCGCAGGAGGAGGAGACGTAGACGTTGCGCGCCACCGACGGGGCGGGCGGCGGAACACCGTCCGCCAGGACCACGTCCACCACGTTGTAGGAGTTCGCGGACCGCCCGCCGGCACCGTCGTCCTCGGCGCCCGCGCAGTAGACCACCCGCGCCACCTCGTCGGCGGAGTGCACCACGCCCTCGCTGACCAGGAATCCCGCGGCGAGGGCGAAGTCGTCCCCCGGGGTGCGCATGGTGATCGCCAGGGCGTGGCCGCCGACCCGGATCTCCATCGGTTCCTCGCCGGCGAGGGTGTCGGACCGCTCCGCCACCTGCCCGCCGCGGATGCGCACCACCCGGCGCCTCTCGGTGACCCGTCCCATGCGTTCCGCTCCCGTCCGTGCCCGCCACCGGCTGCCGTCCGCGGGGTTCCGCCCGGCCGGCGGCCGCCCCGCGCGCACCGGGCCATCGTGCCACGGCCGCCCCGGCGGCGGCGCGCTGTCCGGTACTGTCCGCTGCTGCTCGCGGCGGGACCGCGGCGCCGTCGGGACGCGGCGCGGCCGCACCCGGACGCCTCAGCCGATAAGCGACACGACCGTGCCACGGCCGTGTCCCACCCCGACGTCGCGATGGGCGGCGGCCGCTTCCTCCAGGGGTCAGGCGGCCCGGACGTGGGTGTGGAGGGCTCCCGCGACCCACAGGCGGACCAGCACGCCCAGGCGTGCCGCGGAGCGCCGTCCCGCGATCCACCGGGCGCCGAGTCGTTCGCAGGCATCGACGGTGCCGACCCTGTCCCGGTCCGCGACCAGCGCGACCGCCGCTCGCAGGCCGTCCTCGCCGGCGGCGTCCAGCGCGACATCCACTCCGCCGGGCGCCAACTCCCGCACCCGGTCGACGAGGCCGTTCCCGTAAGCGACAGGGATCGTGCCGAGGTGACGCAGGTAGGCGTGGTTCTCCTCGCGGGCGGTCCCTGTCACCGTCGCGCCGGCCGCTCGGGCGAGCTGTGCGGCGACGGTGCCCACCCCGCCGGCGGCGCCGCTCACCAGGAACGTGTCGGCGTACCTCACCTCCAGCGCCTCCAGCGCCGTGAGCGCCGCCTGGCCCACCCCGGACAGGCCCCCGGCGACGGCCCAGGGCATGGCGGAAGGCGTGCGGGCCAGGCGGTCGGCCGGCACCACCACGTACTCGGCGTAGCACCGCTGGACGGCGGAAACCGAGCACCTCCGCGCCGACCTCCAACGCCTCGACCCCAGCGCCGACCTGGTCCACGACGCCGGCGAACTCTCCGCCGGTGATGTGCGGCCGGTCGATCGGGAAGCCGGGTGCCCGGTGCCCGGAGCGCACCGCGCAGTCGATGGGCTGACGCCGGCGGCCCGTACCGCGACCCGTACCTCCCCGGGCCCCGCCCGAGGGGTCGGCACGGAGACCTGCGTGAGTACCTCGGGGCCTCCGAAGGCGAAGAACGCACCTGCTCGCACCGTCGCACGGCATTTCCGGGGAGGCCTGCCGCAGGAGCGGCAGCACGGCTCCCACCCTGCTACCTGAAGTGCGGTTGAGGTCAACGGCCCGGCCGTTGCCGGAGGACCTGCGTTCCGTGGCCCGCGTACCGCCGGCCACGGTTCGGACCCTGCTCGGAACCCCACGGGGCACTGAGAGGGGAACGTGCTCAGCGGCGCGTGAACTCCTGCGTGACGCGGAGCAGGTGGGCCACCTCGTCCTCCAGCGTGTCGCTGCCGGGGCGCGGCGCCGGTACCCCGGCGGGGCCGCCGGGCGCGACACCCCGCCGCCGGTTCTCCAGGGCCCGCGCGATACGCGCCGCGTCCGCCGCCGGGTCGTCCAGTCCGTCCTGCCCCGGCCCGCCCAGTCCCGGCCCCTCCGGTCCAGGACCCGCCGGGCCGGGCCCGTGCGCGGGGAAGTGGGGGCGCAGGAGCAGCAGCCCGTCGTGGATCTCGATGACCCGCCGGTACAGCGCGAACTCCGCCGTCCGCCACCCCGGGCGGAGCCGTTCCGGTGCCGGGGCCAGCGCGATCTCCGGCGTCGCCTCGTGCAACGCCCGCCAGAGCGGGCCGAGCGCCCGGTGGCGGCGCCGGGCCTGCCAGCGGCGGCCGGTCGCGGCCAGCGGCCCGCCCCACAGCGTGACCGTCGTTCCGGCCAGCACCAGCAGGGCCGTCACCGCGCTGAGCAGCGTGGCCACCGGGTGCTCACCCAGCGGCTGCCGCCCGGTGGCGGCGGTGGAGACGATGTCGGACAGCCCCCAGGCGGTCCAGACGGCGCCTACCGCCCCGGCGAGGGTGAGAATCCGCAGCCCGACCCGCACCCGGCCCGGTCCGACCGCGACGGCGCGGCGGAGCAGCGCACCGCAGAGCAGGGCCAGGCACCCCACGCCGTACAGCACGAACAGCGCCGTGTAGAGCAGGAACAGCGTGACGCCCTCCACCACGACGGCGCCGGGCACGACCCGGACGCCGGCCGCGGCGAACAGCACCGCGGCGACCACCTGGAAGACGAGTGCTCCGGCGTGCTGCCGGCGGGCCCGGCGCCGGGAGGTGCGCCGGTCGTCGCTGCCCAGGGAGACGGCCAGCAGCGCCAGGAAGGTCAGCGCGTAGGCCTTGAGCGCTCTCGTCGCCCAGATGACCGGCTCGGTGGTGATCGCCGGTTCCAGCAGCCGGAGGGTGGGCGGGGCGTTGACCAGCAGCGCCAGTCCGCTGCAGGCCGCGAAGCCGCAGATGGCGCGCTGCACCGGGTCGGTGCGGGCCCCGCTGGAGAGGGCGAGGCGGAAACCGGCGAAAGCGAGGAAGACCGCGGGCGCCACGTAGGCGAGCGCACCGCTCATCCCGGGTCCCCGGGCGTCGCCGGTGCGGAGCCGGGTTCGAAGATGGAGCGGAGGTCCCCGGTGGGGGCCTGCCCGTGGCCCCGCGCGCGCCGGGTGACGCGGGTGAGGATGAGGGAGGCGACCAGTTCGGCCTCCCGCTCCTGCGGGTCGGTGTAGACGGTCCGCCCCAGGACGCGCCGCACCAGCGAGCCGTCGAGGTGCGGCAGGAGGGTCCGGGCCGCCGCCAGGTCGGCGCCGCCCGCCGCGCGGTGCCCGCACAGCAGGTGCGCCGCCTCGTGCAGCAGGATGTGCTGGCGGTGCAGCGGGGCGGTGTCCGCCGAGTAGGCGATGTAGTCGGCGCGCTCGGTGGTGACGAGGAGGCCGCAGGGGAGGTCGTGCCGACCGCGCAGCGGGAGCAGTTCGACCGCCCGCCCGCGGGCGGCGCCCAGCTCCGTGACGAACACGGCGGCGTCGAAGGGGTCCGGCAGGTCCACCGCCGCGGCGATGCGTCGGCAGCGCTGCCACAGTCGCCGAGCGGCGCGGTCAGCCACCGGGGCGCCTCCTTCGGGTGTCGGTCGCGTCCGGCCCGCTCCCGCCCTCCCGTGCCCGGCGCGGCGGCACGGCGGCCGCGCGGTGCACCGGACGCCGGGACGAGGGGGCCGCCCGGCCGCCGCTCAGTGCGGGTCCGGGCCGTTCTGGGCCGCCTCGCGGCGGGCGATGACGTCGATCATGTCGCTGATGGTCCCGACACCCTCCGGCGAGAGGTTCACGGCCCGCAGGGCGACGCTGCGCACGCCGGCCTCCCGCAGCGCGCCGAGCAGTTCCAGCTCCTGCGCGACCTCCCGGCCCTCCTCGTCGTCGAAGAAGTAGGCCACCGGCACCTGGAAGAACCCGGCGAGGGCCTCCAGATGGCGCTTGGTCGGGTTGTTCCGCCGACCGGTCCGGAGCTGCCAGAGGTAGGTGGCGGAGAAGCTCTCGCCCGTCGCCTCACGGCAGGAGCGCGCCACCTCCTCGTGACTGAACTGCTCCCGGTTGGGTCGGCAGACCACCCGGAAGAGGGCGTCGATCTTCTCCGCAAGTGTCGATGGTGCGGTGCGCTTCTCCGACTGCATTCCGCCCGTCCTCCGTCCCGACGTCCACCTCGCGCCCGCATCGTCCCACGCGTCCGTCGTGATCGTCGGACAGGTGTATGGGGCCGGGGGATCGCGCCCATGCTAGCCGACCGGGCGGGAGGGGATGAACTGAGATGAACAACGCCAATCACCGCACCTCACGGGGGCGTTGCCGCTGCTGCGCCCCGGTTCGGAGGGGCCGGTCCGACCGCGCGGGGCGGCGCGCGGTGCCCCGGGGGCGGCGTCGACCGCGCACGCCGCCCCCCGGCCGGCTCATCCGAGGCCGAGCAGCCGCAGCATCAGCTCCTTGACCTCCGTCGCGGCGTACCGGTCCCGGGTCTGCGAGGGGTCGGAGCACAGCAGCATCGGGCCCTCGGCGTCCGAGTCGGGGAGCCTTCCGTGGCTGCCGCGCACCCCCGACGGGTCCAGCGGCACCACCGTCAGCGGCGCCCGCATCCCGATCTTCTTCCGCGCCACCGTCAGCGCCGCCCGAGCCTTGACCGCGCTGATCGCGGGGTCGAAGAAGAGCTCCGCCGGGTCGTAGCCCGGCTTGCGGTGGATCTCCACGCCGCGGGCGAAGTCCGGCGCCCGGTCGTCGTCCAGCCAGTAGTAGTAGGTGAACCACGCGTTCGGCTCGGCGACGACCACCAGCTCTCCGGAGCGTTCGTGGGCCACGCCGACCGCCTGCTGCTGCTCGCGGTCCCACACCTCGTCCACACCGGGGAGCGCGGCCAGCACGGAGCGGACCCGCTCCACGTCCGCGGGGTCCGCGACGTAGACGTGCGCCACCTGGTGGTCGGCGACGGCGAACGCGCGGGAGGTGTAGGGGTCCAGGTACTCCATCCCCCGCTGGTCGTAGACGTTCAGCAGCCGCTCGCGCCGCAGCGCCCGGTTGAGGTCCACCGGCCGGTCGACCCCGGTGATCCCGTACTCGCTCAGCGCGAGCACGGTGTGCCCCCGGGAGCGCAGCTCCTCCAGCAGCGGCCCCAGCGCGGCGTCCGTCTCCCGCGCGGCCCGCACCGCCTCGGGCCCGTCGGGCCCGAACCGCTGCAGGTCGTAGTCGAGATGGGGGACGTACACCAGGGTGAGGTCGGGGTTCCGCTCCTCCACCACCACCCGGGTGGCGTCCGCCACCCAGCGGGTCGAGCGGATCGAGGCGGTCGGCCCCCAGTAGTGGAAGAGGGGGAACTCGCCGAGCCGTTCCGTCAGCGTGTGCCGCAGCTCCGCGGGAGCGGTGTAGCAGTCGGGCTGCTTGCGGCCGTCGTAGCGGTAGACGGGCCGCGGGGTGAGCACGGTGTCGACCTCCGCGCCCATCGCCCACCACCAGCACAGGTAGGCGGAGGTCAGCCCGGGCGAGCGCTCCCGGGCGGCGTGCCAGACCTTCTCGCCGTGCACCAGCTTGTTGTGCTGCCGCCAGAAGTGGATCTCGCCGTGGTCGCGCCAGTACCAGCCGTTGGCGACGGCGCCGTGCCCGGACGGGGTGAGCCCGGTGGTGAACGTCGCCTGGACGGTGCTGGTGACGGCCGGGAAGACGGTGTCCAGCGGAGCGGTGAAGCCCTCCTCCCCGATGGCGCGCAACCGGGGCATGTGTTCCAGCAGCGTGGGGGTGAGTCCGACGGTGCACAGCACCGCGAGCTTGCGGCGGCCACTCGGGGCGGTCGATGACATGGGGCCCTTCCTGCTTCCTGTTCGGTGCGGATCGTCGGGGGCCGCCGCGCGGCGGCGGCCCGTACGGGGCGCGGGCGGTCCGCCGCGCCGACGGGCGGCGCGGCGGGTCGGGGTCAGCCCGGCCGCAGTCCCTGGGTGAGCAGTTCCTCCCGGCACCAGGCCAGTTCGGCGGCGATGCCCTCGACCAGCCCCTCCGGGCCCTGCGGGCGGTGCTTCTCCGGGAGCACGCTCCAGGTGTAGGTCTCGACCTCGACGTGGTCGGTGACCGGGTGGTCGCCGCCGAAGAGCGTTCCCAGCGTGCGGGAGAGCAGCGGACGGCTGCTCCGCAGCGGCGGGTCCGGCTCCCGGTGCAGCGGCACGTGGAAGTGGACGCGCCAGGGCGCCTCACCGGGCAGCCCGTCGCGCTCGGCGAAGGCGGGCGCCAGGTCGTCCCGGCCCTCGACCGAGCCCGCTACCTCCTCCCGTACCTGGTGCAGGAAGCGCGGTTCGTCGAACGGTTCGAGCGCGGCGCGGCCGGCGGGGGCCCGCGGGGCGTCCGCGATGAGCGCGGCCGACGCCTGGGTCTTGACGATCGGCACCCCGGCGGCGACCGCGGTCGCGACCGCGGCCTCCGGCTCCTCGTGGGCGACGGCGAGGTGGCAGGCGTCCAGGCAGATGCCGAGGTACCGGGGATCGGTGTCCGCCAGCGCGGCGACCGCCTGGGGAACGGTCTCCGCGACGCACCCGGGCTCCGGTTCCAGTCCCACGCGGATGACCCGGCCGGTCCGGTCCGCCAGCTCCGCCAGACCCGCCGCCAGCTCGTCCAGCCGCCGCCGTGCGGCGTCACGGGAGGCCGGGTCCCAGGGGTCGCGCCACGCCAGCGGCAGCGTGGAGACACTGCCCCGCGTGACGTCCGCCGGTAGCAGCTCCGCCAGCACCGTCGCCAGCGCCAGCGTGTAGGCGGGGCGTTCGGGACCGGTCCAGTCCGGGTGGTAGACGGCCTGCTTGACCACCGGGTCGTGGAACCCGCGGTAGGGGAACCCGTTGAGCGTGACCGTCTCCAACCCGTGGTCGGCGAGCCGCTGCCGCAGCTCCGCGAGGTCGGCGGGGGAGCGGGCGAGCAACTCGGCGGTGGCGGCGGGCAGCCACAACCCCAGCCCCACCGTGTCCCACCCCAGCCGGTCGCGGACCGGGCCGGCGTAGCGGTCGAGCTGCGCGAGGATGCCGGCCGGGGTCTCGGCCGGGTGGACGTTGGTGCAGTACGCGAGGTGGACGGGGGTGCCGTCCGGGTGGGTGAGCCGCACGGCGCTCACCCGCCCCCGCGCAGCAGGGAGTTGCCGGCGAAGCTGCCGGGCGGGGGAGCGGGCTCGGCGGTCCCGGTCGGTTCGGCGTCCGGCAGCTCCAGCCTGCCGCTCTGCCCGTAGAACTCCACCGGGTTGCGCCACAGCACCCGGTCGACGTCGTCGGCGTCGAACCCCGCCGCGAGCATCGCCTCGCCGGTGGCGCGGGTCAGCAGCGGGTCGCTGTGGCCCCAGTCCGCCGCGGAGTTCACCAGCATCCGCTCGGTGCCGTACTCCTTCAGGATGCGCACCATGCGGTCGGGGTCCATCTTGGTGTCGGGGTAGATCGAGAAGCCCATCCAGCAGCCCGCGTCGGCGGCCCGCCGGACCGTCACCTCGTTGAGGTGGTCCAGGACGACCATGCCCGGGTCGATGCCGGACTCCCTGATCACCGCGATCGACCGGTCGGTGCCGCCCGCCTTGTCGCGGTGCGGGGTGTGCACCATGGCCGGCAGCTCGTGCTCCACGGCCAGCCCGAGCTGCACGGCGAAGGCGTGCTCCTCCTCGGGGGTCGCCGAGTCGAACCCGATCTCCCCGACGGCCACCACCCGGTCCTTGACCAGGTAGCGCGGCAGCAGGTCGAGCACCGGGACGCACCGCGGGTCGTTCGCCTCCTTCGGGTTGAGCGCGATCGTGCAGTGGTGGCTGATGCCGTACTGGGAGGCGCGGAAAGGCTCCCAGCCGAGCAGCCCGTCGAAGTAGTCGGCGAAGCTCTCGGGAGAGGTGCGCGGCTGGCCGAGCCAGAACGCCGGCTCCACGACGGCGGTCACGCCCGCCGCGCGCATCGCGCGGTAGTCGGCGGTGGTGCGGGAGGTCATGTGGATGTGCGGGTCGAAGATGCGCATCGGAGGCTGGCCTTTCTGCTGCGGGTCGGGCCCGCGTCGGACCGCCCGCGGGCGCTGTGGTCGCGCGGCGGGGGCGAGGAGGGCGGTCGGGGCGACGGGGCCGGTGCGCTCGGGCACCGGCCGGCGGGGGAGAGGAAGGGCTGCGGGGGAGGAGGGCGTCAGGCGGGGGTGATCAGCGCGAGGTCGGCGGGTACGGCACGGCCGGCGGCGCGCCGCTCCGCTGCCAGGCCGTCCGCCAGCGCCGCGAGCTCCGCGTCGCGCCGCTCGGCGAGCCCGGCGACGGCGCGCAGCGGCACCTCGACGAAGAGGCACTTCAGCACCGCCTGCCGCCAGGCGTGCTGGTCCAGGTGGCGCGCGGCGTACGGTCCGACCGCGGCTTCCACCAGCCGCGGGTCGTTGGCGCGCAGGGCGTCGCGCACCAGTTCCAGCGCGGCGTCCCCGACCGGCAGATGGGGCAGCGCCCGCAGCACCCCGCGGCGCTCGGCGGCGTCCCCCTCCCGGTACAGGAGCACGGCCGCCTCGGCCGTACCGGCGGGCGGTGCCTGCCGCAGGAGCAGCGTCCGCACCGCGTCCTCGACCCGCCAGCCGTCCGGCGCGCCGGGCAGCGGGCCCCGGCCGTAGCGGCGGCCCGCCGCCGGGAAGAGCCGCCGCAGCACCGCGGGGTCGGCGGCCTGCCGCAGCTCGGTCGACAGGCGAGCCGCGAGCGCCGCGTCGAGCGCCGCGTCCAACGCCTCCCGGAGCGCGGTGGTCTCCTGCGGCGACGCGGTGGTCCCGCCGCCCGCCGCCGGCGCCGGACCACCGCCGGACGGTTCCTGGGGCCGGGAAGAGAAGGTCGTCATGAGCGGGAAGCCTCCGTTCGCCGGCCGGGGACCGTACCGCGCGCCGTGGCCTCGGCCGCGCGCAGGAACCCGATGGAGTGTCGTGCGGTGGCCGTCGCCGCATGGCTGTGCCGCGGGAGTTCCACGGTCACCAGGCCGGTGTAGCCGGTGGCGGAGAGCGCCGCCAGCAGCGGTGGGAAGTCCATCTCGCCGTCGCCGAACGGCAGGTGCTCGTGGACGCCGCGCCGCATGTCCTCGATCTGCACATGGGCCAGCTCGTGGCCCACATCGGTGACGCACTGCTCGGGGCTGCGGTCCTCCAGGCACCGGCAGTGGCCGACGTCCAGTGTCAGACGCAGCGCGTCGGGGGAGCCCAGGCGGTCGCGCAACTGCGCCCAGTCGGCGAGCGAGGCGACCAGCATGCCCGGTTCCGGTTCGAAGGCGAGCGTGACGCCCGCTGCCTCGGCCCGCGGCAGCAGCTCGGCGACGCCGGAGAGCAGCCTCTCCCAGGCCAGGTCGTGCGAGACCTCGGGGGGCGGGGTCCCGCTCCACAGGTGGGTGACGGTGGCGCCGAGCTCCCCGGTGACGTCGATCGCCCGCTGCAGCAGGTCCAGCCGCAGCTCCCGGCCCTCCGAGGAGAGCAGGGTCGGCTGGTGCTTGTGCCAGGGGTCCAGGAGGTAGCGGGCGCCGGTCTCGACGGCGACGTCGAGGCCGGTGTCGTCGAGCGCCCGGCGCACCTGTGCCACGCGCCGGGACAAGTCGGGGGCGAACGGGTCGAGGTGCTGGTGGTCGAGGGTGAGGGCGACCCCGTCGTAGCCGAGGCCGGAGATGACCCGCAGCGCGTCGGTGAGGCGGTGGTCGGCGAATCCGTTGGTGGAGTATGCGAGGCGGAGCGGCATGAGGAACCTTCCCGGTGGGGGGCGGGGTGCTGCTCATGTGCGGGAGCGCCGGGTGGCGGCTCCCGCTGGGTGGCGGTGACGGGCCGGTCCGGCGCGGACGGCGCGCCGGTGCCGCGGGATACGCGAGCTGGTGCCTGCGCGCCCAGCTGCGGGCGCGCCGCGATCCGCGGCCGGAGCGGGTGCAGGCCGCCGTGGGAGCCGGTATCCACGGTCTGCTGCCGCTCCAGGCCGCGCTCGCCGCCCGCGCGGGCGCGGTGCGGGCGGCTC
>NZ_JAAVJD010000279.1 GCF_012033735.1 Streptomyces lonarensis | reverse complement strand
GCGCGGCGCCGCGCGTCGCGTACCGACAGCGGGGCCGGCGACCAGCCCGCCAGTCGGCCCAACTCCACCACCGGCGGCCGCACCGGCGACTCCGCCAGCACCCGGGCCGGCTCGCCGAGGACCGGCGCCCCGCCCGCGCCCGGCAGCAGCAGCACCCGGTCGGCGTACTGCACCACCCGCTCCAGCCGGTGCTCCGCCAGCAGCACCGTGGTCCCCAGGTCGTGGACGAGGCGCTGCAGCACCGCCAGCACCTCCTCGGCGGCGGGCGGATCGAGCGCGGAGGTCGGCTCGTCGAGGACGAGGACCCGCGGGTGGGTCGTCAGCACCGAGCCGATCGCCACCCGCTGCTGCTGCCCGCCGGAGAGATCGGTGAGCGCACGACCCCGCAACTGCGCCAGGCCCAGCAGGTCCAGCGTCTCCTCGACACGCCGCCGCATGGTCGGCTGCGGCAGCCCGAGGGACTCCATGCCGTACGCGAGCTCGTCCTCGACGGTGCCGGTGACGAAGTGGGCGAGCGGGTCCTGGCCCACGAACCCGACGGCGTCGGCCAGTTCACGCGGACGGTGGGTGCGGGTGTCGCGCCCCGCCACCGTCACCCGGCCGGTCAGCGTGCCGCCGGTGAAGTGCGGCACCAGCCCGCAGACCGCGCCCAGCAGCGTAGACTTGCCGACGCCGGAGGGGCCCACCAGCAGGGTCAGCTCTCCTTCCGGCAGCTCCAGGTCGACGCCGCTCAGCGCGGGCGTAGCCGCTCCCGGGTAGACCACCTCGACCTGCTCGAACCGGATCATCCCTCGCTCCTCCCGTGGTCGCCGTCGTCCTCGCCGTGCGCCGCGCGCCGTCGTGCGGCCGTCCCCGGGTCGCGCGCGGGCGGCGGTCCGTCCCGTCCGGGCAGCCCGCGCGGCGGGCCGTCGCCCCCCTCGCTGTCGTCCCCGTGGCGGTTGTCCGTGCCGTCCGTGCCGCCGCCCGTCCGGGCCGCCTCCGCGGGGGAGGGGGCCACCACTGCGGGAAGCAGCCCCAGCAGCACCGCCCCGGCGGGCCAGAGCGGCAACGACGGCGCGGTCAGCGGGACCGTCGGCGGGGCCAGCCCCGCCGGGTCGGCGGCCGCCGCCACCGCGAACGCCGTGGCCACGGCCGCCCCCGAGGCCGCCACCAGCCAGGCGCGGACACCCCACCGGTCCGGCCGGTACCGGGTACGGACCGCCCGCCGGCCGCCCAGCCACAGCCCCGCGGTGGCGGCGGCCACGCCCACGACCAGGACCGGCAGGCCGAGCATGCCGCCGTCGGCCGCGAGCAGCCCGTAGCTCCCCGCGCAGACGCCCAGCAGCCCGCCGAGGGTCAACGCGGCCGTGGTGCGCCGTACTCCGGGCGGCACCCGCGCGGAGCGCCCGTAGCCCCGGGCGTCCATCGCCGCCGCCAGCGCCACCGACCGCTCCAGCGCCCCCTCCAGTACCGGGAGCGCCACCCCCGCCACCGACCGCAGGCCGCGGTCCGGCCGGCCGCGCAGCCGCCGCGCGGCCCGCATCCGCACCACGTCCCCGATCAGCCGCGGCGCGAACGTCATCGCCACGACCACCGCCACCCCGGCCTCGTAGAGGGCGCCGGGCAGCGACTTCAGCAGTCGTGCCGGGTCCGCCAACGCGTTGGCCGCGCCCAGGCAGATCAGCAGCGTCGCCAGCCGCAGCCCGTCGTAGAAGGAGAACAGCACCCCCTCGGCCAGCACCCGGCCGCCCAGCCGCACGCCCTGCATCCACCCCGGCAGCGGCACCTCCGGCAGGGTGAAGAGCACATGTGTGCCGCCGACGGTGGAACCCAGCAGGACGGCGAAGAGCACCCGCAGCACCACGACGACGGCGCCGAGGGCGAGGAAGAACCCGAAGGCGCGGGCCCACGGCGCATCCGTGCGCCGCGCGGAGACGACGTAGCCGGCGACCGCGATGATCAGTCCCAGCAGCAGCGGGTTGGTGGTCCGGGACGCGGCTGTGGCCAGGCCCAGCGCCCACAGCCACCACGCGCCCGCGTGCAGCGCGGTGGCACGCGTCGCCACCGGAGCCCGCAGCCCGGCCAGGAGGGCGCGCCCGCGGTGCACCGGTCCGTTGCCGCTCCGCGCCTCCGCCGCCGCCCCGGCCGTGGACTCGGCCGTGGACTCGGCCCGTCCCCTCACCGGTCCCGTCCCCTCACCGGTCCCGCCGCCGGCCGCGGCCCAGCGCGGCGGCGGCGAGCACGGCCACCGCCGCGATGCCGAACCACAGTCCGGTACCCCCGGGTACGCCGTCGCCGCCCGTCCCGGTGCCGGCGCCGTCGTCGCCGTCGTCCTCCTCGGCCGCCGGGGAGTCCTCGGGGGCGACGCTCGCCTGCTCGCCGCACCCGCGTTCGGGGTAGCCGCGGACGGCGCACAGCAGCCCCGACCGGTCGTACCGCAGCGGGTCCGCGACCGAGGCGAGCGCCTCGGCGGCGGTGGCGCCGTCCGCGACCACCGCGCAGGCCGTCGCGGGGGGCGGCGGCACCTCACCCGCGGGTGCCTCCCCGGGCGTGCCGAAGTCCAGCACCAGCGCCACCCGCCGCTCGCCCTCGCCCGGCGTTTCCGAGTCGCAGACGGAGGCGAAGGTCTCCTCGCCGCGCGGCTGCTCGGCCCCGCCGGCACCGGTGCCGATGCCGAACCGGAAGCCGAGCACGGTCCCGTCGGCAGGGCGGAGCGTCCCCGGTCCCTCGGTCGCGTACCGCCAGGCAGTGCCGTCGTCCGCGTCGTCCGGGTCACGCAGCCAGAAGGACCAGTAGCGGTAACCGGTGGGCTGGTCGCGACCGGACGCGGCGGCCGGGGCGTCGCCGCTCCGCACCGCTGCGCTCGTCGCCGACGCGGCCGGTGTCGCCGCTGCCGGAGGGGCGGTGGCGACGAGCAGCGGGAGCAGGGGGAGCAGCGCCGCGGCGGCCGACACGAGGGCCGGCCGCCGGGCGCCCGGTGCGGCGCGGTGCATCAGTCGCCGCCACCGCCGCCGGAGTCACCGCCGGAGCTGTCCGACCCCGACGACCCGGACGAGCCCGAGGAGCCGGAGGAGCCGCCGGAGGAGTCGGAGGCGTTCTCCCACCCGGGCCGGTGGTCGTCGGAGGTCGAGCCGCCCGCGGTGACGCTGCCGTCCGCCGCCGTCCCGCTCCCGGCGGTGCCGGTGCGCCGGTCGGACCGGCCGCGCATCGCCAGCAGCAGACCGATGCCCGCACCCGCGAGCAGACCCACCACGACGAGCAGCACGGTGCCGGCGGACGATCCGCCGTCCCCGTCCTCGGACCCGCTGTCGGTGGCGGGCTCGCCGCTGCCGTCGGTCTCCTCAGCGCCGCTGTCCTGTGCGCCGTCCTCGGGGGCGAGGGCCGCCAGGTCGGCGGTCAGGTCGGAGCCGCCGAACGCGGCCGGGTCCCCGTCCGCCGCGCGGACCGCGAGGATCAGCTGGCCCAGCGCGGCCGGGTTGCCGGCGCTCCACTCCTGCGCGTTCTCCGCCAGCCAGGCCAGCGGCTCCTCGGTGGCCCCGCCGTAACCGCCCGCGGCGAGCGCCAGCACGGCGCGCGCGGTGGCCCCCGCGTCGGGGTCGCCGTCGGCGAACGGGTTGGGCACGAAGGCGCCCTCCTCGCCGTCGAGCAGGTCCGCCACGGCCGCGGCGGCCGCCTGCGGTGCCTCGTCCTCGGGGAGCGCGTCCGCGTCGGCGCCGCACTCGGCGGCGGCGGGCCGGCCGTCCCCGGAGACCGGGTCCACCAGGACGCCGCTGCCCTGCATCGCGAGCGCGGCGTCCACCGTCGCGGCCTCGTTGGCGAACAGCTCGCCCGAGTCGCCGTCCGGCTGCCACGCGAAGCTGCCCGGGGCGCCGCCCTCGGCGTCGCAGCCCAGCTGGAGCCCGCGCAGCGCGTCGTACGCCGAGGCGCCCTCGGCGGAGGTCACCGCCGCGACGTCCTCGCCCGCCGCCGCCAGCGCGCCGACCACGGCAGCCGTGGAGTTGGCGTCGGTCGGGTCGCCGGGGGAGAAGGGCCACCCCCCGTCGTCGTTCTGTATGCCCACCAGCCAGTCCAGGGCGGCCCGGGTCTCGTCGGCGTCGGCACCCCGCGTCACGGCCAGCGCCTGCACCGCCATCGCCGTCGCGTTGGACTCGGCGAGGACGTCGTCGCCGCACTCCGACCCGGTGTCGGCCCGGTACGCCGCGAACGAACCGTCCGCGCACTGCTGCCCCTGCAACCAGTCGAGCGCGGCGCCCGGCACGGGGCGCTCCTCCGCGTCCAGTGCCAGGACGGCCAGCGACTGCCGCCACACCCCGTCGTACGTCGGGTCGGTCTCCCCGAACAGGCCGGTGTCCTGCTCGGCGCCACCGCCGTCCTGGGCGTACGCGACAGGCACGGCCCCCAGCAGGAGAGCGGCCCCGGTGAGGGCCGCCGCGCCACGGCGCAGCTTCATGATCGGTCGCCTTTCGCTCAGGTGGCCGAGACGACTCGATCCACCGCGGCGCGGCGCACCGGGGCTCGGCTCCGTGTTCCTCGACGGTTCCGGCCGCGCGGCCGGGAGCCAGTGCTGTCCCGGCGCGGGTGCTCCGGCTGCGGGCCAGGGGCCGCTCACGGTTGCGGGTCAGCGCCGGAGTCGCACCGGCTTCCCCCGCGCGGGGACGTGACGTGCGGCCTCACTGTATCGGCCACCTTCCGGCGGCCGTGATCGCGGCGGGGCGTGTTCCACCGGGCGGCGGCCGCCCGTGGCCGGGATCACCGGTGGCCGCCGCCCACCGTCCGGAGCACGGCGGCTATCTTCGTACCGACGAGTAGCCGGGCCGACGTGAACTTGTTCCCACCGGAACGGGACGGTTACGCTCCGGCGCACAGCCGAGAGGGGAGCGGGCGTGACCGCTGGAGACCGCGCGGACGAACCGCTGAACATCGCGTTCCTCACCTACAAGGGGAATCCTTTCTGCGGCGGCCAGGGGGTCTACGTCCGGCACCTCTCGCGGGAGATCGCCCGACTCGGCCACCGCGTCGAGGTCGTCGGCGCGCAGCCCTACCCGGTGCTCGACGACCAACCGGGCGTCACACTCACCGAGTTGCCCAGTCTCGACCTCTACCGCGAGCCCGACCCCTTCCGCACGCCCCGGCTCGGCGAGTACCGCGACTGGGTCGACGCGCTGGAGGTCGCCACGATGCGCACCGGCGGCTTCCCCGAACCGCTCACCTTCTCGCTCCGCGCGCGCCGCCATCTCGCCGCGCGGGCCGGTGAGTTCGACGTGGTCCACGACAACCAGACCCTGGGGTACGGGCTCCTCGGACTCGACAGGCTCGGGCTGCCGCTGGTCACCACCGTCCACCACCCGGTCACCGTGGACCGGCAGTTGGAGATCGACGCCGCCGGGACGCTCCGCGGCCGGCTCTCCAAGCGCCGCTGGTACGCCTTCACGCGGATGCAGCGCCGGGTCGCCGGCCGACTGCCCTCGGTCCTCACGGTCTCCGGCTCCTCCCGCCGCCAGATCATCGACGACCTGGGCGTGCGGCCGCACCGGGTCCATGTCGTGCCGATCGGTGCGGACTCCCGGATCTTCCGCCCCGACCCGGCCGTCGCCGAGGTCCCCGGACGCATCGTCACCACCTCCAGCGCCGACGTGCCGCTCAAGGGCCTGGTGCACCTGGTGGACGCCCTGGCCGAGGTGCGCCGCGACCACCCGGACGCCCACCTCGTCGTCGTCGGCCACCGCCCGACCGAGGGGCCTGTCGCCGAGGCGCTGGCCGCCCACGGCATCGGCCACGCCGTGGAGTTCGTCAAGGGCGTCAGCGACGAGGAACTCGCCGACCTCGTGCGCAGCGCGCAGGTGGCCTGCGTCCCCTCGCTCTACGAGGGGTTCTCCCTGCCCGCCGCCGAGGCCATGGCCACCGGCACCCCCCTCGTCGCCACCACCGGCGGCGCCATCCCCGAGGTCGCCGGGCCGGACGGCGAGACCTGCCTCGCGGTCGAGCCCGGCGCCGCGGCGGCGCTCGCCGCCGCACTCGGCCGCATGCTCGGCGACCCCGAGCTGCGCGCCCGCATCGGCGCGGCCGGCCGGGCCCGCGTGCTGTCCCGGTTCACCTGGGAGCAGGCCGCCCGCGGC
>NZ_JAAVJD010000278.1 GCF_012033735.1 Streptomyces lonarensis | reverse complement strand
GTCCGGGCCCGGGCGCGCGGCCTGTCCCCGGCGGGCCGGGGGCAGGGGCCGCCCCCGGGAGCCCGCCGGCCGCCGGGCGTGGCACCCTGGTCCACCGTGACCAGCGCACAGCGGCCCACGCCGCACCCCGAGGACGGCCGAGCACCGGACGACGCACGGCAGCGGAACCCGGTGGGCGGCCACATCCGGGTGGCCGGCGGACTGGCGCGGACCGGGTTGCCCCACGCGGACTCCCTGGACGCCGAGTGCGTGCAGGTCTTCGTGGCCAACCCCCGGGGCTGGGCCACGCCGACCGGTGACCCCCGGCAGGACGCGGCGTTCCGCGCGGGGTGCGCCGAGCGCGGCCTGCGCGTCTTCGTCCACGCGCCCTACCTGATCAACCCCGGCTCGCACTCCCCCGAGACGGCGCGCCGATCGGTCGACTCGCTCCGGCACTCGCTCCGGCGCGCGGCGGAGATCGGCGCCGAGGGCGTGGTGGTGCACACGGGGTCGGCCACCGGCGGCCGCCACCGCTCGGTGGCGCTGGCACAGGTCCGCGAGCTGCTGCTGCCGCTGCTGGCGGAGCTGGACGCGGCGGCCCGCCCCGGCGGGGCCGCGAGCGGCACGGCCGGGGCGGGCACCGACGGCCCGGAGCCGCCGTGGCTGCTGCTGGAGCCGACCGCCGGTCAGGGCGCGTCGCTCTGCTCGCTGCCGGAGGAGCTCGGCCCCTACCTGGAGGCGCTCGACGGCCATCCGCGCGTCGGTGTCTGCCTCGACACCTGCCATGTCTTCGCCGCGGGCCACGACCTGGCGGCGCCGGGCGGGGCCACCGCCCTGCTGGACCGGCTGGAGGCCGCCGCCGGCCCGGGGAGGCTGCGGCTGGTCCACGCCAACGACTCCCACGACGTCACCGGTGCGCGCCGCGACCGCCACGCCAACATCGGCTCCGGCCACATCGGGCCCGAGGCGTTCCGCGAGCTGCTGGCCGACCCGCGCAGTGCCGGAGTGCCGCTGGTGATCGAGACACCGGGCGGCCACGAGGGCCACCTCGCGGACATCCGCCTGCTGAAGGAGCTGCGGGAGGCGGCGGGCTGACGGCCCGTGGCCCGGCGGCAGTCGCGGGGACGGCGGCGCGGGGACGGCGCCGCGGAGGGGTCAGAGCTCCGGGCCGTCGCCGGGTTCCTCCTGGTAGGAGTGGCGCTGCTCGGCCCAGACCTCCCCGAGGTTGTGGTAGCCGCGCTCCTCCCAGAAGCCGCGCCGATCGGCCGTCATGTACTCCACCCCGCGGACCCACTTGGGCCCCTTCCAGGCATAGAGGTGCGGCACCACGAGGCGGACCGGGAAGCCGTGCTCAACGGTGAGCGCCTCGCCGCCGCAATGGGTGGCGAACACGGCGTTCTCCGCAGCGAAATCCGCCAGGCGGATATTGGCGCTGTAACCGTATTCCGCCCACACCATCACGTGGGTGACGCCGGGCGCCGGCGGCGCCGATTCCAGAACGGTCCGCGTCCGCACCCCGCCCCATTCGGCGTCGAGCATGCTGAACCGCGTGACGCAGTGCAGATCGGCGGTGACCGTCGCATAGGGGAGCGCGGAGAACTCCGAGAGGTCCCAGCTGTGCCCCGCGCCGTCCGCGGTGGCGCCGAAGACCCGGAAATCCCAGCGCTCGGGCCGGAACCGCGGGACGGGGCCGTAGTGGGTGACCGGCCAGCCCCGTTGGACGCGCTGCCCCGGAGGCAACCGCCCCGGCGCCGTCCGCGCGCCCGAATCGTCCGGAAGTCCCATGGCACCCATGGTGACAGACCCACCCGGAGCGGTCGCAGTGCCACCCCGGGCGGGCCGCTGCCCTGCCCGGGGTGCGCGTCCCCTCGGCCTCCCGGCGCCGTCAGGCCTCGGAGGGCTGCTCCAGCAGCTGGGCGATGTAGAGCGGCTCACCGATCTTCTCGATGAGTTCCAACTGCGTGTCGAGATAGTCGATGTGGTGCTCCTCGTCCGCGAGGATCGACTCGAAGATGTTGGCGGAGGTGACGTCGCCCTTGGCGCGCATCACCTCGATTCCGCGACGCAGCCGGTCGATCGCCTCGACCTCGATCTGGCGGTCGGCCTGGAACATCTCCGTCACGGTCTGCCCGACCCGCACGTGGAAAAGCCGCTGGTAGTTCGGCAGCGCGTCCAGGAAGAGAATGCGGTCGGTCAGGACCTCCGCGTGCTTCATCTCGTCGAAGGACTCGGCGCGCGTGTACTTCGCAAGCTTGATCCAGCCGAAGTTCTCCTGCATCTTGGAATGCAGGAAGTACTGGTTGATAGCGGTGAGTTCGGCGGTCAGCTGCTCGTTGAGGAACTCGATGACCTCGGGGTCGCCCTGCATCGCGCGGAGCTCCTTCCGGAAAGGGGACGGTTGCCCCGCATGGTGGCACCGTTCACCCGATCACGTCCAGTAAGCGAAGGCTTACCATATTCGCGCGCGGCGGCCCCGCGAGGAGAAACAGCGGGCACCCCGGAACGGCGAATTCCCTTGTGGCACCCCGAGAATTCTCCCGCCACCGACAGCTCGGCCCCCGCCACCCGGCCGGGGCGGGCCCCCGGTACCCGGCTGCGCACCGCGCGGACCGGGCGCGCCGCCCGCACACGACGAAGCCGCCACTCGGTGCGGGCGGCGGCGCGAGAGGGGGGGAAGCGGCTGCCCCGGGCGGCGGCACACGGCGCCGCGGGCGGGCCGGCGGGCGGGGACGACAGCAGGGCTGCCCCGGCCGGGGCAGCCGGGAAGGGGGTTCAGGCAGCCGCGGAGTCGCCGCGTGACGGCAGCGCGCCGACGGGGAGCGCGACCGGCGCCGCGTCGGCCAGGGCAGCGGAACCGGCGGTGGTGAGCGACCCCGACGACACGGGATGGGCGGCGGCACTCGCACCGGCCCGCCGACCGCAGGGCGCACCGCGGCCGAGGATGCCCTGGATACGGCGGACACAGGAGCCGCAGTCGGTGCCGGCCTTGCAGCGGGCGGCGATCTCGCGAGGGGTACCGGCGCCGGCGGCCACGTGGTCGTGGACCTGCTGCTCGGTGATGCCGAAGCACGAGCAGACGAACACCGTCACCTCCGGGGCGTGGTCGCACGGAACACCCCACCGAGGCGGTGAGGTAAACCTAACCTTACCCACGGGGCGAGCGGCACGAAAGGGGCGCGGGACGCGGATCGGTGTGATCCGTGTCCCGCGCCCCGCGCCATGGCTCCGGCCGCCGCCGCGAGGCGGCGGCACGGGTCACTGCGCCCGGTACATCTCCGCCACCAGGAAGGCCAGGTCCAGCGACTGGCTGCGGTTGAGCCGGGGGTCGCAGGCCGTCTCGTAGCGCTGGTGCAGGTCGTCGACGAAGATCTCGTCGCCGCCGCCCACGCACTCGGTGACGTCGTCACCGGTCAGCTCCACGTGGATGCCGCCCGGGTGGGTGCCCAGCGCCTTGTGGACCTCGAAGAAGCCCTTGACCTCGTCGAGGACGTCGTCGAACCGGCGGGTCTTGTACCCGGAGGCGGCCTCGAAGGTGTTGCCGTGCATCGGGTCGCAGACCCAGGCGATCTGCGCGCCGGAGGCGGTGACCTTCTCCACCAGCTCCGGCAGCCGGTCGCGGATGCGGTCGGCCCCCATCCGGGTGATGAAGGTGAGCCGTCCAGGCTCGCGCTCCGGGTCGAGGCGGTCGATGAGGGTCAGCGCCTCCTCGGCGGAGGTCGTCGGCCCCAGCTTCACGCCCACCGGGTTGCGCACCTGCGCCGCGAACTCGATGTGCGCCCCGTCCAGCTGGCGGGTGCGCTCCCCGATCCACACCATGTGGCCCGAGACGTCGTAGAGCTTGCCCGTCCGGGAGTCCACCCGGGTCAGCGCCGCCTCGTAGTCGAGCAGCAGCGCCTCGTGCGAGGCGTAGAACTCGACGCTGTGGAACTCGGCCGGGTCGGCGCCGCAGGCCTTCATGAAGCTCAGCGCCGAGTCGATCTCCCGGGCCAGCGCGTCGTAGCGCTGCCCCGAGGCGGAGTTCCGCACGAAGTCCTGGTTCCAGGCGTGCACCTGCCGCAGGTCGGCGTAGCCGCCCGTGGTGAAGCCGCGGACCAGGTTCAGGGTCGCCGCCGAGGAGTGGTACATCCGCCGCAGCCGCTCCGGGTCCGGCGTCCGGGCCCCGACGGTGAACTCCGGGCTGTTGACGGAGTCGCCGCGGTAGGAGGGCAGCTCCACGCCGTCCCGGCGCTCGGTGGGCTTGGAGCGGGGCTTGGAGTACTGGCCGGCGATGCGGCCGACCTTGACGACGGGCACCGCCGCCGCGTAGGTCAGTACCGCGCTCATCTGGAGCAGCGTCTTGAGCTTGGCGCGGATCTGGTCGGCGCTCACCTGGTCGAACGCCTCGGCGCAGTCCCCACCCTGGAGCAGGAACGCCTCGCCCCGGGCGACGGCTCCCAGACGGGCGCGCAGCTGGTCGCACTCGCCGGCGAAGACGAGCGGAGGATAGGACGCGAGGTCCGCGGTCACCGCGCGCAGAGCCTCTTGGTCCGGGTACTCAGGCTGCTGCGCCGCGGGAAGGTCGCGCCAGGTGGCGCTGGGGGTGCTGATGTCAGCGTTCACGGTCACGTGGTCAGGTTAGCGGCGCATCGGCCGTGGCCCGCGCTCCGCCCGGGGAGTGAGATGACCGCCACGCCCGGTGTGCGGACCGCGCCGGTGACGCTATGCTCCCGGGCATGTTCGCGCAGCCGACCCGTACCTGGTGGTGGACCGTCCCTCCGGCGGCCCACTGATCGCGCGATCGACCACATCGACGCCACGGCCGCCCCGAGGGGCGGCCGTCGTCGTTCCCGGACGGCCACGGCTCGCCCCTCGCTCCGGCTCCCACGCAAGGGAAACCCGATGCCACCTGCCGCCACCCCCGACCGCCCGGCGCCCGGCTCGTCCGTCCACCCGGCCGCCGCGCTGCTCTCCCGGCTCAGCTCCCCCGGCGCCCCGCCCTTCGCGCTGCTGCGCCGCCGCACCCCCGGCCTCGACGGGGAGACCGTGGAGGTGCTGACCGGACCCGTCAGCGACCTCGACCGACTGGCCGACATCCCGGACCGTCCCGACGAGCGGTGGGGCGCACTGGCCCTCGTCCCGTTCCGCCAGCTCTCCGAACGTGGTTTCGACGTCGTGGACGACGGCACCCCGCTGACGGTGCTGCTCCCGGAGGAGGCGCACGACCTGCCGGTCGCCGACCTGCTGCCGCTCCTCCCCGACCACCCGGTCGCGGTGCGCGACGAGGGGTTCGACCTCGACGACGAGGCCTACGCCGCCACCGTGCGCCGGGTGCTGGACGAGGAGATCGCCACCGGCGAGGGCGCCAACTTCGTCATCCGCCGCACCTTCCGGGGCGCGATCGACGGCTACCGCCCCGCCGACGCGCTCGCGCTGTTCCGGCGGCTGCTGACGGCGGAGACCGGCGCCTACTGGACCTTCGTGGTGCACACCGGGCGCCGCACCCTCGTCGGCGCGGGCCCGGAGGTCCACGTCCGGGCGTCCGGCGGCACCGTGGTGATGAACCCGGTCAGCGGCACCTACCGCTATCCGCCCGCGGGCCCCGACACCGAGGGGCTGCTGGCGTTCCTGGCCGACCCCAAGGAACGCGACGAGCTGTCGATGGTGGTGGACGAGGAGCTGAAGATGATGTGCGCGGTCGCCGACGGCGGCACCGTCGTCGGCCCGCGGCTGGTCCCGATGGCCCATCTGGCGCACACCGAGTACGAGCTGCGCGGCCGCACCGCGCTGGACCCCCGCGAGGTGCTGCGGGAGACGATGTTCGCGGCGACCGTCACCGGCTCCCCCGTCCGCAACGCCTGCCGCGTCATCCGACGCCACGAGGCCGACGGCCGCGGCTACTACGCCGGCGCGCTCGCCCTGCTGGGCCGGGACGCGGGCGGTGCGCGGACGCTGGACTCGCCGATCCTCATCCGGACCGCCGACATCGACGCCGCCACCGGGACACTGCGCGTCGGCGTCGGCGCGACGCTGGTGCGGGGCTCCGACCCCCGGGCCGAGGTCGCGGAGACGCACGCCAAGGCCGCGGGCGTCCTGGCGGCGCTGGGGGTGCGACCCGGCCGCGCCGCGCCGCGCACCGCGGGGC
>NZ_JAAVJD010000277.1 GCF_012033735.1 Streptomyces lonarensis | reverse complement strand
GGCATGGTGGTCGGCGCGATATCCCTGGTGCTGCTGCCGTTCCTCTTCTACTTCAACGGCGACGACCCGGGAACGTGGATCGGGGGGGCGGTCAGCGGGCGGCCCCGCGGCAGCGGAGGCCGGGGTGGCGCGACTCTCGGCCGGGTCGGCGAAGTCGCCGCCGGCGGCGGACGGTCGGAGGTCCGGCCGGGGGTCCTGGTGCGGCTCCCCATTACGGGAGCCGTCCGCCGCGGCGGTGCCGGTCGCGGGTTCCTCCGCGAAGGCGGCGTCCTGCGGGACGGAGGACTCCTCCAGCCGTACCACCGCCTCGGCCAGTCGGCTCGGCATGGCGTAGCCGGTTCCGGGCTCCTCGCCGCGCGGCTGGACGGTCGCCTCGTCCAGGAAGTGGCAGCCGTCGCGCTGAACGGCGGTCAGGACGTCGGCCACCCAGATCCGGAACGGGTCGGCGCCGGCCCCCGTACCACCGGCGAGCGCCAGCATCATGACTACGGAGAGGTCAACCAACTCCGTCGTGCCGGTCCAGCCGGGGCCGGTCGCAGCAGCGACCCCGAACCGGCCGGTGAGGTTCGCCAGCGTGTCGCGGCGAGCGCCGGGAACACCCCGGGAGGCGGCAGAATCACACTCCGTGACGCCTAGATCGGTGACGGGGAACCAGTGGCTCCCGTCGGGCAGGGTCAGCCTCCGGAGACGGCGGCCGGTCGCGGCAAAGACGAGGTCATCGACGTCGATGGCGTCCCTGGGCTGCGCCGCGGCGGGGTTCGTGGGCTCTTCGTCCATGGCGGGCACGCTAGGAAGTATCCCCGTTTCACTGCCCCGGACGAGCGAATCTTCAGCTCTTCGAGTGAATTTGTTGCACGCCTGTCACCACGCGCGGTAGCTACCGCCCCGTCCCGTCACCGCGTGCGCGCCGCCCGTCACGAGAGCTTCGCGATCCGCATGCGCCCCCCTTGTGCGCCGGTTGCGCTCCGGCGCTCACTCTCACTCACCGTCACTCCCCCGGGCCGTCAACTCCGTTGCAGCCGGGCTGCGTTCACCGGAGTCACGCCGCAGCGAGCGGCGGACGCCGAGCAGTGCGGCAACCCCGCCGACGACCGCGCCGACCGCCCCGCCGATCCACGTTCCCGGGTCGTCGCCGTTGAAGTAGAAGAGGAACGGCAGCAGCACCAGGGATATCGCGCCGACCACCATGCCGATGCGGCTGCCGCGGCTGAGGTAGGTCCGGTTGCGCGGTCCGGCGGGCGGGTCGGGCACTGCCGCCCCGGGGCCGAGCGAGGCGGCGAGGGGACGCTTGTAGTAGGTGACGAACTTCCAGCTGCCGCAGGGTTCCCAGCCCTCCGGAGCGAGCAGCGCGGTGCGCTCGTCACGGCGCCGACGGGAGACCACCTCCCGGCGGTACTCCCACGCCATGGCGGCCTTCCGGTCGCGCCGCGCGACGAACCGGCCGAACCGGTCGAGTTCCCGGATCTCCCAGCCCTGCCGGCCGTACCGGTCGAGCACGGCGAGGTCGCTGTCGTAGTCCGCCGACCACCGCCATTCCTCCGCGTCCTCGGCGGGGCTCTCCCCGTCGTCACCGGCGGCGGCGCCCGGGGCGGCGGTGAGGGAGGCGGCGAACTCGGCGAGCGGGCCGAACTCCTCCTCGGCCCGGGCACCCACCGAATCGAGGTGGTCGATCAACTCGCCCACCACCGCCTCGATCTGGGGCTCCGGCATGCGGTCCGCGCGCAGCAGCTCCGCGAGATCCGTGAGATAGCGGTCGTCGGCGTCGGTCGTCATCACTCGCGTGTCCCCTTCGTCCCCGTGGCCGGAAGCCCGGCCAGCACCGCCCGGGTGGTCGCGTGGAACTCGTCCCAGGCGGCGGTGTGTTCGGCGAGCTGCTGCTCCCCTTCCGGCGTGAGCCGGTAGTAGCGGCGCCCCGGGCCGCGCTCGGCGGCGCGGTACTCGGCGGCCACCAGCCCGGCGGTCTCCAGCCGGTTGAGCACCGGGTAGAGCGTTCCGCCGCGGATCTGGCCGAGCCCGGCGCCGTCCAGCCGCCGGGCGATCTCGTAGCCGTAGCTCTCGCCGCCGGTGAGACAGCCCAGCACCAGCAGGTCCAGGACGCCCTTGAGCCAGCTCGCCCTTCGGTCAGTTGCCATACCTAGATAGAACCACAGGCTAGTCAGCACCACAACCTACGTCGCACAGCAGACTCCCGCTGTCGCGGAGCCCGCAGGCACCGCTCGCAGGCACCGAGGCGTTGACCGGACCACCGGACGACACGCCGGAACGCATCCCTCGCACGGCCTATCCGGTAGACGTTTCACAGCAGAACGACGACGGCGCGCGACGAAGTGGGACGCACCATCTCGTGACATCCCGTTGATCCGCCTGCCGCCTGGGGGCGGGCAGCCGTAGGAGCCGGGGCGGTGCCCTGGTGGTCTTCGACGAGGAGGGAAGAGCGGTGGAGCCGATTCGCAGGTTGACGAGGATCTGCGGGCAATCTCCTCGACCATCCTGCACACGGGGCCGGGACCACGCTCAGCTCACCACCGAGGACGTCCTCCAGCTGCGGGCCCTCGGGCGGCGGAAGACCGGTGAGGCTGACGTGGGTACCCACGTCGCCTGGGCACTGCTGCGGGGCGCCGGTGTCATCGAATCAAAGGACACCACAAGGACGCGCTGCCCACCGCCGAGCTGGTAGACGCCCACAACATCCAGTCCACGCAGTTCCGCAACCTGCTCGTCCGCTACCTCGAAGAACGCCCCCGGGATCGACCACGACACCGTCCGACGCCTGGTACGCGAACTGGCCGGCGTGTTCTGGGCGGACATCGAGGCACACCACCCCGGCATCGACACCCTCCGTCTGCCCGACGAGTCGTCGACGGCTGGGAACAACGCCTGGTCACCTGCACCACCGCCTCAACCAGACGAGGGAAAGCCCCAGCCCCAAGGCTGATCACCGGCCCCGCCCCAGGCGGGACCGCTCTCATCCAAGGAGATCTACCTTGATCATTTTCTTGATCCGGTCGGCTGAAGGCAGTGGGGTCGCCATGAGTGCGAGCGCTGTCGGGGACGACCTCAGTCGGACAACGCGACAGTCGACCACATGCCGAACCACTGTTCGGCGCCCCAATCCTCGTACCGTTGCACCTCGGTGAACCCCAGCTTCGCCGCGAGCCGCATCGAGCGCTCGTTGGCGGTCTGCGTGGTGAGCACCACCGGATCGCCGGGCAGCGCTCCGGCGCACCACTCGAGTGCCGCCGCGCACGCCTCCGCGGCAAACCCGTGTCCCCACGCCTGCGGGAGGAACATGTAGCCGAGCTCGACCTCCGAGGCGCCGGGCCGGACGTGGACCGGATGCTCCGGGTCGCGCCGTTCGAGCGTGACAATCCCGATCATCGCCCCGTCGAGACCGACGACGAAGAGGCCAGGGCGCCGCTTGGGCGCCTCGGGCAGCGCACGCTCGAACTCGTCACGCTGTCGAGGGCCACCGACGTAAATACCCACCTCGGGCGAAGTGAACAACTCGACGATCGCAGCGCGGTCCCTGGCCTCGGGCTCACGGAGCACGAGCCGCTCGGTCCTGATCGGGGCAGGCGGCCAGGCGACAGGGCCCAACTCAGTCATGAAAGCCAGCCAAGCAGCAGCATCGTCAGCGATCAAGACTCGTGGACCGGTCAACCCGCCTGCCCGGGGCTCCCCTTGGACGTCGGAAGGCAGCACAAGTCGACGTCGGGGCTCTCAGCTCGGACGAGGCCGCAGGCACCGGCCGAGGGCACCGGCCGCAGCATCCGGGACGGCGACGTGCCGGAACGGCAACAGGGTTCGGCGTGCCGCACGGCGGCGGCCGATCATCGGCGGAGCACCGACCCCCGGGAGGAATCCGTGACACCCGCCCCATCCGCGCCGCCCGTCCGCCGACTGATCGCCTCGCCCGCGGGCCGCACCCATCTCGTGGAGCAGGGCCGGGGCCCGCTGGTCCTGCTGCTGCACGGCTTCCCCGAGACCTGGCGGTCGTGGCGCCACCAGCTGCCGGCGCTCGCCGCCGCCGGCTACCGCGCCGTCGCGATGGACACCCGGGGCAACGGGCGCTCCTCACGGCCCGCCGACCCGGCCGCCTACCGCGCGACCGCGCTGGCCGAGGACGTCGCGGCGGTGGTGCACGCCCTCGGGGAGCGGCAGGCCGTGCTCATCGGGCACGACTGGGGAGCGACCGGCGCCGCGCACACCGCGCTGCTGCACCCGGGACTCTGCCGGGGCGTCGCCCTGCTCGGGGTCCCGTACACGCCGCCCGGCGGCCCGCGGCCGAGTGAGGTCTTCGCGGGCATGGGCGGCGAGGAGGAGTTCTACGTCTCCTACTTCCAGGAGCCGGGCCGCGCCGAGGCCGAGATGGAGCCGGACGTGCGGGGCTGGCTGGCGGGGTTCTACGCGGCGCTCTCCGGCGACACCGCGCCGGGGCCCGGAGCCCCCGACCCGCACTTCGTCACCCGCGACGGCGGGACCCTGCGGGAGCGTTTCCCGGCCGGGGCCGCGCCCGGCTGGCTCTCCGAGACGGAACTGGACGCCCACGCAGCGGAGTTCGAGCGGACCGGCTTCACCGGCGCGCTCAACCGCTACCGGACCATGGACCGCGACTGGGCGGAGCTGGCGCCGCTCGCCGGCGCCGCGATCGAGCTGCCCTCGCTCTTCGTCGGCGGCGAGCACGACGCCTCGCTCCGCTGGCTCGCCGACGCGGTCGCGGCGTTCCCCCGGACGCTCCCCGGGCTGCGCGGCAGCCACGTCCTCGCGGGGTGCGGCCACTGGGTGCAGCAGGAGCGGCCGGACGAGACCAACCGGCTGCTCGTCGACTGGCTCGACGCCCTGCCGCACTGACCTCGGCCCGGCCGTCCCGAGCAGCCGTCCGGGAGCCGTCCCGAGCCGCCGCCACGGTCCCCGCTCCCGAGCCGCCGTCACGGCCTCCCCGCTCCGGTACCGGCCGCAGCGGCACACACGACGGGCCGGCGCGCCCCGCAACGGGGTGCGCCGGCCCGGCACCGTCCGCCCCCGGCCGGGGGCGGGGCGGCTCAGTTCATGCGGTCACGAATCCAGACGCCGGCCTCCTTGAGCCCGGAGGTGCCGGCCCAGGGGCCGCCGGCGGCGCAGACCCCGACGTTGAACACGGCGCCCGAGCGCCAGTCGTCGGAGAAGTTCCAGTTGATCCAGCTGATGTTCTTCTCGGCCATCAGGTCGAGGTAGCGCTGCGACATGGTGAAGTCGTTGGCGCCCTCGCCGGAGTAGTCCTGCGTGCCGAACTCGGTGACGAAGACAGGCAGTCGGTCGGAGGCGCGGTCCAGCGCGTTGAGGTAGTAGTCGCCGTGCGAGGCGGCGTAGAAGTGGAAGACGTACATGATGTTGTCGGCGTCGACCGGGTTGTTGACGATCTCCTGCTCGTCGGAGCCCTCGGAGAGCCCGAAGGACGACCAGGCGCGCGTGCCGACCAGCACCACCGCGTCGGGGTCGCCGGCGCGGACCACCGGGATGACCTCCTCGGCGTAGCTCTTGATCGACGACCAGCTCACGCCGTTGGGCTCGTTGGCGATCTCGTAGAGGATGTTGTCCTGGTCGCCGTGGCGGTCGGTGATGTCGGTGAAGAACTTCTTGGCGCGCTCGGTGTTGGCGTTGGGGTCGCCGGGGCTCAGCTGGTGCCAGTCGACGACCACGTACATGCCGCGCTCGGTGGCCTGGTCGATGACGCGGCTCGCGATGTCGGTGAACCGCTCGGGGTCGGTCTCGTAGCCGCCCTCCTGGACGTAGGTGCTCACCCGCAGGACGTCGGCGCCCCAGTCGTCGGCGAGCGCGTCGAGGGAGCCGTCGGTGAGGCAGTGCTCGAACCACTGGGTGCCGTGGCTGCTCATCCCGCGCAGCTGCACCTCCTGGCCGTCCTCGCCGCACAGGCGTATGCCGCAGACCTCCAGGGCGCCGTGCTCGGCCAGCGGGGAGGCGGCGGGCGCCGCCGCGGCGGCGCCGGAGGGTGCCTCGGGCACGGACTGCCCGGTGTCGTCACCGGCGATCGCGGTGTCGTCACCGGCGAGCGCCGTGCCGCCGACGGCGACGGCGCCGCCGGCCAGCAGGGCCACCGCGGAGGC
>NZ_JAAVJD010000276.1 GCF_012033735.1 Streptomyces lonarensis | reverse complement strand
GGCGGGGGCGGGCCGGGAGGCGGCGTCGGGCACGGACGCCGGTGCGGCATCGGGTCCGGAGGCAGCGTCCGGCGCGGGCCGGGGCTCCTTCGCCTCGCCGTGGCCGCCGCCGTCGATGCCGAGAATCCACTCCCCGGGGGTCGGCGCCGGGGGCTCGGGGACGGGCGGCACCGCGGTGGCGACCGCCGGTGACGCGGCGCCGGGCGCCAGTTCGACGACGCGGTCGGCGACGGGCAGCAGCGCCCGGCGGTGCGTCACCAGCAGCACCGTCCGGTCGGCGGTCAGCCGGCGCAGCGCGTCCGCGACCCGTGCCTCGGTGTCGGTGTCGAGGGCGGCGGTCGGCTCGTCGAGCAGCAGCAGCGGCCGGTCGGCGAGGAACGCGCGGGCGAGCGCCACCCGCTGGCGCTGCCCCTGGGAGAGGCCGGCACCGCCCTCGTCGAGGAGCCGGTCGGGGTCGAGGTCGTCGTCGGCGGCGTCGGCCAGGGCACGGGCCACGGCGGCGTCGTCGGCGTCGGGGCGGGCGAGCCGCACGTTGTCGGCGACGGTGCCGGCGAAGAGGTGCGGATGCTGCGGGACCCAGGCCAGCTGGGCGTGCCAGCTCGCGGGGTCCAGCTCGGCGAGGTCCCGGCCGCCGATCAGCACCCGGCCGGCGGCGGGCCGGGCGAGGCCGAGGACGCTGCGGAGCAGCGTCGTCTTGCCCGCGCCGGAGGGTCCGACGAGGGCGACGGTCTCCCCCGCCCGCAGCTCCAGGGAGGTGGCGGTGAGGGCGTCGGTGGTCCGTCCGGGGTACCGGACGGTGACGCGGTCCAGGGTGACCAGCGCCCGCCCGGCGGGCACGGCGGCGACGTCGGGCGCGGTGCGCGTGCCCGCGGCGGGACGCTCCTCCTCCAGCACGTCGAAGACGGCGTCGGCGGCGGCCAACCCCTCCGCGGCGGCGTGGTACTGGGCGCCGACCTGCCGCAGCGGCAGGTACGCCTCGGGGGCGAGGATCAGCACGACCAGGCCGGTGTGCAGGTCGAGTTCGCCGTGCACCAGCCGCATGCCGATGGAGACGGCGACCAGGGCGACGGAGATGGTGGCGAGCAGTTCCAGCGCGAAGGAGGAGAGGAAGGCGATCCGCAGCGTCCGCAGCGTGGAGCGCCGGTACTCGCCGGTCACCGAACGGACCCGCTCCACCTGGGCCTTGGCCCGGCCGAACACCTTGAGGGTGGTGAGGCCGGCGACGACGTCGAGGAAGTGGCCGGAGAGGTGGCTCAGCCGCCGCCACTGGCGGTCCATGTGCGCCTGCGTGGCCCAGCCGATCAACATCATGAACAGTGGGATCAGCGGCAGGGTGACGAGGATCGTCGCGGCGGAGATCCAGTCCTCGGTGAGGATCTTCGCCAGGACGACCACCGGGACGACGGCGGCCAGACCCAGCTGCGGCAGGTAGCGCGCGAAGTAGTCGTCCAGGGCGTCGACCCCCCGGGTGGCGAGGGTGGCGAGCTCGCCGGTGGCGCGCCCGCCGTCCGCTGCCCCACCGCCGCCCCGCCCCGCCGCGACGTGCCGCAGCAGCCGCAGCCGCAGCTCGGACTTGACGGCGGCGGAGGCGCGGTGGGCGGCCAGCTCGGTGAGCCAGGAGACCAGGGCCCGGCCGGTGGCCGTGGCGAGCAGCACCAGCAGCGGCGTGGTGAGGTCGCCGGGCGCGGCGCCGCCCTGGAACGCCCCGACGACGATGTCGGCGAGGACCACGGCCTGGACGACGACCAGCACCGCGCCCGCCAGGCCGAGCACGACGGAGGCGGCGAGGAAGCCGCGGGTGGCGCGGGCGCAACGCAGCAGGCGGGGGTCGACGGGGCGCACGGCGGTCAGCTCCCCGTGCCCTGGGGACGGCCGCCGCCGACACCGGCGAGATCGCCACCGGGCGCCTCGGGCGCGTCGGGCGCCTCGGGACCCTCCGGGCCGTCGGTGGCACCGGGGCCGCCGGAACCATCGGAGCCTTCGGGTCCCGGGGAGCCGCCCGGGGTGCCGGGGGCGCCGCCGGAGGGGTGGTCCGGGGCGATGTGCTGGACGCCGATCCGCTTCCGGAACACCCAGTACGTCCAGCTCTGGTAGAGCAGCACCACCGGCGTCGCAAACCCGGCGACCCAGGTCATGATCGTCAGGGTGTAGTCGGTGGCGGCGGCGTTCTCCGTGGTCAGCGACCACGCCGGGTCCAGCGTCGACGGCATCACGTCGGGGAACAGCGACAGGAAGAGCGTCGCGACGGCGGCGGCGATGGTGACGCCGGAGAGCGCGAACGACCAGCCCTCGCGGGCCGCGTGGTTGGCGGCGAGCGCGGCCAGCAGCGCGACGGCGGCGAGGACGGCGGTGACCAGGCTCGCGGTGTCGCCGTGGGCGGCCTGGGTCCAGGCGAGGAACGCGACGGCGAGGCCGGCGGTCACCAGGCCGAGGACGGCGGCGTGGCTGCGGGCGCGGTCCCGGATCTCCCCGACGGTCTTCAGCGCGGTGAAGACCGCGCCGTGGAAGGTGAAGAGGGTCAGGGTGAGCGCGCCGCCGAGCAGCGCGTAGGGGTTGAGCAGGTCCAGCAGGTTGCCCGCGAACTCCTTGTCGGCGTCGATGGGGACACCGCGCACGATGTTGGCGAAGGCGACGCCCCACAGGAACGCCGGCAGCAGCGAGGTCCAGAAGATCGCCGTCTCCCAGTTGCGCTGCCAGTTCTCCTCCGGGCGCTTGGAGCGGTACTCGAAGGCGACACCGCGCACGATCAGGCAGACCAGGATCAGCAGCAGCGGCAGGTAGAAGCCGGAGAAGAGGGTGGCGTACCACTCGGGGAACGCGGCGAAGGTGGCGCCGCCGGCGGTGAGCAGCCAGACCTCGTTGCCGTCCCAGACCGGACCGATGGTGTTGATCAGCACGCGGCGCTCACGGCGGTCGCGGGCGAGGGTGCGGGTGAGGACGCCGACGCCGAAGTCGAAGCCCTCCAGGAAGAAGTAGCCGGTCCACAGGACCGCGATGAGGATGAACCAGACGGTGGTGAGTTCCATGGCCGTCTCCAGTCGGGAGCGGGGTGGGGAAGGTGCCGGGGCGCGGGGTGCGCGGGGCGCGGCCTGGCGGGGAGGCGGGGCCGCGCGCCCGCGGGTCAGTAGGAGAACGCCATCGGCTTGTCCGGGTCCCGGTGGTCGCCGCCGATGCGGGTCGGCGGGTTGCGGTCGGCGTCGGTCAGCTCCGGCGGCCCCGCCTTGACGTACTTGGCGAGCAGCTTGATCTCGACGACGGCGAGCGCCGCGTAGAGGAGGGTGTAGACGGTCATGGAGGTGATGACCTCGCCCTGGGAGACGCTGGGCGACACCCCGGCGGAGGTCTGGAGCACGCCGTAGACGACCCACGGCTGCCGGCCCATCTCCGTGAAGATCCAGCCCCACGCGTTGGCGATGAGCGGGAACGCCATGGTGGCGAAGGCCAGGCGCCAGTACCAGCGGGTGAGCCCCTCACCCAGCTCGCGGTCGCGGGTGAGCGCGAGGCGCGGGACCTCCTCACTGCCGGTCCGCAGCCGTTCGGAGAGCCAGAACCGGCGGCGGGTCAGCCACAGCCCCGCGATGCCGAGGGTCAGCGAGGCCATGCCGAACCCGATCATCCACCGGAAGCTCCAGTAGGCGACGGGGATGTTGGGGCGGTAGTCGCCGGGCCCGTACTCGGCCTCCATCGCTGCCTGGGTGTCGTTGATGCCGGGAACCGGGTCGGAGAAGTTGTCGTGGGCGAGGAAGGACAGCAGCCCGGGGATCTCCACCGCGACGACGTTGTGCCCGGCGTCCACGTCCCCGATGGCGAACAGCGAGAACGGCGCCGGCCCCTCGGTGTCCCACAGCGCCTCGGCGGCGGCCATCTTCATCGGCTGCTGCTCGTACATGATCTTGGCGAGGCGGTCGCCGCTGACGGCGGTGAGCATGCCGGCCGCGACCAGGGTGATCAGGCCGACCCGCAGCGAGGTGCGCATCACCGCGACGTGGCGGCGGCGCATCAGGTGGTAGGCGGCGATGCCGACCATGAACGCGCCGCCGACGAGGAACGCCGCCGTGATGGTGTGGGCGAACTGCGCGACGGCGGTGTTCTGGGTGAGCACCTGGAGGAAGTCGGTCAGCTCGGCACGGCCGGACTCCTCGTTGATCCGGTAGCCGACCGGGTGCTGCATCCAGGAGTTGGCGGCCAGGATGAAGTAGGCGGAGAGCACCGTGCCGATCGCCACCATCCAGATGGTGGCGAGGTGGATGCGCTTGGGGAGCTTGTCCCAGCCGAAGATCCACAGTCCGATGAAGGTGGACTCGAAGAAGAAGGCGATCAGCGCCTCGAAAGCGAGCGGCGCACCGAAGATGTCGCCGACGAACCGGGAGTAGTCCGACCAGTTCATGCCGAACTGGAACTCCTGGAGGATGCCGGTGACGACGCCCATGGCGATGTTGATCAGGAAAAGCTTGCCCCAGAACTTGGTGGCGCGCAGGTAGACGTCCTTCCCGGTGCGCACCCACGCGGTCTGCAGCAGGGCCACCAGGGTGGCCAGCGAGATCGTCAGCGGGACGAAGAGGAAGTGGTAGACGGTGGTGATGCCGAATTGCCAGCGGGCGAGGGTCTCCTCCGCCAGGGCCAGTTCCACAATGCCTTCTCCTTCACTGCGTGCGCCGAGCCACCGCCGGGAGCCTGACCCTTGTCGGGGGGTTCGTCCGGGACGAACCCGTAGCAACGCGACACGCTTGTGAACGTATTCACATTCACAAGCCAGTATCGCGCATACCGTCGTACCGGAGGGCACCGGGGTAGGTGCAACAGCTCACACCCGGCAGCGGGGCCCCGGCGAGGGCCGAGCGGCCCCGCCCCGGGCGGACGTCCCGACCCGCCCCGGCGGCCGTGCGGACCCCGACCGGCGATCACCCGAGCGGAGCGCGCACGGCCGCCGGGCACGACGAAAGGGCCCGCCGGATCGGCGGACCCCTCCACGACGTGCACGCGCCCGGCTGCGCCGGGCACTCCTCAGCCGGCGGTGCGGCCCCGGAACTCGCCCGCCACCTTCAGCAGCAGGTCGTCGGCCTCCCGCTCGCCGACCGTCACCCGCACGCCCTCGCCGGGGAACGGCCGGACCGTCACCCCCGCCGCGGCGCACGCCTCGGCGAACTCCACCGTGGCGTCGCCCAGCCGCAGCCAGTGGAAGTTGCCCTGCGACACCGGCACCGTCCACCCCTGGGCCGTCAGCTCCGCGTGCACGCGGCGCCGCTCCTCGACCAGGGCCGCGACCCGCTCCAGCAACTGCGGCCCGCTCCGCAGCGACGCCACCGCGGCGTCCTGCGCCACCTGGCTCACACCGAACGGCACCGCCGTCTTGCGCAGCGCCGCGGCCACCGGCTCCTGGGCGACGCAGAAGCCGACGCGCAGCCCCGCCAGCCCGTACGCCTTGGAGAAGGTCCGCAGCACGCAGACATTGGGGTACGCGCGGTACAGCCCCAGCCCGTCCGGCACCTCCGGGTCGTCGACGAACTCCCGGTACGCCTCGTCCAGTACGACCAGCACCCGTGCCGGAACCCGGGCCAGGAACCGCTCCAGCTCCGCCCGGCGGATCGCCACCCCGGTGGGGTTGTTCGGGTTGCACACGAAGATCAGCCGCGTCCGCTCGGTGACGGCGTCCGCCATGGCGTCGAGGTCGTGCTCCTCGTCGGCGGTCAGCGGCACCTGCACCGAGGTGGCGCCCGCGATCTGCGTGATGATCGGGTACGCCTCGAACGACCGCCAGGCGTAGATCACCTCGTCACCGGGGCCGGCGGTCGCCTGCAGCAGCTGCTGGGCCACCCCGACCGAGCCGGTGCCCGTGGCGATGTGCCCGACCGGCACCCCGAAATGGTCGGCCAGCTCGGCGAACAGCGCCGAGCAGGCCATGTCCGGGTAGCGGTTCATCGCCCCGGCCGCGGCGACCGCCCGCTCCAGCACACCGGGCAGCGGCGGGTACGGGTTCTCGTTGGACGACAGCTTGTACGAGTCGGCACCCGCCGCCGGACGGCCGGGCCGGTACGCGGGGATACCGTCGAGCGCGGCGCGCAGCTGCGGGCCCTCGGGGAACGTCGGTGTACACATCCTCCACACCTTAGGAGGAAAAGCCCGCCGGGCGTACCCCCCGGACGACCCCGCTCGGCACCCCTCCGGGTGCCGCCGCGGCCGCGGTCCCGGCGGCGGCGAGGGCCGGCGCGCCGGCGCCGCCG
>NZ_JAAVJD010000275.1 GCF_012033735.1 Streptomyces lonarensis | reverse complement strand
CGGCGTCGATGTGGTGGCGGACCGCTTGGTGCCAGCTCGCTGAGTCCACCGGCCCCGGGGCGGCGCCGCGCCGGTCGCGGCGGCAGCCGCGGGACCCGCACCGGACCGACGACCCGCAGGGAGCGACCCGTGCCCCACCCGCCGTCCGCCGCGCCCCCGCCGCCCACCGGCGCCGCCGCCCTGCCCGAGAGGCCGGCCCCGTCAGTGGAACTGCACGTCCGGACGGGAGCGGCGGGCTGGGAGGCGGGCGGCCACGCGGGCACCGCCGCGCGCACCGGTCCACCGGCGGCCCTCGTCCTCGCCCGGTCCGCCGCCTCCCTGCGGCGCCCGGACGCCCGGGGGGAGGACCAGCTCTGGGAGAGCGCCCACTGGACCTCGCCGCTCTGCCCGCTCGCGGCGCCCGCCACCGAACTGGTCGTCTCCTGGAACGCCGATGTCCCCCGCGGCTGCTGGCTGCGCGTGGAGGTGCTCGCCACCCGGTCGGACGGGCGCCGCACTCCCTGGCTCCCGCTGGCGGACTGGGCCGCCACCGACGAGGACATCGCACCCGCTTCCGCCGCCCCGACCGGCGACGACGTGGTCACCGCCGACACCGACACCCTCGCCGTGCGAGCGGCGGCCGCCGCACGCGGGCTCCGGATCACCGCCCTGCGGCTGCGGCTGACGCTCTGCCGCAGGCCCGGTTCCACCGCCGTCCCCGCGGTGCGGCGGCTGGCCGTGGCGGCCGCCGCGCTGCCCGAGCGCGAGACGGTGCCGCCCTCGCCCCCGGGACCGGCGAGCGGCGTCGAGCTGTCCGTGCCCCCGCTCTCGCAGTACGCCCACGAGGGCCGGTACCCGCACTACAACGGCGGCGGCGCCGCGTGGTGCTCGCCGACCTCGCTGCGCATGGTCCTCGCCGCGCACGGCCGCCACCCCGACCGTGCCGCCCTGGCGTGGGTCGAGCCGGGCCACGAGGACCCCGATGTCTGCCACGCGGCGCGCCGCACCTACGACCACCGCTGGGGCGGCTGCGGGAACTGGCCGTTCAACACCGCCCACGCGGCCGTCCACCGGGGTATGAACGCGGTGGTCACCCGGCTGGAGTCGCTCACCGCCGCCGAGGGGCTGATCGGCGCCGAACTGCCCCTGATCACCTCCCAGTCCTTCGAGGAGAGCGAGCTGCCGGGGGCCGGCTACGCGACGGCGGGCCACCTCATGGTGGTCTCCGGCTTCACCGCCGACGGCGACGTGGTCGCCCACGACCCGGCGGGGCGCAGCCGTGCGGCGGTCCGGCGCGTCTACCCCCGTCGGGCGTTCGAGACGGTCTGGCTGCGGACCCGGCGGACCCGCGCCGACGGCAGCGTCGGGACGGGCAGCGGCGGGGTCTGCTACGTGCTCTGGCCCGAGGAGGCCGACGCCCGGCAGCGGCGGGCACTGGCGGCGGTCGGGGTGCGGTGAGCTGCGGTGAGCGGCGGTGTCCGCGGCACGGCGCGGGCGAGGAAGATGGGGCCGGACGGTGCTCAAGTGGGGCCCGGTCGGGCATACTCCAGACGCCGGGCCCGCAGGTCACGGCCGCCGCGAACCGGCGGTCCGGGCCGCCCGGACCCACGGCGCCGCCACACCCGGTCGTGCGTCGTTCGCAGAGCACGACAGGGAGGAAGTTGCGAGATGGACCCCGTCCTGGAACCAGCGCCGGTGAGGCGCACGCTTCCGAGCGAGGAAGCCCGCCAACTGCTCGATCTCGTCAGGGAGATCGCTGCCAAGGAGGTCCGGCCGCCCGCCGCGGAGGAGGAGGCCGGCTCGCACTTCCCGCGCGGGTTGTTCCGGACGCTCTCCGAGACGGGTCTGCTGGGGCTGCCCTACCCCGAGGCGCTGGGCGGCGGCGGTCAGCCCTACGAGGTCTACCTCCAGGTCCTGGAGGAGCTGGCGGCGGCGCGGCTCACCGTCGGACTGGGCATCAGCGTCCACACCCTGGCCTGCCACGCCGTGGCCGAGTTCGGCTCCGACGAGCAGCGGGCGGAGCACCTGCCGGCCATGCTGGGCGGCGGGCTGCTCGGCGCCTACTGCCTCTCGGAGGCGGCCTCGGGTTCCGACGCCGCCGCGCTGCGGACCCGCGCCGCCCGTGACGGTGGCGCCTGGGTGCTGACCGGCACCAAGGCGTGGATCACCCACGGTGGAATCGCCGACTTCTACACGGTGCTGGCCCGTACCGGGGTCGACGGGCCGCGCGGCATCAGCGCCTTCCTGGTCCCGGGCGACGCCGAGGGGCTCTCCGCGGCCCTCCCGGAACGCAAGATGGGCATGGGGGGATCGCCGACCGCCCAGGTCCACCTGGACGGGGTGAGGGTGCCCGCGAGCCGGCTGGTCGGCGAGGAGGGACAGGGGTTCTCGGTCGCGCTCGCGGCGCTCGACTCCGGGCGGCTCGGTATCGCGGCCTGCGCGATCGGGCTGGCCCAGGCGGCGCTGGACGAGGCGCTCGCCTTCACCTCCGGGCGCCGTCAGTTCGGCCGGCCGCTCACCGACTTCCAGGGGCTGCGGTTCCAGCTCGCCGACCTCGCCACACAGATCGAGGCGGGCCGGGCGCTCTACCTCGCCGCCGCCCGGCTCCGCGACGCGGGCGAGCCGTTCTCGGCCCAGGCGGCCATGGCGAAACTGTTCTGCACCGACGCGGCGATGCGCGTGACCACCGACGCGGTCCAGCTCATGGGCGGCTACGGGTACACCGCCGACTTCCCCGCCGAGCGCTACCTGCGGGAGGCGAAGGTGCTGCAGATCGTCGAGGGGACCAACCAGATCCAGCGGCTGGTGATCGCGCGTCATCTGGCGGGGCCCGCGGGCTCCTGATGGCGGGTCGGGCGCGGCGCGACCCGCACGGCGTGCGAGAACGGCTGGCTGCGCCAGTCGAGGCCGGGGGGCAGGGCCAGGGCCTCGGTGTCGACGACACCCGCGGGCTCCATGACCGGCACCGCGGCGGGCACCGGGCGGCCCGAGCCGTCGCAGACGGTGGAGCCGAAGGGGTTCCAGGGCGTGGAGCAGACCGCGTGCGCGGGGAGTTCGGTCTCCCCGGGGCTCACGGCGACCGGCTGTGCGCAGCTGGGGCAGGCCCGCCGCACGACGACCGGATGGTCCACCCCGTCCTCGGCGTCCGCGAGCTCCTCCGGCCAGGGGCCGTCGGTCGCATCTGCCTCCGGGAACCGGTCCCCGGACCCGGTGGAGTGGAACTGCTTCACGTTGCGCATAGGGCATTCCCCCGTAGGACGGAACGGTGGGCCGACGGCCACACCAAGCAATGCCCATGGCACCTCCCCGTTAACCACTCTGTGCAACGACACTCGGCGCGTCGTGATGTGTCCTTCGTCACATTGCGGTGTTCCGCTTGCCCGACCCGGGCCCGATGCGGTGTCGGCCGGGCGCCCGGGGCGCTAGGTTGACCCGTTGTGGAGGAACTCGACCGGCGCATCGTGGAACTGCTCGTCACCGACGGGCGGATGAGCTACACCGACCTGGGCAGGGCCACCGGGCTCTCCACCTCGGCGGTGCACCAACGGGTGCGCCGGCTGGAGCAGCGCGGCGTCATCCGCGGCTACGCCGCCATCGTGGACCCCGACGCGGTCGGGCTGCCGCTGACCGCGTTCATCTCGGTGAAGCCCTTCGACCCCAGCGCCCCCGACGACATCGCCGAACGCCTGGCCGGTGTCCCGGAGATCGAGGCGTGCCACAGCGTGGCCGGCGACGAGAACTACATCCTCAAGGTCCGGGTCGGCGCCCCCACCGAACTGGAGGACCTGCTCGCCCGGGTCCGCAGCCTCGCCGGCGTCTCCACCCGCACCACCGTCGTGCTCTCCACCCCCTATGAGGCCCGCCCGCCCCGCGTCTGAGAGCGCTGGTCCCGCACACCCCTGAGACCGGCCGCCGCCCGCCGACCCCCCCGCGCAGCCGGCGCTGCGGCGCGCCGACCCCGGAGCCGGGCCGGCGCCCGGCGCACGCCAGACTTGCGGCATGACCGTCCCCATCGCACCCCGCCCCACCACGCTGCTGCGCGGCGGCACCGTCTACTCCCCGGCCGACCCGTTCGCCACCGCCATGGTGGTCGAGGGCGACCGCGTCGCCTGGGTCGGCTCGGAGGGCGCCGCCGAGTCCTTCGCGGACCGCGCGGACGAGATCGTCGACCTGGACGGCGCGCTGGTCACCCCCGCCTTCACGGACGCCCACGTCCACACCACCGCCACCGGCCTCGCCCTCACCGGCCTCGACCTGACGGCGGCGACCGGCCCCGCCGAAGCGCTGGCGGCCGTCGCCGCCCACACCCGCGCCCGGCCCGCCGACCGCGTCGTCCTGGGCCACGGCTGGGACCCGGCCGGCTGGCCCGGCGGCGCCGTCCCCGGTCGCGCCGCCCTCGACGAGGCCGCGGACGGCCGCCCGGTCTACCTCACCCGCGTCGACGTGCACTCGGCCCTCGCCTCGACCGCGCTGCTCGACCTGGTCCCCGGGATCACCGCCATGGCCGGGTACAGCCCCGACGGCCCGCTCACCGGCGACGCCCACCACGCGGTGCGCACCGCCGCCCACGAGACCGTCACGGCCGAGCAGCGCCGCCACGCGCAGCGGGCCGCCCTCCACCACGCCGCCACGCTGGGCATCGGCGCGCTCCACGAGTGCGCCGGCCCCCTCATCAGCGGCGAGGACGACTTCACCGGACTGCTGGCGCTCGCCGCCGAGGGGAGCGGGCCCCGCGTCTTCGGCTACTGGGGGGAGGCCGTCACCAGCGCCCGCCAACTGGACCGGGTGCGCGACCTCGGCGCCGTCGGCGCCGCCGGCGACCTCTTCGTCGACGGCTCCCTCGGCTCGCACACCGCCCACCTCCACGCGCCCTACGACGACGCGGACCACACCGGGCTGGTGCACATCGACACCGCCGCCGTCACCGCCCACGTCATCGCCTGCACCGAGGCCGGCGTCCAGGCGGGGTTCCACGCGATCGGCGACGCGGCGCTGACCTCGGTGACCGACGGCGTGCGGGCCGCCGCCGACCACGTCGGCATCGACCGGGTCCGAGCCGCGCGCCACCGCATCGAGCACGCCGCCCTCCTCACCGACGAGACGCTCGCCGCCTTCGCCGACCTCGCGCTCACCGCCTCCGTGCAGCCGGCGTTCGACGCCGCCTGGGGCGGCCCCGACGGCATGTACGCCTCCCGGCTCGGGGCCGAACGCGCGGCGCGCCTCAACCCGTTCGCCGCCCTCCTACGGGCCGGTGTGCCGCTGGCGCTGGGCTCCGACGCGCCGGTCACCCCCCTCGACCCCTGGGGGACGCTGCGCGCCGCCGCGTTGCACCGCACCCCCGAGCACCGCGTCTCCGTCCGCGCCGCGTTCGCCGCGCACACCCGAGGGGGCTGGCGCGCCCTGGGCCGCGACGGGGAGGGCACGCTGGTGCCCGGGGCCGTCGCCGACTACGCCGTCTGGCAGACGGGCGACCTGGTGGTCCAGGCGGCGGACGACCGCGTCGCCCGCTGGTCCACCGACCCCCGCTCCGGCACCCCCGGACTGCCCGACCTCGCCCCCGGCGAGCCCCTGCCGCAGTGCCTGCGCACCGTCGTCGGGGGCCGCGTGGTGCACGATCGACTGAACGGGTGATCTCCGGCGCGGGGCTACGCCGAACGACGTCGCACCGGCGTGGCGCACCCCCCGCGGCCGCTCGCCGCTGACCAGGTGTTTCCGCCGGAAAGCCGAGGTCACACGGGTGTTGACAGGCGGCGGTGATCCAGCGGTAGGTTCGGCCGGGTCCACCACGGGACGTCCGGCCGGACCCGCCGCAGTGCGGTCGTGGAGCGCCGCTGGGCCGTCGGGACGCACCGCCGCACCGGCGGGCCGTCGCCGACAGCCAGGTCCAGCGCCCGCGGCACCGACGCGACGGTCCTGCTCCGGTCGGCGGGTGAGACCCGGACGAGGCCCGGACGCCCAGTAGACAACGGCTCACGGCCGGCCCGCAGCCAGCGGGCCCCGGGCCGGCCCGAAGGGCGCCGGGCCTCCCTCCGAGGCTCTCCCCGCCCGTGCGGCACGCCGCGCCGGCTCAGCACCGCGGGCGGCGCGGTCCGGCCCCGGCACCGCCCGCCGCCGCGGCGGGGGTTCACGGTACGGTCAACGCAGTACCGCTTGATCCCCCAGGGAGGGCCACGACGTGGCATCGGGCCAGGAATCCGCCACCGCCGCGCAGCGCGCCGCTGCCCCAGCGACCGGCGCGCCCGCCGCCGGCGACGCCGGCGGAC
>NZ_JAAVJD010000274.1 GCF_012033735.1 Streptomyces lonarensis | reverse complement strand
GCGCCGCCGCCGCGCAGCGGCGCTGGGCGGCGCTCGCCCCGGCCGACCGCGCCCGGCTGCTGCGGCGGTTCGCCGCGGAGGTCGACGCGCACCTGGAGGAACTCGCCGCCACCGAGACCCGCGAGGCCGGCCACCCACTGGCCGGCTCCCGCTGGGAGGCGGGAAACGTCCGCGACGTGCTGGAGTACGCCGCCGGGGGAGTGGAACGCCTCAACGGCCGCCAGATCCCGGTGGCCGGCGGGATCGACCTCACCTTCGCCGAACCCCTGGGCGTCGTCGGCGTCATCGCGCCGTGGAACTTCCCCATGCCGGTGGCCGCCTGGGGCAGCGCCCCCGCGCTCGCCGCCGGCAACGCGGTCCTCCTCAAACCCGCCGAGGCCACGCCGCTCACCGCACTCCGGCTCGCCGAACTCGCGCTCGCCGCGGGCCTTCCCGAGGACCTGTTCCAGGTGCTGCCGGGAGCGGGCGACATCACCGGCGCCGCCCTCGTCGACCACCCCGGTGTCGCGAAGATCGTCTTCACCGGCTCCACCGCCGTCGGCCGCGGCATCATGACCCGTTGCGCCGCCACCACCAAGCGGCTCACCCTCGAACTCGGCGGCAAGAGCCCCAACATCGTCTTCGCCGACGCCGACCTGGAGCGCGCCGCTGCCGCCGCCCCCGGCTCCTTCCTCGACAACACCGGCCAGGACTGCTGCGCACGCAGCCGCATCCTGGTCCAACGCGACTGCTACGACAGGTTCCTCACGCTGCTGGAGCCGGCCGTGCTCGCGCTGCGCACCGGGGACCCCACCGACCCCGCCACCGACCTCGGGCCGCTGATCTCCGCCGCCCACCGGTCCCGCGTCCGCACCCTGGTGCCCGAGTCCACGCCCGCGGCCATCCGCGGCAGCGTCCCCGAGGGCCCCGGGTACTGGTACCCCGCCACCGTGCTGGAGGCCGACCAGGCGCCCGAACGCGCCCTGAGGGAGGAGGTCTTCGGGCCCGTCGCCGTCGTGATCCCGTTCGAGGACGAGGCGGACGCCGTCCGGTTGGCGAACGCCACCGACTACGGCCTGGCCGGTTCGCTGTGGACCCGCGACATCGGCCGCGCGCTGCGCGTGGCCCGCGCCGTCACCGCCGGCAACCTCTCCGTCAACTCGCACAGCGCCGTCCGGTACGCCACCCCCTTCGGCGGGTTCAAGCAGTCCGGGCTGGGACGCGAGTTGGGCCCCGACGCCCTGGCCGCCTTCACCGAGACCAAGAACGTCTTCATCAGCACCGAGGAGAACCCGTGACCCAGCAGCCCGACGCAACCGCCCCCGCCGCAGCGCCGGTCTGCCGGCGCCTCGTGGGCCGCACCGCCGTGATCACCGGAGCCGGCAGCGGCATCGGACTCGCCTCGGCGCGGCGCCTCGCCGCGGAGGGCGCCAACGTGGTCTGCGCCGACGTGGACACCGCCGCGGGCGAGGCCGCCGCCCGCGAGACCGGCGGCCTCTTCGTCGCGACCGACGTCACCGACGCCGACCAGGTCGCCGCGCTCTTCGCCACCGCCCACGACACCTTCGGCTCGATCGACGTCTCGTTCCACAACGCCGGCATCTCACCGCCCGACGACGACTCCATCCTCACCACCGGCCTGGACGCCTGGCAGCGGGTGCAGCACACCAACCTGACCTCGGTCTACCTGTGCTGCCAGGCGGTCCTGCCCTACATGCGCGAACAGGGCCGCGGCTCCGTCATCAACACCGCGTCCTTCGTCGCCGTGATGGGCGCCGCGACCTCCCAGATCAGCTACACCGCCTCCAAGGGCGGCGTGCTGGCGATGTCCCGGGAACTGGGGGTGCAGTTCGCCCGGGAGGGCATCCGCGTCAACGCCCTGTGCCCGGGGCCGGTCAACACCCCGCTGCTGAAGGAGCTGTTCGCCAAGGACCCGGAGCGCGCTGCGCGCCGACTGGTGCACGTGCCGATGGGACGGTTCGCCGAACCCGAGGAGATCGCCGGGGCGGTCGCCTTCCTCGCCAGCGACGACTCCGCCTTCGTCAACGCCTCGTCCTTCCTGGTCGACGGCGGCATCTCGGGGGCCTACGTCACCCCGCTGTGACGATCGCCACCGGTCCGGAAACCGCCCGGTGCCGGGCGGAGGACACTCCCCCCGGCCCCCGCCGCCGCTAGGCTGCACGGGTGAGTATGACGATGCCGCCCGGCTGGTACCCCGACCCGGGTTACGCCGGCAACGGGCCCGCACCGGAACGCTGGTGGGACGGGACCAACTGGACCGGCCGCACGCGGGAGACGACCGCCGCCGAGACGGCGCCGCCGACCGCCGCGCCGACGGCCGACACCGCCGACCCGGCCGCCGCCCCGGCGAGCGGTGCCGCACGGCGCCGTGCCGCCCTGGTGGCGGCCGGTGGAGGGCTGGCCACGGCCGCGGTGATCGCCGCGCTGCTGGTCGGCGGTGACGACCCGGCACCGGACGCCCCCGTGGCCGGCGCCGACCAGCAGGACGCCCCCGACGGCGACGACGGCGACGAGGCCGACGAGGGGGCCGCCCCGGACGGCGAGTTCACCCGCTGGACCAGCGCGGCCCTGGGCGGTGCCGCGCTGCCGCTCCCCGACGGTTGGACCGAACGCCCCATCGACGGCGTCTCGGTCACCGGCGACGAGTACCCCTGCCCCCAGGACGGGGAGCGCCGCTGCGTCGTCGCCGGCGCGTTCCTCATCGAGGGCGAGGCCGGTACGGACCCGGGCGAGGCCGCGGCCGGCGACATCACCGTCCACGCCGACTCCTCGTTCTCCGAGGCCGCGTACGGGGGCGTCACCGAACGCCGCGAGGAACTCTCCGAGGACGTGACGGTGGCCGGCGCCACCGGCCACCGCGTGCGCCACCGGCTCACCACCGGCGCGGGAACCGAGGCCTACGCGGAGAGCATCGCTTTCCCCGCCCCCGACGGCTCCGGTGACACCCTCGTGCTGCGGCTCGGGTGGAACGCCGGGGAGACCGGGCCCGGCGAGGAGCTGATGGAGGCGCTCGTCGCCGGTGTGCGCCCCGCGCCCGCCACCTCGTCCGGTACCGATGTCTGAACGTCCGACCGTAGAGTGACCCCGGTCGTCCACGACGACGACCGGCGACCGGTGAGCAGGGGGCCAATCGATGACCACCGAGCAGGGCCGCACGCCCATCCGGCCCCGTCGCCCGGCGCCGCCACGACCCTTCGTGCCACCCCGGCCGCCCGTGCCCCCCACGGCACCCACCACCACGGGCAGCGGCGCGGTGCGCCCCACGCCGCCGCCTCCGGGCCACCGACCGATCCCGTCGCCGCTGCCGCGGCCGGTGCCGCACCCGACCGGGACGGTGCCGCGGGCCACCCCGCCGCCGCCCCGCATCACCGCGCAGCAGCGCGTCGCGCCCCCGCCGCGCGTCACGCCCCCTCCCCGCGTCGCCCCGCCGCCGGCGCGGGGACCGACGACGGACGGCCGGGGGCTCCGGAGGAGGCCCGGCCGCCGGCGTACGCCACGCGCGGCTCCGCGGAGCGGGTGCCGCCGCGGTGGGCGGAGGCGACGGCGGCCCTGGCGAGATCGGTCGAGCCGCTGGAGGCGGAGCCCGCCGTCCGGATCTCCGTGGCGGTCCTCGATCCCGTGACCGGGCACACGCTCCGCTACGGCGCAGGCCACTACGAGACGGCCAGCATCGTCAAGGTCAACATCGTGGCGGGGCTGCTGCTCCTCGCCCAGGACGAGGGGCGCCCGCTGACCGCCGAGGAGCGGCGGCTCGCCTCCGACGCCGTGCGGTCGAGCGACAACGACGCGACGCACGAGCTGTGGGCGATGATCGGCGCGGAGGAAGGGCTGGACCGCCTCAACGCGCGGTTCGGACTGGGCCTCACCCGCGGGGGCGAGGACGGCCACTGGGGGCTGACCCGTACCACCGCCGCCGACCAGATCACCGTGCTGCGCGCCGTGTTCGACCCTCGGTCCCCGCTCGCCCGCCCCGCACGGGCCTACCTGGAGCGGCTGATGGGGTCGGTCGCCGAGGGCCAGCGGTGGGGCGTGTCGGCCGCGGCCGCGGAGGCGGACGGCACCGCGCTGAAGAACGGCTGGCTGCCGCGCAGCCACACCGGGCTGTGGAACATCAACAGCATCGGCCGCGTCGAGGTGGACGGCCGGGAGTACCTGATGGCGGTGCTCTCCTCCGGGCACCGCACCGGCGACGCGGGCATCGAGCGGGTCGAGGCGGCCGCGCGCGCGGCGATGGACGTCATCCGGTCCACCGGTCGGGCCTGACGGCGGGGCCGGACGTCCGCCGCGGGGCTGCGGGCCCCACCCGGAAGAACAGCAGGGCGGCGGCGAGCAGGAACATCGCCCCCGCGGTGACCGCCGCCGGGGTGAGCCAGGGCGGTTCGCCCTCCTCGACCGGGCCGCTGCGCGGGCCGGGGCCGAAGTACTCGGCGGTGTGGGAGTTGGCCAGTGAGGCGGTCAGCGGCCGGTCGGTGCCCGCCGCCTCGATGGCGGCCGCCGGGTCGACCAGCCCGGCCCCGAGGGAGGCGCTGTGCCCCCCCTCGGGGGCGTCCCGGGCGGTGGTCGCCAGCAGGCGGCGCACCTCGGCCGGGGTGAGCTCCGGGTGGGCGGCCTTGAGCAGCGCCACGGCACCGGAGACGAAGGCCGCGGCCGCGCTGGTCCCCCACCCCTGCATGTACCGGTCGCCGGGCGCGGCGATGATGACGTCCTTGCCCGGGGCGCTGACCGACGCGTACCAACGGCGGGTGGAGAACGGTGCCCGGCTGCCGGCCCGGTCGACGGCGGTGACGGCGATGACGCCCGGGTAGCCGGCGGGGTAGGAGACCGGGTCACCGGACTCGCCGCCGTTGCCCGCCGAGGCGACCACCACCACCCCGTGCCGCAGCGCGTAGCGGATCGCCGCGTCCTCCTCGGGATCGGGGTGGGCGGACTCGCTGTCGTCGCCCAACGAGAGGTTGACGACGTCGGCCCCGTGGTCGACCGCCCAGCGGATGCCCTCGGCGACCGCGTTGCCGCCCTCGGCGCGCTTCTGCTTGCGCGCGGGGTCGTCCTCCTCCAGCAGCACCCGCACCGGCAGGATCTGCGCCTCCGGTGCGACGCCGACGACACCGCTCCCCCGGTCGGCGCCGTGGCCCCGGCCGGCGATGATCCCGGCCATCGCAGTGCCGTGCGCGGCCCAGGTCGGGTCGCCCGGCCCGGCGCCGTGCGGGACCAGGTCGGTGCCGTCCAGGACCGCGCCGGCCAGGTCGCGGTGCGAGGCGTCGACACCGGTGTCCAGCACGGCCACCACCACCCCGGCGCCGCGGGTCGTCTCCCACGCCGCGTCGGCGTTGACGGCGTCCAGCGCCCAGCGCTGCTGGTCGCGGATGGTGTCGGCGCGGGCGGTGGGGGCGGTGGTGAGGAGCAGCGCGAGGAGGGCGAGCAGGGTCAGCGCGAGGGCAGCGGGCGAGCGCCGGGAGCGGGTGGTCACGCAGCCTCCCCCGCGGTGTCGGCGGCCTTCCGGACGCGGCGTTCGATCCGGTCGGCGATGCCGCGGGTGTCGTGGCCGAGGCCGGCGAGGGCGGCGACCGAGCTCTCGTCGGGGGCGGTGGCGTCGGCCGCGGTCTGCGGCGGGCCGGCGGAGCGGCCGTCGGCGAAGCCGGTGACGGCGAACACGACGACGGGGGCGTCGGTCAGCACCCGCACGGTCCAGGTGGCGCGAGGCACGGCGCTCGCGTCGCCGTCGGGGTCGGCACCGGCGTGGTGGCGCGGCATCAGGTCGGCGCGGGTGGCGAGGCCGCGGTCGGTGAAGTCGCGGTGCAGCTCCCTGGTCTCCTCGGGACCGCCGCGGGTGAAGAGCAGCCCGACCGTGGTGACGCTGGTCTCCGTGTCGTCGGTGTAGGTGGCGCGGACCACGCGGTGGCAGCCGGCCGGGGCGAGCGCGTCGAGCAGGGCGGGGTCGAAGGCGTCCGCGCAGCCGCTGTCCGGGGCCACGCCGGTGCGTATCCAGACGCGGTCGGCGTCGCCGGGGCCGGCGCCCTCGCCGGAGATCCGCGGCGGGAAGAGCTCGTCGACGGGCAGGTCGCGCCAGAGGGCGCGGCGCTCGTCGAAGGCGCGCTCGGCCGCGGTGACCTCGGGGGGCTCGGTGGTGAGCCAGGTGCCGACCGCAGCACCGCCGAGCAGTCCGGCCGCGAGGGTCACGCAGAGCGCGGCCGCCGCCACGCGGAGCCGCCCCCGCGGAGGCCGGGGCGCGGCGGTCGCCGCCGGGG
>NZ_JAAVJD010000273.1 GCF_012033735.1 Streptomyces lonarensis | reverse complement strand
GGTCTCGCCGGTCCGGGCCTCGCCCCGCTGGCGGCGGCGGGCGCCGCGCCCGGTGCCGCGAGCGAGCTGCTGCCGCCGCTCGGCCGCGTGCCCGTCGACGAGCAGCGCACCAGCGGCGGGCGGGAGTTGGAGCCGGGTTCCGGTCGACTGGTCGAGGTGCTGCCGCTCGGTGCCGGTCTCGCCTGCCTCGGCCTGGGGCTGGGCATGGTCGGGCTGCGGATGCGACGGGACTGACCGGCCGCGCCACTCCCGAAGGGTGACGCCGTCCGCACGGGCCGCAGCGTGCCCGGGGGCGGTGCGCCCCCGTCCCGACCTGCCCGTCCGGGCGGGCGACGGGCAGCGGGGAGGGTGGCGCGGACGGTGGCTGGGTGGCTTTTCGGGCGCCCCGCACTTTGCGATGCGCCGCCGACCCGGTATACATACTCAGTATGTCGATTAGGTTCGGTTTGCTGGCGCTCCTTGAGCGGGGTGCGTGCTACGGGTCGCAGTTGCGGTCGGAGTTCGAGACGAGGACGGGGGCCACCTGGCCGCTCAACATCGGACAGGTCTACACGACCCTCGGCCGTCTGGAGCGCGACGGACTCGTCGTGCCGCAGGGCGAGCGCGAGGGCAAGCAACAGCTCTACGCCATCACCGACGACGGCCGTCGTGAGCTGGCCGAGTGGTACACGCGCCCGGTGGACCGCTCCCAACCCGCCCGCGACGAGCTGGCCATCAAGCTCGCCATGGCCGTCGGCGCCCCCGGCGTCGACCTCGTCGCCATCATTCAGGGGCAGCGCCGCCACACCCTGCGGGCGATGCAGGACTACACGCGTCTCAAGGCACGCGCCCTCGCCTCCGGGCCCGACAACCGCGACGACGTCGCCTGGCTTCTCGTCCTGGAGCAGTTGATCTTCCAGTCCGAGGCGGAGGCGCGCTGGCTCGACCACTGCGAGACCAGGCTGATCCGGTTCGCCGCGACCCACCCCGAGCCCCCTGCCGGCCCGCCCGTGCTGCCCGACCCGGACGAGGTCGTGGACGAGGAGGAGCGCGCCGCCGCTCAGAGCCGCGGTGGGCACGGCGCCTGACGGCCCGCTCCGGACGCCGGCGGCCCCGCCCGCATCCGGGAGCTGATACGGCGCGCGGGAACGCCGCCGGGAGTCCGCATACCCGCCCGCCCCGCGCCGATCCGCGCCGCCGCGGCGGCGCACGGTGGGCCGGACGCGTGCGGGCGTCGGCGCCGGGCGGCCGGAGGGGCACCGCCGCCGGGAACCGGGAGCGCCGGGGCGTGCATGATGGGGGTATGACGCAGCCCAGTAACGATCCGCCGCAGCAGGAGAGCCCGCACGTCCTGGTCGTGGGGCCCGACGGCATGGCCCTCGGCAGCGCCGCACCGCGCGGCGGCGAGGGCGAGCAGGCGGAGGTACCGCTCACCGAGATGGTGGAGCAGCCCGCAAAGGTCATGCGGATCGGTTCCATGATCAAGCAGCTGCTGGAGGAGGTGAAGGCGGCTCCGCTGGACGAGGCGTCCCGCGCCCGCCTCAAGGAGATCCACTCCTCCTCGGTGAAGGAACTCGAGGAGGGCCTCGCTCCCGAGCTGATCGCCGAGCTGGAACGGCTGTCGCTGCCTTTCACCGAGGACAGCCTGCCGACCGACTCGGAGCTCCGCATCGCCCAGGCGCAGCTGGTGGGCTGGCTGGAAGGCCTGTTCCACGGCATCCAGACGACGCTGTTCGCGCAGCAGATGGCGGCGCGTGCGCAGTTGGAGCAGATGCGGCGGGCGCTGCCCGCCGGGGCATCGCTGGACGAGCCCGGCCAGGGCGTGCCGCCCGGCTCCTCGGGCCCGTACCTCTGACGCAGGCCGCACCGGGCGCACCGGCTGCACCGGCCGCCGGGCCCGGACCGGTGGCGTCGCTCCGCCGACCCACCACTGCCGCCCACCCACCACGGCCCCTGACCCACCACGGCCCTTGATGCACCACGGCCCTGCCTGCCGATCGTTCCTGACAGTCGGCAGGCAGGGCCTTCGCCATAGGGCAGCACCGCTCCGCCCGTAGCCGGACGGGCGGTGCGGTGCCGGGGTGCGGTCTCGGGGTGCCGCGAGGCGGGGCGGCCGGTGACGACGGCCCTGGTGACGCGCGCTCGCGCGGGTGCTCCCGCCGTCCCGGCGACGCGACCGGGGACGCGAACGTAAAATCGGGGCACTATGCACCAGCCCTCGCACTCCCGACCCGCCGAGCCCGCCGCCGAGCCCGGCTCGTCCACCTCCGACCCGCAGGGCGCGCCGCAGGTGCCGTCCGCGCCCGAGGGGACCACCTCGGTGACGCCCACCGGCGCCGCCCCCGACGCCGACGGCACGTCCCCGGCCGACGCGCGGGACGAGGCCGGCCCGACCCCCGAGGCCCGTGCCGACGACGACGGTCGTGACAGTGCCGCCGAGAGCCGCACGCGCAGCACGCCGGGCGGCGACGGCGCGGACGAGCCGACGCCCGGAGACCCCGAGGGGGACGGGACGCCCGCGGGCGCGAGGCGCCGTCCGCCGGGACACCGCCGCCCCTGGGAGCACAGCGAGAACCCCCGGCCCACCCCCGGACAGTTCCCGCCCGGCGTCGGCCCCACCGCCAACCCCGCCCCCGACCACGCGCTGTCGATCCGCAGCTTCGTGCCGCGCCGCAGCCGGGTGACGGAGGCGCAGCGCCTGGCGCTGGTGCGGCTGTGGTCCCGCTGGGGGTTGGAGGTCGACGCCGAGACCGCCGTCGACCTGGAAGCGCTCTTCGGCGACCGGCCGGTGGTGCTGGAGATCGGCTTCGGCATGGGTGAGGCGACCGTCGAGATGGCGGCGGCCGACCCGACGACCGGCATCCTCGCCGTCGACGTGCACACGCCGGGCCAGGGCAACCTGCTGCGCCTGGCCGAGCAGCAGGGGCTCGACAACGTACGGGTCGCCAACGGTGACGCCAACCACCTGCTGGAGGACATGCTCTCCGGGCGCTGCCTGGCCGGAGTCCGCGTCTTCTTCCCGGACCCGTGGCCCAAGAAGCGGCACAACAAGCGGCGGATCATCCAGCCGGACTTCGTCGAGCTGTGCGCCTCCCGCATGGCGCCGGGTGCCCTGCTGCACTGCGCGACGGACTGGGAGGAGTACGCCGAGCACATGCTGGAGGTGCTCTCGGCCAGCCCGTCGTTCGAGAACACCGCGGACGGCTACGCCCCGCGCCCCTCGTTCCGGCCGTTGACCCGGTTCGAGCAGCAGGGCATCAACAAGGGACACGTCGTCAACGACCTGCTGTTCCGCCGGCTCCCCTGACCCCGCGGACTCCCGCCCGGAGGCCTGCCGCATCGGGCGGGGCGGGTCGGGGCCTGCCGGATCGGGGCGGGGCGCATCGGGGCGGGGCGCCGGGGCGGACGGCCGGGCACGTCGGCCGTCCGCACACAGGGTGCCGGACGCGCCCGGCACCGGCCGGGGCCAGGGCGGGTACCGGGCGCGAGCGCGGGTGATCAGGCGGCCACGCGGCGGCGCAGCGAGAGACCGCGCCCGAGTGCCTCGACCGCCTCGGTCTCGCGCCCGGCAGCACGCAGCACCCGGCCGCGAAGCTCCCACGCGGCGGCGCTGCGGCTGCGCAGCGCGACCGTCGAGTCCGCGACGCGGCGGGCGAGCCGCGGCTCCCCCGCGGCCAGCGCCGCGGCGCCGACGGTCAGGAGAGCCTCGAAGACGGCGTCCTCGTCGGGGCGCAGCTCGGTGTGCTCGGCGACCAGCGCGCCGATGGCGGCGATGAGGGCGGCATCGGCACGGGTGCCGGCCTCCCCGCGCGCCGCCAGATGGCGGGCACACTCCCGTACGCAGGCCGTGTAGAGGTCCTCGGCCCGGGCGACGCTCCCCGCCCGCAGCCCGACCAGGCCGTTCCAGCGCTTCGTCATGCTGTGATCGTGCCCACACCGGACACCGGCGCCGTGTCTGCCAAGCACCTGCGAGATGAACATTCGGAACGTTCCGGCGCGCCGGTCGCCCACGGCGTCGGCGCCCTCCGGCGGCCTCCCCACAGGCGGTGGCAGCATGGGGCGCATGGTGACGATGGAGGGCTTGGCGCCGGTCGTGCAGGCGCCGATGGCGGGTGGGGTGGCCACGCCGGAGCTGGTGGCGGCGGTGTGTCGGGCCGGCGGGACGGGGTTCCTGGCCGGTGGGTACCTGACGGCCGACGCTCTGGCGGGGCGGATCGCTGCTGTACGGCAGCGGGTGGACAGCCCGTTCGGGGTGAACCTGTTCGTGCCCGGTGAGCGGGCCGGGGACGAGGCGGTGGGTGCGTACCGGGCGGCCCTGGCGCCGGAGGCGGCCCGCTTCGGGGTGACGCTGCGGACGGACGACCTCTACGAGCGGGACGACTGGGAGGCGAAGCTGCGGCTGCTGGTCGCGGCTCCCGTGCCGATCGTCTCGTTCACGTTCGGGCTGCCCGCCGCGGAGGACCTCGCCTCGCTGCGGGAAGCCGGCAGCACGCTGGTGGCGACGGTGACCTCCGTCCCGGAGGCGGTGGCGGCCGCGGAGGCCGGTGTGGACCTGCTCTGCGTGCAGGGTCCGGAGGCCGGCGGGCACCGCGCCACCTTCCGCGTCGCGGACACGCCCGGGGAGGCGCCGCTGGCAGAGCTGCTCCCGGCAGTGGTGCGGGCGGTCCGGAAGCCGGTCGTCGCCGCGGGTGGGTTGCGCGACGGCCGGGACGTGGCGGCGGTGCTCCGGGCGGGTGCGGTCGCGGGCCAGCTGGGCACCGCGTTCCTGCTCACCGACGAGGCGGGTACCTCGGCGACGCACCGCGCGGCGCTCACCGCGGAGCGCTTCGGGGAGACCGTGGTGACGCGGGCGTTCTCGGGCCGGCCGGCCCGTGGGCTGCGCAACGCGTTCACGGACGCCCACGGGGCGGCGGCGCCCTCCGCCTACCCGCAGGTGCACCACCTCACGGCGCCGCTACGGGCCGCCGCCGCGCGAGCCGGGGAGCCGGAGGCGGTCTCTCTGTGGGCAGGGACCGGGTACCGCTCCGCCCGGCCGGGGCCGGCGGAGGCGGTCACCCGCGCGTTGCTGGGTGAGAGCGGTGCCAGCGGGGGGTGACCCGCCTGGCCCAGCGTGCGGTTCCGCTGGCCGGGCTGCCGGGTGAGAGGGGCACGGGGGCCATGAGGGCGCCGCCGCCCCGGGGTGCGCGGGCGTCCGGCCGCCGCACCACCCCGGGCGCGGTGTGGTGCCGTTACGCCTCGTCGGGGGCGGAGGCGGTGTCGAGAGCGGCGATCTCGTCCGCCGTCAGGTCGAGTTCGGCGGCGGCGAGCAGTGGCGGCAGCTGTTCGAGGCTGCGGGCGCTGGCGATCGGGGCGACCACGGTGGGGCGGGCGGCCAGCCAGGCGAGGGCGACCGTGGCGTGGGCGACCCCCCGGTCCGCCGCCACGGCGTCGAGCGCGGCGAGCACCCGCGGCCCCTGCGGGGTGCGGAGGTAGCGGGAGGCCGATCCCGCGCGGGCGCTGTCGACCGTCGTCCCTGGCCGGTACTTCCCGGTGAGGAACCCGCCGGCCAGCGCGGCGTAGGGGACCGCCCCCAGGCCGAACTCCGCCACGAGGGCCGCTGTTTCGCCTTCGTAGTCGCCACGCCGCATGAGGTGGTAGGCCGGTTGCAGCGCGACGTAGGCGGCGGTGCCCTCGCGGGCGGAGAACTCCAGCGAGGCGCGGAGCCGTTCGGCCGAGATGTTGGAGGCGGCGATCTCCCGGACCTTGCCCTCGCGCACCAACGCGTCGAGCGTGCCCACGATGTCGGCGACCGGCACGGTCTCGTCGTCGAAGTGGGTGTAGAGCAGGTCGATGGTGTCGGTGCCGAGGCGCCGCAGCGACGCCTCCGTGGCGGCGCGGACCGTGTCCGGGGCCAGACCCTTGTGGTCGGGGTGCGCGCCGACCTTGGTGGCCACCACGACGTCGCGGCCGCGACCACCGCGGGCGAGCCAGCGCCCGATGACGGTCTCGGACTCACCGCCGCTGAGCCCGGGGGCCCAGTGCGCGTACGCGTCGGCGGTGTCGACGAAGCGGCCGCCGGCGTCGGCGTAGGCGTCGAGGACGGCGTGGGACGCGGCCTCGTCGGCCGTCCAGCCGAAGACGTTGCCACCGAGGCAGAGCGGGGAGACGGAGAGGGAACCGAGCGTGCGCTGAGTCATGCGAGGTACAACGATCCCGGCGACCAGGGGTGTTCCCGTCGGCCGGCCCCGGCGCGGCGGGCCGGGCCGGGCCGGGGCCGGGCCGGGCCGGGCCGGGGCCGGGC
>NZ_JAAVJD010000272.1 GCF_012033735.1 Streptomyces lonarensis | reverse complement strand
CTTCCGGACGCGCCCCGGCGCGCCGGGGCCGGCGGGCGCGCGGGCACGCCCGGCCGGACCGTGGCGGAGAGCGGGACGTGAGCGCGGTGCGGCAGCTGCCGGGAGGCGGCGCAGGGCCGCCTCGGCGTGCCTGCCGGGGTTGGCGTGAAACGCGACGCGGGAGTGACCGATGCCCCGCGACGACGCGGACCCGGTGAGACACCAGCGGCACAACGCGAAGATCCCGCCCGGTCTTTCGACCGAACGGGATCTTCCTGGCTGCTCGTTCCTGGAACTTCGTGAGCTGCCTCGCTGTGGACCTGTGGGGATTTGAACCCCAGACCCCCTCGTTGCGAACGAGATGCGCTACCAGGCTGCGCTACAGGCCCTTGCGAACGATCAGAACTCTAACACCTCGACCGCCCGAGACCGAAATCGGCTTCCCCGCGCGGCCCGGCCGGGCCGTCACTCCCCCGCGGCTCGCGGCCGGTCCTCGTCGACGCGCTCCTCGTACTGGTCGAAGAGCGGTGTGCGCTGTGGACGGACGGCCCCGCCGGAGGTGGCCGGGCCGGGCACCGCCACCGCCGCCCCCCCGGCGGTGGTGGACCGGGCCGCGCTCCAGGTGTCGGGCGCGTCCAGGTCCACGGCGCGGTTGCTCCGCGGGGCCACGGGGGCGTTGACGTAGGTCGGCAGCGGCACCGGTGCCGGCTCCCAGCCGTCCGCGTCGGGTGCGCCGCCGGCGCGCTCCTGGTCGACCCACTCGGCGTGGTCGGTCTGCTCGACCAGCGCCCGCCGGCCCTCGGCCGCCGGTGAGGCGGCCGGTTCCGGGGCGACGGGCTGCGGGCGGGGCCGCTCGCGGAGGCGGCGCGCAGCCTCCTCCGCCCGGCGGCGGTCCATGGTCACGGCGTAGCGGCGCCGCTCCTGCCGCCGGAGGTGGACGATGTAGACGCTGAGCAGCACCGCGGGCGCGACGGGGAGCCACATCAGCAGCGGGCCGCCGATCGACATCGCGACGATGCCGCTGCCGGCGAAGGTGAGGAACAGCAGCATGGTGACCCTGCGGCGTCTCGCCAGGACCTTGGCCCGGACCCCGGACCGCTCCTCGTGGGCGGCGCCCCGGTCGGCAGCGGCCTGGCGTGCGGCGTGCTCGGGCACGTCCTCGGTGACGTCGCGCAGTTCCGTGACCGGGTCGGCGTAACCGCGCAGGTCGGAGTAGGGGTCGGGAGCCGCCTGACCGGCGTTGCCGAGGTGGTCCCCCTCGGCGTCCGCCTCACCGTGGGCCGGCGCACCGTGATCCGACGCGGCGGCCGGCTCGGCCGGCTCGGCGTCCCCGCCGGCGCGGCGGCGGCGCCGTTCGGTCTCCCGGGCGGAACGGCGCTCCAGTCCCGCGCGGCCCGACAGCAGCCGGATGGCGGTGCTGAAGCGCTCCGTCGGACGGGCTTCGTTCAGCTCGTCCTGGCGGCGGAGCCACATCGGTACGAGATACGCGGCCCACGCCCCAACGATCATTGCGAAGATGAGGCCATGGCTGTTCACGGTCACACGGTAGAGGGGTTTCCGCGACCGCATCAGCCACATTGCGCGGTGTGTTGCGGGTTCTGGCCGCCATCCCGGTGTTTTCCTCGGATTGTTATGAAGGAGGACCGGATTTATCGAATGTCTGTTTTATTTTCTGCGGGGTCGGCGATTGCTGAGACACCGTCGGTCACCGCACCGCCCGCCGCGCGGCGGGCGCGCCAGCCCGGCAGCAACCCCTCCGGTACGTCATCGGAGTTGAGCGTGTACACGATGTGGTCGCGCCAGCCGCCGTCGATGTGCAGGTACCGCGGACGGACGCCCTCCTCGCGGTAGCCGAGCTTCTCGACGACCCGTCGGCTCGGGCCGTTCTCCGGCCGGATGCAGATCTCCAGCCGGTGCAGACCCACCGTCAGGAAGCAGTGGTCGGTGACCATCGCGACCGCGGTCGGGATCACGCCCCGTCCGGCGACCGCGCTGTCCACCCAGTACCCGATGTGCGCCGCACACAGCGAGCCCCAGGTGATACCGGCGACGGTCAGCTGCCCGACCATCCGGCCCTGGTAGGTCACCACGAAGGGCATCATCCGTCCCGCGTGCGCCTCGGCCCGCATGTGGCGCACGTTCTGACGGAACGTCGGACGACGCGGCTGGTGGTGTCCCGGCGGCGCCGGTGGCACCGTCGCCTCCCAGGGGCGCAGCCACGCCCGGTTGCGCTGGTTGATCTCCCGCCAGCTCGCGTGGTCCCGCTGCCTGATGGGACGCAGCCCCACCTCGCCCTCGACGAGTTCGACCGGCCAGTGGGCGCTCACGACCGCTCCCCCGCATCGTCGTCGGCAACCGCATCGCCGTGAGCCACCGGGGCGCCGGAGCCGCCGGCGGGCGGGGCGTCGCCGTCCGGGCGCTGGTGGTCGCCGCCGCGCAGCTGGTCCACGGCGTGCACCAGGAGCGGCCGCAGCACGGCCAGCCCGTCCTTCACCCCACCGGTGGAGCCGGGCAGGTTGACGATCAGCGTGCGGCCGGCGACGCCGGCCAGCCCGCGGGAGAGCGCCGCGGTCGGCACCGTGGCCAGCCCCGCCGCACGGATCGCCTCGGCGATGCCGGGCACCTCGCGGTCGATGACGCGACGGGTCATCTCCGGCGTGAGGTCGCCGGGGGTGAGCCCCGTGCCGCCGGTGGTGACGACCACGTCGTACCCGGCGTCGACGGCCGCGTGCAGCGCGGCCGCGACCGGCTCACCGTCGGGGACGACCTGCGGCCCCTCGGTGGCGAACCCGAGGGCGCGGAGCCCCTCGACGACCAGCGGGCCGCCGGTGTCGCGGTAGACCCCCGCGGCGGCGCGGTTGGAAGCGGTGACGGCCAGCGCCCGGTAGCGCGCGGTGGTCACGGTTCCCGGCTCCAGTCGCCGGAGGCGCCGCCGCTCTTCTCCTCGACCCGGATGTCGGTGATCACCGCGGCGCGGTCGACCGCCTTGACCATGTCGACCACGGTGAGGGCGGCGACGGAGACCGCGGTGAGCGCCTCCATCTCGACGCCGGTGCGGTCGGTGGTCCGCACGGTCGCGGCGATCTCGACGGCGTCGTCGGCGACCGTCAGCTCCACCGAGACGCCGGAGATGGCCAGCGGGTGGCAGAGGGGGACGAGTTCGGGGGTGCGCTTGGCGCCCATGATGCCCGCGATGCGGGCGACGGAGAGCGCATCGCCCTTGGGCATGCGGTCCGGCCCGGCGCGGAGCAACTCCACGACCTCGGGCGCCACCCGCACACGGCCGGTGGCGCGCGCGGTGCGGCGGGTGGTCTCTTTGGCGGAGACGTCGACCATCCGGGCTGCGCCGGCCTCGTCGATGTGCGTCAGACGGGTGCTGCTCATGATGGCCAACGGTACCCCGGCCGGTCAGACGGGTGTGTCCAGGAGCACCACGTCGAGTTCGTCGCCGGGGGTGATCTCGGTGGTGTGCTCCGGCACGACGATCAGCGCGTCCGCGTGGGCGAGCGCCCCGGTGAGGTGCGAGCCGGAGCCGCCGACCGGCCGCACGGTCCGGCGGTAGGAGTCGTGGACCCCCCGCAGGAACTGCCGTTTGCCGGGCGGGGAGGACCGCGGGCCGTCTCCCTCCAGCGTGGCGCGGACCCCGGGGCGGAAGGGGTTGGGGAGCCCGGACATGCGTCGCAGCGCGGGCCGGACGAAGACCTCGAACGAGACGTAGGAGCTGACGGGGTTGCCGGGGAGCGCGAGCAGCGGAATGCGCGCCTCACCCAGGACGCCGAACCCCTGCGGCTTACCCGGCTGCATGGCCACCCGCCGGAAGTCGACATGGCCGGGGGTGCGCCCCAGATTGCTCAGCGCCTCCTTGACCACGTCGTGGGCGCCGACGCTGACGCCGCCGGAGGTGACGATCAGGTCGGCGCGGATCAGCTGGTCCTCCAGCACCGTCCGCAGGGCGCGGGCGTCGTCGGCCACGGCGCTGACACGGTAGACGACCGCACCGGCCTCCTTGGCGGCGGCGGAGAGCGTGAAGCTGTTGGAGTCGTAGATCCGGCCCGGCCCCAGCTCGTCGCCGGGGCGGACGAGCTCGCTGCCGGTGGAGACGACGACCACCCGCGGGCGGGGTCGGACCCGGACGAAGGCCCGGCCGATACCGGCGAGCAGCCCCACCTGGGGCGCGCCGATCAGCGTGCCGGCGGTCAGGGCCACGGAGCCCGCGGCGATGTCGCTGCCGCGGGGGCGGATGTACTGCCCCGGCTCGGGCGCCCGGAAGACCTGGACCTGCCCGTAGGCGACGCTGCCCGGTGCCATCGTCTCGGCGGGGCCGTGGCCGCTGCCGCCGTCGGTCCACTCCACGGGGACGATGGCGTCGGCGCCCTGGGGCACCGGCCCGCCGGTCATGATGCGGACCGACTGGCCGGGGCCCACCACCGGCGGGTCGCCGGTGCCGGCGACCACCTCGCCGGTCACCACCAGGCGGGCCGGGGCGGAGTGGTCGCATCCCCGGAGGTCGGCGGAGCGCACCGCGTAGCCGTCCATCGAGCTGTTGTCGAACGGCGGCAGGGCGATCGGCACCGTGACGTCCTCGGCCAGCACGCAGCCGTGTGCGTCGAGCAGTTGGAGCTCGATGGGCTCCAGCGGCCTCACCGCGGCGAGGATGTCCTCCAGGTGGTCGTTGACCGACCAGATGTCACTCAATCTCTCGCATCTCCCCGTTGACGTACGTGGTGAGCCACTCCCGGAAGTCGGGCCCGAGGTCCTCACGTTCGCACGCGAGCCGGACGATCGAGCGCAGGTAGTCGGCCCTGTCGCCCGTGTCGTACCGCCGTCCGCGGAAGACGACGCCGTGGACCGGGCCGCCGAGCGAGGGGTCGCCGGCCAGGGTCTGCAGGGCGTCGGTCAGCTGGATCTCCCCGCCCCGGCCGGGCGCGGTGTGCCGCAGCACGTCGAAGACGGCCGGGTCGAGCACGTAGCGGCCGATGACCGCGAAGTTGCTGGGTGCCTCGCTGCGCTCCGGCTTCTCCACCAGGCCGGTGACGCGGACGACGTCGTCACTGCCGATCGCCTCGACGGCGGCGCAGCCGTAGAGGTGGATCTGCGAGGGGTCGACCTCCAGCAGCGCCACGACGCTGCCGCCGAGCCGCTCGCGGACCTCGGTCATGCGGGCGAGCAGCGGGTCGCGGGGGTCGATGAGGTCGTCGCCGAGGAGCACCGCGAACGGCTGGTCGCCGACGTGCGGCTCCGCGCAGGCCACGGCGTGACCCAGGCCGCGGGGGTCGCCCTGCCGAACGTAGTGGACGGTGGCGAGGGTGCTGGACTCCAGGACACGGGAGAGGCGCCCCTCGTCCCCCTTGGCCCGCAGGATCTCCTCGAGCTCGTAGTTGCGGTCGAAGTGGTCCTCCAGCGGCCGCTTGTTGCGCCCCGTGACCATGAGGACGTCGGTCAGACCGGCGCTGGTCGCTTCCTCGACGACGTACTGGATCGCCGGTCGGTCCACGACCGGCAGCATTTCCTTGGGAGTGGCCTTCGTTGCGGGTAGGAACCGAGTACCGAGGCCGGCGGCGGGAATGACTGCCTTGGTGATCGCGGAACGCGCTGAGGTCATACCGGTCACCTTATCCGTTTAGTCTGCTTGTACAGCGCATCCGATGACGGGTGCACGAGCAGGTGGAGCGCCCGCGCGTGCGCTCCGCACTACCGGGCCCCGGGAGCGGCAACTGTGGACGAGAGCATGGCCATCGCGGCACGGAAACGTGAGGTTCGCAGGGACCTGTTGGCGGTGCGGGCCGCGATGGCCGACGACGAGCTGGAACACGCCGGGGCGGCGCTGACGAAGCAGGCGCTGGCCCTGCCGGAGCTGGCCGCCGCGCGCACCGTCGCCGCGTACGTCTCCGTCGGCCACGAGCCGGAGACCCGCCCGCTGCTGGAGGCGCTGCGCTCCCGCGGCACGCGCGTGCTGCTGCCGGTGCTGCTCCCCGACGACGACCTGGACTGGGCCCGCTACGAGGGCGAGGCAAAGCTGGCCGAGGCGGAGCACCCGGGGCGCATCCGGCTGTACGAGCCCGGCGGGGAGCGGCTGGGCACCCACGCCGTCATCGAGGCGGACGTCGTGCTGCTCCCGGGGCTGGCGGTGGACGGCCGCGGCGTCCGCCTCGGCCGGGGCGGCGGCTCCTACGACCGCGTCCTGGCGCGGCTCGCGGTCAGCGCCGCCCTGCCCGACGACGCCGCCGAGGCGGCTGGGGAGGGCGCGGCCGGCGACGGCTTCGGTGCCGGTGCCGGTGCCGGTGCCGGTGCCGGTGCCGGTGCCGGTGCCGGTGCCGGTGCCGGTGCCGGTGCCGGTGCCGGTGCCGGTGCCGGTGCCGGTGCCGGTCCTGC
>NZ_JAAVJD010000271.1 GCF_012033735.1 Streptomyces lonarensis | reverse complement strand
TTCCCGGATCGAGCTCCACGCGGGACGGGGTCGCGGTCACCGTCGCCGACAGCTGCGAATAGCCACTGATCGACGCAGTCACCGACACCGGCGCCAGGTCGGACGCGTCCATCCACACCCACGTCGCCAGATTCACCTTCTGCGCGTCCGCCGCCGGACTCAATCGGCACGGACATCCGGGATCTCCACCTCGGCATACGCCAGCTCCGCCAACATCTCCGGCGTCGGGGAGTTGGGGTGCGGCGGCGGGGTGTCGTCGTGGTCCACCCAAAAGATCTGCGACTCACAGCTCACGGTCGAGCCGTCGGGGTGGTTCGGGTTCGAGTGCACCGTCCACCAGGCACCCTCGTCCTCCCGCCCGATGTTGTGGTCCTCGTACTGGCTGTCCTCGCCGTAGGTCTCATCGTGCGAGTCGACGATCGCCGAGGCGTTGTCCGGGTCGGTCTTGTACGCCTGGTCCTTGGCGTAACCGTCCCACCACTCCTTGAACTCCGACGCCGACCACCGAGGCGCGTAATAGCAAGGCGGGCGCGACCAGTTCGACTTCCGCCCGGACAACGACCCACCAGCACCCGAATGCGGCGGATCGAATACGACACCGCCGACACCGGCATCAGAACCGGCCTCGGCCCTCAGCGTGGAACCTTCACTGCCACCGCGAAACTCGGTGTCTCGACTATCTCGCCCCTTGTCGCTGGCAGCTGCGGGCGACACAAAAACCACCAGCAGAAAAGACGTAACCAGCAACGTAGTCACCGCTCGCATCGTCCCTCCCCATCCCTGGCCTCCAGTGTCACGGTCTGCCAGACTCCCGCGTCGTTCACCTGCTGCCGGGAGGTGAAGTGAGTCGTGCCGCCGTCCGGTTCCTTTTCGCCTGTCTCCAGATCGATCAGATAGGACTCCGAGGTGTCCCGGCAGTAGCTGCTGACCGCAGCAGTCTCCGACTGCATCTCCAGAGAACGGTTGTAGTAGCGCGTGATCCCCCCGAAGGAGAGCTTGTCGTCATGCATGCTGGAAATGACTTCGACGCTCTCAAGCAGAGCCATATCGGCCTGATAGAAGGGCAGGGAAGGCACCTTGGTGTCGCCGCTGGTGATGGCCTCGTCCACCGCGTTGATGGCGTGCTCCTGGTCGGCGAGGACGGCGAGTTCGACCGGGTCGTCGGTGTCGACCTCCTCGAAGACGTTGTTCACGTCGTCCGGCAGGTTGATCTCCGGACGGTCGATACCGTCCTCGGGGAGTTCGTCCTCGCCCGTCTCGTCGTCCGCCTCGTCGCCCTCGCCCTCGCCCTCCGTGGGATCCGGCGAAGCCGAGGAGCCCGTGTCGGCACCGGGCAGCGGGTCGTCACTGGAGTCGTCGCTCCCGCCGCAGGCGGTGGCGAGCAGGCCGGTCGCCAGCACGGCCGCGATCACAGAGGCAGAGATTCGGCGCCGCATGTCAGAAACCCCTCGGAAGCGTTCGAACAGAGAAATACGGGTCACGATACGTCATGTCCCGGACACCCCGAGGAGCGGGCGGCCGGCAGGGCACGCCCCTGTGAGGACGGGATCGCGTGCCCAGCGGTTCCGGCGATTGCAGCGCGGGACTGGCACCGGGCTCTGCGCAAAGCCTGGCGCAGGGTTCCAAGCGCCCCCGGCGTGCGCTCCCCCACGCGAGTGAGAGCGGCGCGGCGAGGGCGGTCGGAGCTGCTCTGATGTGCGGGTCGAGCGCTCGTCTCGACCGTCTCACCACGCAGAAGGGCCCTCCCCGGTGCCGCACGGCCAGAACAACTACTCCCGCGTCATCTGCGCTCCCGCTGCCGCGACTCTCGGCACCAAGGAGCACCTTTCCGGTGATCAGGTGCTGGCCGCGCTGAAACCGGACGAGGTCTTCATGATGGGCGACAACGCCGACCTGCCGCGGATGCCCGAGCGGCCCACGCTCGCGGACTACTTCCGTCTCCGTTTGGCGCTGGACCCGTTCACGGTCCGGCACATGTTCCAGAGCGCTCGGCGGGCGCGCGAGCAGGGCATGGGCGAGAAGGTGGTGCTCGCCTGCCTCTTGCACGACATCTCGGTGGCGGGGCTGCTGCGGAGCCAGCACGGGCACTGGGGCGCCCAACTGGTGGAGCCGTACGTGGACGAGGAGGTCTCCTGGGCGATCCGGCAGCACGAGGTGCTGCGGTTCTTTCCCGACGACAGCGTGGGGTACGGCTACCCGCAGGCGTACGAGGGGTTCTTCGGTGCGGAGTACCGGCCGCCGGCGCACACGCGGGCGGCGTACCGCGAGGCGCGTCGTCACCGCTGGTACATGTCGGCCCGCATGGTCACGGTCAACGACGTCTATACGTTCGATCCTGACGTCGAGGTGGAGTTCGGGGAGTTCGAGGACGTGGTCGGGCGCCACTTCCGGCAGCCTGTGCAGGGGCTGGGCTTCGACGGTTCAGCGGTGGCACACATGTGGCGGACGATGATCTGGCCGAACAACTTCCTCTGAGCCCGCCGCACCTCCTCCCCTCCCCTCCCCTCCCCCTCCCGCCGGACGCGGTCGGCTCGGGTGGCGGATGGCGCCGCCGGTCTCCCGCGGTCGGCCGCCGCCCGAGCACGCGCGGCCCGTCAGTCGCGGGCGGGCCGCTTGGCGATGACGGCGATCTCGATGGCCTGGCCCGCTCCGAAGCTGGGCGCGAGGGTGCCGACCGCCTCCCACCCCTCGGCGCCCAGCGCGGTCAGATCGCTCTCGATCTGCGCGTAGTCGAAGGCCTTCCAACCGAGCTTGTAGGTGAGCACCTTGTGCTCCCAGCGGGTCGTCATCAGCGGTTCCTTTCGGCGGTGCTGCGAGCCAGACTCCCGCGCCCCGGGGCCTGCCCCGCCGGGCGAGGCGGGGACACACCCCGTAGCCCACACCGTGCCCCCGGGGCACGGTCAAGGACGCTGGTCGGCGTGGCGCGGCAACTGTGGCCGGTAAGCGGCCAACCGATCCCGCCGCTGCACTCCCGCGGCTAGGTTCCGGGGCGCCCGGCGGCCGGACGGCCTGCCGGGCCCTGCCGGATCGGCCCTGGAGGACCGTTGAGGAAACCAAGCAGACGTGCACGGGTGGCGGTGGTGGCGACCGGGGTGGTGCTGGCGTTGACCGCCGGCCTCGGTGGTGCGGCGGCCGAGCCGCCCCACCACCCGGAGAGCACCGGTGGCGGTGGCGGCTCACTGACGCTGATCACCGGCGACCGGGTGCTGCTGGACGCCACGGGGGCCGTCTCGGGTCTGGTGCGCGGCGAGGGCCGCGAGCACATACCCGTGCGGGTCTCGGAGCGGGACGGGTCGACGCTGGTCGTGCCGTACGACGCGGCTCCGCTCATCGAGGCCGGCACGGTCGACCTCGCGCTGTTCGACGTCACCGAGTTGTCGCGCAAGGCCTACTCCTCGTTCGCGGGCATCCCGCTGATCGTCGGCTACGAGGACGGTTCCCGCTCGGTCGAGCGGGAGGTCCGGGGCGGTGACGGCGTCGAACTCCGGGCACGGCTGGACGTGGTGGAGGCGGACGCGCTGACCGTGACGGAGGAGAGCGCCCCCACGCTGTGGCAGACCCTGACCGAACCGGTCGACGGGGACGCCGCGCGGCTGTCGTCCGCTCCCGGTGTCCGCACGGTCTCACTGGATCGGGTGCGCCAGGCGTCGTTGGACACGGCTGTCGAGCAGGTGGGCGCCGACATCGCGCACGAGGCCGGGTACGACGGGACGGGCGTCACGATCGCCGTCCTGGACACCGGCATCGCCGCCGACCACGGTGACTTCACGGGCCGGGTGAGGGCGGCCGCCGACTTCACCGACGACGAGGACCACGCGGACCTGCACGGCCACGGGACGCACGTCGCCTCCACGGCGGCGGGTTCGGGGGCACGGTCGGACGGCGTTCACCGCGGGGTGGCGCCGGGGGCGGAGCTGCTGGACGCTCGGGTCCTGGACGCGTACGGCGACGGGTTCGACTCCTGGATCATCGAGGGCATGGAGTGGGCGGTCGACCAGGGCGCCCAAATCGTCAACATGAGCCTGGGGGCGGCTGTCTGGCCGGGTCACGACCCGCTGGTGGACGCGGTCGACCGCATGTCGGAGGAGCACGGCACCCTCTTCGTCGTGGCGGCGGGCAACACCGGTCCGGGCGCCGGGAGCGTGGAGTCGCCCGGCATCGCCGGGGCGGCGCTGACGGTCGGGGCGGTCGATCACCGGGACTCGATGGCGGGTTTCTCGTCGGTCGGCCCCGTGGCGGGTGACGGCCGGCTGAAGCCCGACCTGACCGCGCCGGGGGTGGAGATCGCTTCGGCGGCATCGCCGGGCAGCACGCTGGAACTGGTGGCGACGCCGGTGGCCGACGGCTACATGGGCCTGTCCGGCACGTCGATGGCGACACCGGTGGTGGCGGGCGCCGCCGCGCTGCTGCTGCAGCAGAACCCGGGGTGGACCGGGGAGCAGCTCAAGGCGGCGCTGGTGTCCTCGTCGGCGGGGATCGACGCGACCCCGCAGCAGACCGGCACCGGCCGGGTGGACGTGGCGCGGGCGCTGGAGCAGACGGTGACCGTCGTTCCCGGCTCCCTGGACTTCGACGCCGTGGCGTACCCGTACGCCGACGCGGCGCCGGCGACCCGCGAGGTGACCTACCGGAACAGCGGCGACGCGGACGTGACGCTCGACCTGGCGCTGACCGTCACCTCCCCCGACGTCGGGGCAGCGGCCGAGGGGGCGTTCTCGCTCGGCGCGGAGAGCGTGAGCGTTCCGGCCGGCGGCACCGCGACCGTGGAGGTGGTGGCGGAACCGGCAGCGGTCGGCGAGAGCGCTGCCGGCCATCACGGTGTGGTCGTCACCGCCACCAGCGGCACGCTGCAGGTTCGCGCGGCGGGGTCGCTGTCGCTGGAGCCCGAGATGGCCGACCTCACCGTCGAGGTGATCGGTCGGGACGGCGAACCGCTGGACGGGGCGCGGGTCTTCGTGCTCGGGGAGACGGACGGCTTCAACACCCTCACCGAGGACGGCGCGGTCCACGGTCGCCTCCCGGTGGGGCGCGCCCTGGTCGAGGTGCTCGCCGGCGGGCCCTGGGACGCCGGCCCGGAGGAGACCCGCACGGACTGGGCCCTGGCGCCCGTGCTCGACCTGGACGGGCCCACCGTGCTGACGGTGGATCTGCGGGAGACGGCCGAGTTGGAGTTCGCCGCGCCCGACCCCGACGCGGAGCTGCAGGAGTTGGCGGCCCGCTACGAGTCCCCGGGGCTGAGCCAGTGGGCGTGGTTCTTCGGGGCGCAGCCGGAGGGGGTGCACTCGCTGGCTGTCGGTGAGACCCCGGAGGACGCCGGGTTCGGCGTCTCCTTGGCCTCCTTCCATCTCGGGGACGGGGACGTGCAGTACCACGGCCACCGCCGGGTCGAGGGCGCCTTCCCGACCGGCCTGGTCAACCGGCCTTCCGTGGCGGAGATGGCGCGTGTCGACGTCGAGGTCGGGTCCCGGCAGGAGGGGGCCACCGGCTGGGCGGGCGCGGCACCGGAACGGTTCGGGCTGGGCCTCGGCGCCTTCCTGCCGGTGCCCGGCAGCGCGGAGATGCTGCTGCAGGACACGGCGGCCTGGTCGTTGAGCGCTTCCGAGGACGGCGCCGACGGGTGGGCCGTCCAGGGGTCGAGCACGGCGTTGGAACGGTTCGACGCGGGGCAGGATCACCAACGCCTCCTCAACGTCGGGGTCTTCGGGCCTGCGGCCTACTCGGCGGCTCCGCTGTGGCGGGAGGGCAACGTCCTCCACTCGGACCTGTCGCTGTTCGCGCCGGGCGCCGCCGCGACGGGCTGGGCGGACGCGGATTCGGGGAGCACGCGAATCCTCCGGGACGGCGAGCTGCTGCGGGAGGTGCCGCTGCCGCTGCCGGAGGTGGCGGTCGGGCTGCCGGCGGGCGAGGGTGACTACCGGGTCGTCTCCACCGCCTCCCGCACCGGGGCGGGGTACACCGACGTGTCGACGGAGGTCACGCTCGACATGACGTTCACCTCGGCGACGACGGACGAGTTCGAGCCGATCGACGGCCCGCCGCTGGTGCGGTTCCGCCCCGAGTTGGCGTTGGACAACACCGCGCCGGCCGACGTCCGCGGGTTCCCGCTGCCGCTGGCGCTGCACGGGGGCGAGGCGGTGTCGTTGACGGTGGAGAGCTCGGTCGACGGCGGCGCGAGCTGGGTCACGGTGCACGACGGGGCCGGTGACGTCGACTCCGTCGCGGTCGACAACCCGGCCGCCGGGGGCTCGCTGTCGTTGCGGGCCACGGCTGTCGACGCCCGGGGCGACCGCACGGTCCAGACGATCGTGCACGCCTACCGGACGCGTTGACGGGCGGGTCCCGGCCGGCCGCGCACCCCGCCGGCCGGCCGGGAC
>NZ_JAAVJD010000270.1 GCF_012033735.1 Streptomyces lonarensis | reverse complement strand
GGCCCCCGCACCGTCCCCGACCGCCCCAGACGAGCCGCCCGCCGCACCACGGCCCGGTCCGCCGCCGCTCCCGGCGCATCCGGCGGCTCACCCCGGAAGGCACCCTGTGCACCGCTCCACCAACGGGCTGAAGACCGCCGTCCTGCTCGGCGGCATGTCCGCCCTCATACTGCTCATCGGCAGCTTCTTCGGCACCACCGGAGTCCTCGTCGCGCTTCTCGTCGCCTTCGCCACCAACGGCTACGCCTACTGGAACAGCGACAAGCTGGCGCTGCGCGCCATGCGGGCACGCCCCGTCAGCGAGTTCGAGGCGCCGCAGCTCTACCGCACGGTCCGCGAACTCGCGGGCGTCGCACGGCAGCCGATGCCCCGGCTGTACATCTCCCCGACCGAGGCGCCCAACGCCTTCGCCACCGGGCGCAACCCCCGCAACGCCGCCGTCTGCTGCACCGAGGGCATCCTCGCCGTCCTCGACGAGCGGGAACTGCGCGGTGTCCTCGGCCACGAACTCAGCCACGTCTACAACCGCGACATCCTCATCGCTTCGGTGGCCGGCGCCATGGCCTCCGCCGTCATGCTCCTCGTGCAGTTCGCCTGGTTGCTGCCCGGGCGGTCCGACCGCGGGCCGGGCATCGTCGGCATCGCCCTGATCGCGCTCCTCGGGCCCGTCGCCGCCACCCTCGTCCGGCTCGCCGTGAGCCGCTCCCGCGAGTACGAGGCGGACGCCGCCGGGGCCCGACTCACCGGCGACCCCCACGCCCTCGCCGACGCCCTGGCCAAACTGGACCGCGGGACCCAGGCGCTGCCGCTGCCGCCGGAACCCCGCATCGAAGCCGCCAGCCACATGATGATCGCGCACCCGTTCCGGCGCGGCGAGGGCCTGACCAGGCTGTTCGCCACCCACCCGCCGATGGCCGACCGCATCGACCGCCTCCGCCGGATGGCCGAGGGGGCCGGCTGACCCGGCGGTGCGCGCGAGGTGTCGAACCGGCCGTCCGGCCGCGATGCGCGCCACCATGGCAGCCCGGCGTTTGGCCGCGCCGCCACCGGACAACAGCACAGCAACCGTGCGGCGCTCCCACGCGTCCCGACCCACGACCGGGCGTCGCCGCCCGGCCCCGCCACCGCGTGCGCCCTAGGAGAAGAACAACGTGATCAGGACCGTCCTCAACGTCATCTGGCTGGTCTTCTCCGGCATCTGGATGGCCCTCGGCTATGCCGTCGCCGGGCTCATCTGCTTCATCCCGATCGTCACGATCCCGTGGGGGCTGGCCTGCTTCCGGATCGCCCGGTACTCGCTCTGGCCCTTCGGGTACCGCGTCACCGACCGCCCGGATGCCGGGATCTTCTCCGGGATCGGCAACGTCATCTGGCTGATCGTCGCGGGCATCTGGATCACCATCGGCCACATCACCGCCGGTATCGCCTTCTGCATCACCATCATCGGCATCCCGTTCGGGATCGCCCACTTCAAGATGATCCCGGTCTCGCTGATGCCGCTGGGCCGCGAGATCGTACCCACCGACGCCAACCCCGGCTACCACTGGTGAACCCGGCGGCGCCCCGGCTCCTCTGAGCCCGCCGCCGGCCCCTCCCGCAGACGCCCCGTGCAGCGCCCCGCGCCACGGGGCGTCCGCCTGCCCGCGTCGGGACGCCGGGACCGTTCGCCGGACCGGGGCCCCGGCGTGTGTGCGCCCCAGCATGCCGGCCCCGGCGTGTCCGCCCTCCCCCTGCCGGCCGGGTCGTCCCGCGGCCGTTGAGGGTCGAGGCCCGACGCCCGGGTTCCGCTCAGCCGGCCGGCGCGTCCCCCGCGGCAGCCCCCGGCTGCGGGCAGTCCCCGTCGGTGTCGCCATCCCGCGCCGCGGGCGCGTAGCGGCGCCGCGCCGCGTCCTGCTGCGCCAGCCGCCGCAGCGCGGCCAACGCGGCGTCACCGAGCACCGTTCCCACCACCATGGTCTCCGCCATGGCCTCGGCGCTCCCGCGCACCTCGTCGACGCAGTCCACGTCGGCTGCCGCCACCAGTTCGCTCGCCGCCGCGAACCGGTCGAGCCGCGCAGCGAAGGAGTGGTTGCCCAGGTGCTCCATGGTCGCCAGGGTGTCGGTCAGCGTCCGCGCGGCGGGGAGGTCCGGCGGCAGCTGCCACCCCTGCTCGGCGATGAGCCGCCGTACCCGCTCCGCGGCCCGCTCCCGGGCCTCCTCCGGGACGGCCGGGTCCCGCTCGTGGCGGGTGACCGTCGTGTGCGCGACGGCGAGCGCGTTGTACGTCGACCGGTCCGGTGCCGCCAGCGCCTCCAGTACCTCGCGCGCGGCCGCCACGGACAGTCCGCCGACGGTGATGAGCGCGCGCGCCAGCCGGAGCCGCCGGGCGTGGTCCTCGCCGTAGACGGCCTGGTTGCGCCCGGTTGCCTCGCCGGGGGGCAACAGGCCCTCGCGCAGGTAGTACTTGATCGTCGCCACCGGGACGCCGGTCCGGTGACTGAGCTCGCCGATGCGCATGGGGCTCCCGAGGTGTCGTCCGGGCCGCCGCGCCGGACTGCCGGATGAAGAGGGCTTGCGTGGACCCGACCCAGCATAGATAGTGACACTATCCGGATAGTGGCGAGTGCCACTATCCAAGCGAGGGGGAGGGTGCGCCGATGGACTCCACGGCCGCGGGCACAGCGAGCACGACCACGACGACGAGCCCGGGCGCCGACGCCCTCCCGGCCACGGCGGACGACCGGACCGGGGACGGGGCAACCGCCGAACCACCGCGCCGCCACGGGGCACATCCGCACCGCCCCCTGGTGGTGCTGGTCGGCCTCATGCTGCTGCTCGCGGCCGCCGCGCTCCTCGGGACCCTGCTGGACGGCAGGACGGTCAACGGCGAGCCGGTCTGGCTCAAGCCGCTGAAGTTCGCCCTCTCCTTCGGCATCTACGGCGCGACGGCGATCTGGCTGCTCTCCCTGCTGCCCGCCGCCCCGCGCGGCCGGCCCGCCGGGCAGCGCACCGGAACAGTGCTCGCCGTCGCCTCGGCGATCGAGGTCGGGCTGATCACCCTGCAGGCCGCGCGGGGCACCCGCAGCCACTTCAACGGCTCCACCGCCTTCGACGCCTACGTCTTCGCGGCGATGGCCGCGGCGGCCGGCGTCATCTGGCTCGCGTCACTGGGGATCACCGTCCTCGTGCTGCGCCACCGCCTGCCGGACCGGGCCCTGGGGCTGGCGCTCCGCGCCGGCATGGCGATCGCCGTCGCCGCCATGGCCGTCGCCTTCCTGATGACCAGCGGCGACCAGCGCGACCCGGCCGCCGGTGTCCTGGGGGCCCACGCGGTGGGCGTGGGCGACGGCGGGGACGGCCTGCCGGTGGTCGGCTGGTCCGTGGAGGGCGGCGACCTCCGGGTGCCCCACTTCCTCGGGATGCACGCACTGCAACTGCTCCCGCTGCTGCTGTGGGCGGTCGACCGCGGCGCGCGGCGGTGGCCGCGGCTGGCCGGGCCCGGCGTGCGCCACCGCCTGGTGGGCGCCGGGGCCGTCGCCTGCGGCGGGGCACTGCTCCTCACCACCTGGCAGGCGCTGCGCGGCCGCCCCCTGCTTGACCCGGACCCCGCGGGCTGGGCGGGGCTTGCCGCCCTCGTCGTGGTCACGGCCGTGACGGCGGCGGGTGCACTGCTCGCCCGCGAGCCGGGGGCCGGCCCGGCGCCGCCGCGGTGACACCCGCCCGCCGGGCACGGCGAAGGGCCGGGACCGCCGCCGTGCGGCGCCCCGGCCCTTCCGCGGTGTACTGCTGAGGCGGAGGCTCAGCGGTAGTTGACGAACTGCACGGCGAAGTCGAAGTCCGCGCCCTTGACGAGCTGCTGGACCTCCTGGAGGGCGTCCCGGCTCTTGGAGCTGACGCGGAGCTCGTCGCCCTGCACCTGCGCCTTGACACCCTTGGGGCCCTCGTCGCGGATGAGCTTGGCGACCTTCTTCGCGTCGTCGGTCGAGATGCCCTCCTTGATGGTGGAGAACAGCTTGAAGTCCTTGCCCGACGCCTGCGGCTCGCCGGAGTCGAGGGCCTTCAGCGAGATGCCCCGCTTGATCAGCTTGGTCTGGAAGATGTCGAGCACCGCGTTGACGCGCTCCTCGGCGTTGGCCCGGATCTCGATCCGCTCACCGGACCACTCGATCGAGGCGCCGACGCCCTTGAAGTCGTAGCGCTGCGAGATCTCCTTGGACGCCTGGTTGAGTGCGTTGTCGACCTCCTGCCGGTCGACCTTCGAGACGATGTCGAAACTGGAGTCGGCCATGGTCGGGCTCCTCGTGCGTAGCTCGGACGTAACGGTGTACCGGTGGACAAGCCTAGTCACCCGCCGCCACCGGGCCCGGGCCGACAACCGGGTGGCGGACCACCCCCGCCCATCGGGTAGGGTTTACCCCGTTGCCGAACGCCGCGCAGGCGTACGGCAGCAATCCCAGGCGGTGTGCCCGAGCGGCCAAAGGGAGCAGACTGTAAATCTGCCGGCTCAGCCTTCCCAGGTTCGAATCCTGGCGCCGCCACAGCGGGAAGCAAACCCCTCCCACCTCGCGCAAGCGCAGGTGGGAGGGGTTTTGCGTTGCCGGACAGTGCGTGCAGCCTCGACGGGTCCGCTTCCACCCGAACCGCGTCCGCCGCGGGCGCACCGGGTGGGGCAGGGGCGCAGGGGCGGTCCTACCTCCCGGTCGGGGCGAGGCTCACGCTGCTGCGATGCACCGTCCACGTGCAGGGAGGGCCTGTGAACGACCGAGCGTACGAGGACGCCTCTGCCGCCTGGCGATCTTCGCTGGCAACGTTGGTGGGCGATGCCGCGCGGCTTGCGCGGTGGCAGGAGCAGCGCTACCGGTTCGCACACCGGGTGGGGGCCCTGCTGACCGAGCCGAGCGGCGTCCGCCCTGCCGCTCGGGGACCCGTGCTCTACGGAGTGTTCGCGGCCGGAGCGGGGCTCTGCTACGTCGGCCAGACGCAGGACGCCGCGCGCCGACTGCGGGACCTCCCGGTGGGCGAGAGCCACCACCTGGCAACCACGCTGCCCCCCGAGGTCTGGGAGCGGGTCGTGGTGCTGCACTGGCCGCTTCTGGTGGCCGAGGCGCCGCCGCACGAACAGTCGGCCGTCGAGGAGATGGGTGCCACCGTGTGTGGCCTCGCGCTGGAGCACGTGCTTCAGCTGGCGACCCGGCCGCCGTTGAACAGCCGCCGGCGGGGCGCTGCCGGTGATTGGCGGGATCGAGACATCTCCGGCAGCCGGTCGCGTGGTGCGGTCAGTGCCGGAGTTGGGGCGACTCACTGGCGCAGCCTGGGAGGCGCTCTCGCGCACGGAGGCAGCCCAGGACGCGCCGGTGGTCACCACCCAGGTCGGCAGGGCGGTGTTCCCCACCGCCCTGCCGGAGCTTCGCGGGTCCTGAAGCGATCGGGCACCCCGACGCCCCGCAGGCGCCGATTCAGAGGGTGCGTGTGCCTGCCGCCCGGCCGCACACTTCTCCGGCTTCGCCGCGCGCGACCACACCGTCCGTGTTCCGGTCCAGGCCGCACGGGCTGATTGGCGGGATCTGCTCGTGCCGCCTCCCGGGGGCCCGTTCGGCGTGCTGTGCGCTCGCCGCCGAACGGGTGGCCGACTATCGGCCGCCCGTCGCGAGCTGTGCCCGGCGCTCCGACGTGGCGGGTCGCAGCTGCACCACGCGGCTCTGAACTGGCGCTTTCGCGCGCGCCGTTCCCTGGTCGGCACGGTGGAGCCCGGGCGTCGGCGGGGTCGCCGCGCTTCCGGAGCGGCGGACGGCCCGCAACGGCAAGCAGTCGTCGCGGTAATCCGGTGGGCAGCGGAATGGCCGGAAGCAATGGCTCGGAACCTTCGGCCTGTCACCTGAACAGGTGATCTTCTGGCGCGCGGCCCCCGGTGCACCGCGGGCGGGCCTAACGTGACGTCCGGCCCGCGGGGGCCCGGGAGCGCGACGCCGTGTGTCGTCGCCCCGCAGGGTCCCGCGTGGTGCGACAGCCCGGCGCGATCGCGGGCACATCCCGTACATCGCTCAGGGGTGAGACGGCTTGACGACACATCGGTTGACCCGCCGAACCGACCTGCCCGGCGCACGCCCCCGCCGCCCCGGCCGTGGGTGGTGGGCTCCCCCGCGCGCCGATCGGTCCCGCTCGGGGGGAGCCGCCACCTGCGGGCGCGGGCGTCCGCACCCCACCCGTGCCGACCGGTCCCCCGATCGCCTCCGGCACCCCGGCGGGGCGAACGGGACCGGCCCGGCCCCGGCAGCCGGTTCCGGCCGGATGTCCGACCCCACGCCCACGCCCACGTGCGGCGCCGGCCCGGGGCCCGACCACCGCCGCGGTGCCGGCTCCGCCCCTGCCGTCCGCGATGCCCGCGGCCCGGGCCCC
>NZ_JAAVJD010000026.1 GCF_012033735.1 Streptomyces lonarensis | reverse complement strand
GAGCGTCGCCTCCGGACGCCTCGCCTTCACCTTCGGCCTCGAAGGCCCCGCGGTGACGGTCGACACCGCCTGCTCCTCCTCGCTCGTCGCCCTGCACATGGCCTGCCAGTCGCTGCGCAACGGCGAATCCTCCATGGCCCTGGCCGGCGGCGCCACCGTCATGGCGAACGAGGGCATGTTCCTTGAGTTCAGCCGCCAGCGCGGCCTCGCTCTCGACAGCCGCTGCAAGTCCTTCTCGGCCGCCGCCGACGGCGTCGCCTGGGCCGAAGGCGCCGGCATGGTGCTGCTCGAACGGCTCTCCGACGCCCAGGCGAACGGGCACCCGATCCTGGCCGTCATCCGCGGCACCGCCGTCAACCAGGACGGCGCCAGCAACGGCCTCACCGCCCCCAACGGCCCCTCCCAACAGCGCGTCATCCACGCCGCCCTCGCCAACGCCGGCCTCACCACCGGCGAGATCGACGCCGTCGAGGCCCACGGCACCGGCACCACCCTCGGCGACCCCATCGAAGCCCAGGCCCTGCTGGCCACCTACGGCCAGAACCGCGCCCCCGACCAGCCCCTATGGCTCGGCTCCTTCAAGTCCAACATCGGACACGCCCAGGCCGCGGCCGGCATCGGCGGCGTCATCAAGATGATCCAGGCCATGCACCACGGCACGCTCCCCAAAACCCTCCACGTCGACGAGCCCAGCCCACACATCGACTGGACCAGCGGGAACATCCAGCTCCTCACCGAGCAGCGCCCCTGGCCCGAGACCGACCACCCCCGCCGCGCCGCCGTCTCCTCCTTCGGCATCAGCGGCACCAACAGCCACATCATCCTCGAAGAAGCGCCCGTCCGTGCCCACACGGAGGAGGAGCGGGAGCAGCTCGCCTCCGAGGTGACCGCGGTGCCGTGGCTGCTCTCGGCCAGGAACGAGCAGGCCCTCCGGGACCAGGCCCGGCAGTTGCACACCCACCTCGGGCGCAACCCCGAACTGCGCCCCGCCGAGACCGCCCACGCACTCGCCACCACCCGCACGCTCTTCCAGCACCGCGCCGTGCTCGTCGCCGACGACACCGAGCAGTTCGCGCGGGCACTCGACGCACTCGCGCAAGGCAACCCCTCGCCCGCGGTGGTACAGGGCACACCCCGATCCGGCAAGACCGCGTTCCTCTTCACCGGCCAGGGCTCCCAGCGCTCCGGCATGGGACGTCGGCTCTACGACACCCAGCCGGTCTTCCGCGCCGCGTTCGACGAGGCGGGCGCCGGGCTCGATGTCCACCTCGCGGCCGATCAGCCCCTCCGGGACCTGCTGTTCGCGGCAGACCAGCCACTGGTGCACGAGACGAAGTACGCCCAGGCCGGCCTCTTCGCCATCGAAACCGCGCTCTACCGCCTGGTCGAATCGTTCGGCATCGTCCCGGACTACCTCACCGGCCACTCCATCGGCGAACTCACCGCCGCCCACATCGCGGGCGTCCTGTCCCTCGACGACGCCTGCCGGCTCGTCGCCGCCCGCGGCACCCTCATGCAGGCACTCCCCGCCACCGGCGCCATGATCTCCCTGCGCACCACCGAGGAACAGGTACGACCCCTCCTCGAAGGCCGCGAACACCACGTCTCCATCGCCGCCGTCAACGGACCCGCCTCCACCGTCATCTCCGGCGACGACAACGCCGTCACCGAGATCGCCGCGACCCTCGCCGAACAAGGCGTCAAGACCAAGCGCCTGACCGTCTCGCACGCCTTCCACTCCCCCCACATGGACGCCATGCTGACGGAGTTCGAACGCGTCGCGACCGGCCTCGACTTCCAGCCGCCCACCACCCCGATCGTCTCCAACCTCACCGGACAGCTCGCCGACCCCCAGCAGCTCACCACCCCCGGCTACTGGGTCCGCCACGTCCGCGAAGCCGTCCGCTTCCACAACGGCATCCAGACCCTCCACACCCACGGCGTCCGCCACTTCATCGAACTCGGCCCCGACGGCACCCTCACCACCATGGCCCAGGACAGCCTCACCGAACACGGCGACACCGACGCCACCTTCATCCCCGTCCTCCACCGCGAACGCGACGAACAGCACACCTTCCTCACCGCCCTTGGCACCGCCCACACCCGCGGCATCCCCATCGACTGGACCCGGCTACTCGGCGACACGTCACCGGTCTCGTCCCCCGGCCTGCCGACCTACCCCTTCCAACGCCAGCACTACTGGCTGGAGACGTCGCGCCCCGAGGCCGGCCAGGAGGCACGTGCGAGCGCGTCGGGGCTGGCGGCGACCAGCCACCCCGTGCTGACCACGCTCGTCGAACTCCCCGACAGCGGGCACCTCTTCACCGGCCGCATCAGTGCGACCGAGCCCGACTGGATACCGGAGCACGCGATCACCGGGGCGCTGATCCTGCCCGGTGCCGCCTACGTCGACCTGCTCCTCCACACGGCGGAGCACGTGGACTGCGCCGGAATCGACGAGCTGACCCACCACATGTTCCTCGCCGTGCCGGAACACGGCGCGGTCCAGCTCCGCGTGCTCATCGCGCCGGCCGACGAGTCAGGACGGCGTCCGCTCACGGTCCACTCACGGCCCGAGGAGGCGCCGTCACGGAGCGAGTGGACCCTGCACGCCTCCGGATGGCTCGCCGACCGCCCGCGGAACGCGGACACTCCGGCGACAGTGGCGAACACGGTGGCGGACGACGCGCTCTCCGGTGCCGTCTGGCCCCCGGCCGGCGCGGAGCCCGTCGACATGGACGAGTTCTACCGCCGGATCGCCGACGCGGGCCTTGACTACGGGCCGCGCTTCCGCGGCCTGCGCGCGGCCTGGCAGGACGGCGACACCACCTACGGGGAGCTGGCACTTCCCGAGGGCGCCGCCCCCGGCGCCTACGGCATCCACCCGGGCCTGCTCGACTCCGCGATCCAGCCGGGCGCGCTCGGGCGCGACGCCGCCGCGGACTCCGTGCGGGTGCCGTTCTTCTGGAGCGGCGTCTCCCTGCACGCCACGGGGGCCGCCGCCCTCCGCGTCCGCCTCACCCGCACCGCGACGGAGACGGCCTCGCTGGCCATCACCGACCCCGCGGGCACGCCCGTGCTGACGATCGACTCCCTCACCATGCGGGAGGTCGCACCCGAGCATCTGGCCGCCGCGCGTGCCACCGGCACCGGCCGGCTCCACGGGCTCGACTGGGCCGCCCTCCCCGTCCGGAAGGACGCGGCTTCCGGAGCCCTCGTCGCCACGTGGGCCGAGACGGGCACTCCGGGGAACGCGGACCTCGCGCTGCTGGCCGACCCGGTGGCGCTCCCGCTGGCCGACGGCGGGGCCGCAGCCGAACCCGAGGTGTTCGTGGCGTGGTGCGCCGCGCGCGAGGACGCCGACCCGGTGCGGGCCACCCACGCGCTCACCCGGCACGTGCTCGGCCTCGTGCAGCGGATCGTCTCCGACGACGAACGGCCCGACGCCCGCCTGGTCGTCCTCACCCGCGACGCCACCGCCGCCGGCCCGGACGACCGGCCCGTCGACCTGGCGGGTGCCGCGGTCTGGTCACTCCTCCGGTCCGTCCAGGCCGAACACCTCGACCGCTTCATCCTCGTCGACCTCGACGGGGCCGAGAGCTCGGTCGAGGCGCTCCCGGCCGCCGTGGCCAGCGGGGAGCCGCAGGTCGCCGTCCGCGCCGGACGGCTCCTCGCCCCGCGCCTCGCCCACCGCGACGCCGCCACCGAGCCCGCGCGGTTCGACCCGGAGAAGACGGTCCTGATCACCGGTGGCACGGGCGGCCTCGGCCGGCTCCTCGCCCACCACCTCGTCACCGCCCACGGCGTCAAGCACCTGCTGCTCACCAGCCGGAAGGGCCCGAAGAACGGGAGCACCCTCGTCACCGACCTCGCCGCGCTCGGCGCCAAGGTGACCGTCGCCGCCTGCGACGCAGCCGACGAGAAGTCGCTGGCCTCCCTCCTGGGCTCCCTCCCCGACGAGCACCCGCTCGGCGCCGTCATCCACTGCGCCGGAGTCCTCGACGACGGCATCGCCGCGGCCCTCACCCCCGAACGGCTGTCGGGCGTGCTCCGCCCGAAGGTCGACGCGGCTTGGAACCTCCACCGCCTCACCCGCGACAGGAACCTGGACGCCTTCGTCCTCTTCTCCTCCGTCACGGGCACCCTCGGCGCTCCCGGACAGTCCAACTACGCGGCGGCGAACGGCTTCCTCGACGCGCTCGCCCGGCACCGGCACGCGTCCGGGCTGCCCGCCAAGTCCCTCGCCTGGGGCGTCTGGGCGGACACCGCGGGCGGCATGGCCGACACCCTCGAACAGCAGGACCGGGCCCGGATGAGCCGCACCGGGCTCCTGCCGATCGCGGCCGACGAGGGACTCGCGCACTTCGACGCGGCGCTCACCGCGCCGGAGCCCGTGCTCATTCCGGCCACGTTCGACCTCGCCGGCCTCCGCGCCCGCGCCACCGCCACGTCCACGCCCGTCGCGCCGGTGTTCCGCGGACTGATCCGCACCCCGATCCCCGCCGCGACGCAGCACACCGGGGCGGACCAGGAGTCCAACGGCCTGCGGCAGTCGCTCGCGGGACACCCGGAGCCCGAGCAGCAGCGCATTCTGCTCGCCTTCCTCCGCGGCCACATCGCCACCGTCCTCGGGCACAGCTCGCCCGACGCCATCAACCCGCAGACGCCTTTCAAGGAGCTGGGCTTCGACTCGCTCAGCTCCGTGGAGCTGCGCAACGCGCTCAACAAGGCGTCGGGGATGCGACTGCCGTCGACCGTCCTGTTCGACTACCCGAACTCGACGGCGCTCGCCCAGCACATCAGGGCCGCGCTCGCCGACACCGGGCAGCAGGCGGCCACCGCCCCGAAGCCGACCGCCGCACGGGCCACCCGGTCCACGGCGAACGAGCCCATCGCCATCGTCAGCATGGCCTGCCGCTACCCCGGCGGCGTCAGCACGCCGGACGACCTGTGGCAGCTCGTGGCCGAAGGGCGGGACGCGGTCGGTACGTTCCCCGAGGACCGCGGCTGGGACCTGGAGAACCTGTACGACCCGGACCCCGACGCGCCCGGCAAGACCTACGCACGCGAGGGCGGCTTCCTCTACGACGCGGCTGACTTCGACCCCGAGTTCTTCGGCATCAGCCCCCGCGAGGCCACGGCGATGGACCCGCAGCAGCGGCTCCTCCTGGAAACCTCCTGGGAGGCGCTCGAACGCGCCAAGGTCGACCCGGAGCAGCTCCGCGGCAGCGACACCGGCGTGTTCATGGGCGCCACCGCCATGGACTACGGCCCCCGGCTCTTCCAGGGCGACGACGGGCTCGGCGGCTACCTGCTGACCGGCAGCACCGTCAGCGTCGCCTCCGGGCGCGTCGCCTACACCTTCGGGCTCGAAGGCCCGGCCGTCACCGTCGACACCGCCTGCTCCTCCTCGCTCGTCGCCCTGCACCAGGCGGCGCAGGCCCTGCGCAACGGCGAGTGCTCGCTCGCCCTGGCCGGCGGCGTCACCGTCATGTCGACCCCCGGCATGTTCGTCGAGGTCGGTCACCAGCGCGGCCTCGCCGCCGACGGCCGCTGCAAGTCGTTCTCGGCCGCGGCCGACGGAGTCATCTGGGCCGAGGGCGCCGGCATGGTGCTGCTCGAACGGCTCTCCGACGCGCAGGCGAACGGGCACCCGATCCTGGCCGTGATCCGGGGTTCCGCCGTCAACCAGGACGGCGCGAGCAACGGCCTGAGCGCGCCGAACGGCCCCTCGCAGCAGCGCGTCATCCGCGCCGCCTTGGCCAACGCCGGGCTCGGCACCGGCGAGATCGACGCCGTCGAGGCCCACGGCACCGGCACCTCACTGGGCGACCCGATCGAGGCCCAGGCGCTGCTGGCCACCTACGGCCAGGACCGCGCCCCCGACCAGCCGCTGTGGCTGGGGTCGCTGAAGTCGAACATCGGACACCCGCAGGCGGCGGCCGGCGTCGGCGGCGTGATCAAGATGGTCCAGGCCATCCGGCACAGCGCGCTGCCCAGGACGCTGCACGTCGCGGAGCCCAGCCCGCACATCGACTGGACCAGCGGCAACGTCCGCCTCCTCACCGAGCAGCAGCCCTGGCCCGAGACCGGACGCCCCCGCCGGGGCGCCGTCTCCTCGTTCGGCATCAGCGGCACCAACGCCCACCTCATCCTCGAAGAGGCGCCCATCCGCACGGCGGATGCCGGCGCGGACGGTCAGGTGGACGGGAACACCGCCCGGGCCGCGCAGCGGGGGCCGGTCCCGTGGCTGGTGTCGGCGAAGACCGGGGAGGCTCTGCGCGACCAGGTCACGCGCCTGCTCGACCACGTCGCCGCGCACCCGGACCTCGGCCCGACCGACATCGCCCACGCGCTGGTGGCCTCCGGCGGCACCGCCTTCGAGCACCGTGCCGTCGCCGTGGGCTCCACCCACGAGGAGCTGGTCGCGGATCTCCGCGCCGCCGAGCACCAGCGCGCCCAGCCCGAGGCCGGCAGGACCGCGTTCCTCTTCACCGGCCAGGGCGCGCAGCGCTCCGGCATGGGGCGTGGGCTGTACGAGACGTACCCGGTGTTCCGGGCCGCGTTCGACGAGGTCTGCGCCGGGCTCGATGTCCACCTCGCGGCCGAACGGCCGTTGACGGACGTCATCTTCGACGACGACCAGAGCCTGCTCAACCAAACCCGCTTCACCCAGGCCGCTCTCTTCGCCGTGGAGATGGCGCTCTACCGCCTGGTCGAATCGTTCGGCATCGTCCCGGACTATCTCACCGGCCACTCCATCGGCGAACTCACCGCCGCCCACATCGCGGGCGTCCTGTCGCTCGACGACGCCTGCCGGCTCGTCGCCGCCCGCGGCACCCTCATGCAGGCACTCCCCGCCACCGGCGCCATGATCTCCCTGCGCACCACCGAGGAACAGGTACGACCCCTCCTCGAAGGCCGCGAACACCAAGTTTCCATCGCCGCCGTCAACGGACCCGCCTCCACCGTCATCTCCGGCGACGACAACGCCGTCACCGAAATCGCCGCGACCCTCGCCGAACAGGGCATCAAGACCAAGCGCCTGACCGTCTCGCACGCCTTCCACTCCCCCCACATGGACGCCATGCTGACGGAGTTCGAACGCGTCGCGACCGGCCTCGACTTCCAGCCGCCCACCATCCCGATCGTCTCCAACCTCACCGGACAGCTCGCCGACCCCCAGCAGCTCACCACCCCCGGCTACTGGGTCCGCCACGTCCGCGAAGCCGTCCGCTTCCACGACGGCATCCGCACCCTCCACACCCACGGCGTCCGCCACTTCATCGAACTCGGCCCCGACGGCACCCTCACCTCGATGGCCCGCGAGGCGCTGTCCCAGGCCGGCGGGACCGCCGTGCCGCTGCTCGACCGCAACCGCCACGAGGCGACCAGCCTGGTGCGCGGGCTCGCCCAGGCACACGCGGACGGTGTCACCGTCGGCTGGCAGGAGTTCTTCTCCGGGGCCGGAGTGGCCGGCGTCGAGCTGCCCACCTACGCCTTCCAGCGCCGCCGCTACTGGCTCGACGCGCCGACGCGCACCGGCTCGCCCGCCGGTCTCGGTCTTGAGTCCTCCGGCCACCCGATGCTCGCCACGTCCACCGAACTGCCGGACGGCAGCCACCTGTTCACCGGGCGGGTGTCGTTGGCCGGGCACCCGTGGCTCGGCGACCACGTCGTCATGGGCACCGTGATCCTGCCGGGCACCGCCTTCATCGAGCTGGCCCTGCACGCGGCGGTGACGGCCGATCTCGACGAGATAGCCGAACTCGTCCTGAACGCCCCCATCACCTTCGGCTCCCGGAGCGCGGCGCTGATCCAGATGATCCTGGGGCCGGAGGACAGGACCGGGGGACGCGCCCTGACCATCAGGTCCCGTGCGGAGACGGACCACTCCTGGACCGAGAACGCGACCGGAACCCTGAGTGCTGGCGTGCCCGTCTCCTGACTTCCCCACCGCACCGCCCGTCCACGACGGAGAAGGAGGTTCCCCGGGCCTGAGCCCGGGGAACCTCCTTCTCCGCTTTCCGGCTTCCGCGGCCCGTCCCGGAAGGCGCGGCAGGACATCGGGCAGGACATACGGCCGGACATACGGCTGGACCCGCGGAACGGGAACGGCGGGACCGGCGGTGCGCAGGGCACCGCCGGGCCCGCCGTTCCGGTGGGCGTTCAGCCGGGTGGTCGCGGGTCAGCTCAGGCGGAGCGGGCTGAACGGCACGGTGGAGGCGTGCGGTTCGGTCCCGGTGAGCTGGGCCGTGAGGGTCTCCGCGGTGACGGCCGCGAGCTGGACGCCCATGCGGGCGTGTCCCGTGGCGAGGTACACATCGGGCAGGGTGCTGGGGCCGATGAGGGGGAGGCCGTCGGGCGAGCAGGGGCGGAACCCGGCGCTGATGCCGCCGAAGCGGAGGGCGCCGAGGCCGGGGATGGCCGCGGAGGCGCGGGTCAGCAGCTCGAAGGCGCCGCTCGCGGTGGCGGACTCGTCGTAGCCGACCTCCTCGTAGGTGGCGCCGATGGCCAGCTCGCCGTCGGGGCGCGGGACCAGGTAGAGGGACGTCCCCTTGGACATGGCTCGGGCGGTGACGCCCAACAGGGGCGTCTCGGAGGTGAGGCGCAGGATGTGGCCCTTGACCGGGTGGATCTCGGGGACGGCGCCCTCGGGGAGGCCCTCGATCCGGTGCGTCCAGGGGCCCGCGGCCAGCACGAGGCGGTCGAACGGGACGGACTCGCCGTTGTCCAGGACGACCGCGTGGTCCGCAACCCGGACCGCGCGCCGGCGCACGAGGGTGCCGCCGAGCGACTCGACGGCCTTGATGAGGGCCGGGTTGAGGAAGCGCGGGTCGACGGCGCCCTCGTCGGGCGAGAAGAGCCCGCCGTGCACCGGGCCGAAGGCCGGCTGGAGCTTCGCGACCTCCTCGGCGGTGAGGCGCTCGGCCGGGATGCCCACCGACTCCTGGAGGGCGATCTGACGGTCGAGCGAGTCGAGGGCCTCCTCGTCGAAGGCGGCGTCGAGCACTCCGTCGCGCCGGTAGCCGGCGGGGGCGATCTCCCCCAGCTCCGCCATGAAGGACGGGATGAGTTCGCGGGAGCGCAGGCACAGGGCGAGCAGCTCCGGCTTGTCGAACAACTGCTCGTTGCCCGGCGGCAGCATGCCCGCGGTGACATGGGATGCCTTGCTGGCCGGCGCGGGGTCGATCACGGTGACGGTGAGGCCGGCGCGTTGGGCGCGCCAGGCGACAGCGAGGCCGATCACGCCACCGCCGACGACAACGACGTTCATCGATCGCTCTCCTGGAGGAGTTGTCGCAGCCTGGAGGCCAGTTCTGCGGGTGTCGGGTGGTCGAAGGTGAGGGTTGCGGGCAGCCGCAGTCCCGTCGCGGCGGACAGGCGGCGGCTGAGTTCGAGGTTGCCGAGCGAGTCGAGGCCGACGGCGCCGAACTCGCGCTCGGGGTCGACGTCCTCCGGGCCGTCGAAGCCGAGCACGCTCGCGGCCGTTTCGAGCACGAAGTCGACTATGGCCGCTTCCGCCTCGCTCTCCGGCAGGTCGGCGAGGCGGCTGAGCAGCGACTCGGTCGCGACGGGCTTGGTCGTCTGCGCGGTCACGAGGTCGGCGAGGATGGGCGGGACGTTCCCGGTGAGGGCCGCCTCGTTCAGTTGCACGGGGGCGAGGAGCGCCTCGTCACCCGCGAGCGCCGCGTCGAAGAGCGCCAGGCCCTGGTCGGAGGCGAGCGGGGCGAGACCGGCCTTCTTGATGCGGGCGAGCTCGGCGTCGGTGAGGTCGGAGCCCATGCCGTCCGCCCACAGCCCCCAGGCCAGGGAGACGCCGCGCAGGCCGCCGGCGCGGCGGCGGTGGGCGAGCGCGTCGAGGACGACGTTCGCCGCGGCGTAGTTGCCCTGGCCCCGGTTGCCGACGAGGCCGGCCACCGAGGAGAAGAGCACCAGGGCGCACTCCGGGTCCGTGATCAGCTCGTGCAGGTGGAAGGCGGCGTCGACCTTGGGGCGCAGGACTTGGTCGAGCCTGCGCGGGGTCAGCGCCACCGCCGTGGCGTCGTGCACCAGACCCGCGGTGTGGATGACGGCCGAGGGCGCGGGGATGTCCGCGAGGGCGCGTTCGAGCGCGGCGCGGTCGGCGGCGTCGCAGGCGACGAGGTCCACGCGGGCGCCGAGCGCGGCGAGTTCGCCGTGGAGGGCGGTGGCGTCCGGCGCGTCGGGGCCGCGGCGGCTGAGCAGCACGAGGTGCCCGACGTCGTGCCGGGTGACCAGGTGCCGGGCGACCAGGCGGCCGAGGGCGCCCGTTCCGCCGGTGATGACGACCGTGCCGATGAGGGTCGCGCGCCGGGGCGGGGGGCAGCGGACCAGACGCGGCCGGTGGAGGGTGCCCCGGCGCACGGCGAGCTGCGGTTCGCCCGAGGCGACGGCGGCGGCCAGGGCGCGGCCCGACTCTTCGGGGGCGTCCACGTCGATGAGGAAGAACCGGCCGGGGTGCTCGTTCTGCGCGCTGCGCAGCAGGCCCCACACGGCCGCACCCGGCAGGTCGGGCAGGTCCTCCTCGGGGCGGGTGGCGACGGCGCCGCTGGTGAGCAGGACCAGGCGGCTGTCGGCGAGCCGTTCGTCGGCGAGCCACTCCTGGACGAGCATGAGGGCGCGCTGGGCCGCGGAGCGCACCGGGGTGTCCGCGTCGGTGCAGGAGGCCACGACGACGTCCGGCGCGGGGGTGCCCCTGCCCCGGATCAGCGCGGCGTCGAGAGCCGCGAGCGAGGGGAAGGAGTCGAACGCGTGGCCGATGGACTTCAGTCCGCCGGTGACGCCGATGTGGTCGGTGCCGAGGAACGCCCAGCGCTGGGTGTCCCCGGCGGTGGGCGGCGTGACCGCCTTCCACGCGACGCGCAGCAGCCGCGCGCGCTGCGCCGTGGCGTCGAGCTGGTCGGCGGTGACGGGGCGCCTGACGACGGTGCCGACCGTGGCGACGGGTTCGCCGTCGTCGCCGGTGAGCGCGAGGGAGACGACCCCGCCCTCGCCCGGAGTGGTGCGGACGCGGACGGCGCGGGCGCCCGCCCGGTGGACCCGCACGCCGCGCAGCGCGAACGGCAGGAAGGTGCCGTCCTCGCTGTCGAGTCCCGGCACGAGCGCGGCCTGGAGCGCGGCGTCGAGCAGCGCGGGATGGAGGAGGTACCCGTCGCCGCTGCCCGAGGTGTCGTCGAGCGCGGCGTCGGCGTAGACCTCATCGCCGTGCGACCAGACGGCACGCAGGCCGCGGAAGGCGGGGCCGTACTCGAGCCCGCGGTCGGCGAGACGGCCGTAGATGTGTTCGATGTCGACCGGGTGGGCGTCCTCGGGGAGCCCGGGCCGCACTGCGGGCCGTTCTGCGTTGCTCATGGTCGCTTCCTTCGCGAGTACCGAGCCGCGTCAGTTCGCGGGCGGGTTGGTGACGGCCGCGGCGATCTCGCCGGTGCTCTCGCCGCCGAACTCGTCCCAGTAGCGGCACTTGGTCCGCATGATCACCAGGGCGTCGCGCAGATCGGTCGCGTCCCACTCGGCCACGTCGGTGATCTCGATCTCGCCGCGGAAGTGGCGGCCCTGCATGGGCTTGCGGAAGGTGCTGCGGAAGTCGGTGATGTACACGTCCGCGAGCTGCCTGGCCCAGAACTGGTCGAGCGTCCACTGGGAGAAGGGCTCGATCAGCGATTCCTTCACCGACTTGGCCATGACGTAGTAGGCCATCTGGTTGTAGCAGATGTTGAACTCGACCGAGTTGAAGTGTCCGGTGTCGTCGATGTAGCAGGACTCGGGGATGTAGAACGCGCAGGAGCCGCCGACCCGCCCGCCGTCAAGGGGGTCGCCCTGGAGCGTGACCGTGGCCGAGGTGAGGTACTCGCACCGCTTGGCCCGGTAGGGGGTCAGCACGCGGTGCAGCAGTTCCTCGTCGGTGGGGAAGGTGCGCCGGTCGGTTCCGTCGAGAAGCTGGGTCATGTCGGGTCTCCTGATCGTTGCGCGGTGCGGAGCAGTTCGGCCAGGCTCATGCCCTGGATCTCTGCGGCGCGGTTCTCGAAGCCCTCGGTGCTCCCGGTGTCCTCGGCGTCCCCGCCCCCTTCGGCCGGCTCGGCCTGCTCGGGCTCGCTCAGCGCCATCTCGTCGAGCAGGTGCCGGGTGAGGACGAGCGCGGTCGGGTGGTCGAAGACGAGCGTCGCGGGCAGCCGTTCGCCGACGGTCTCGCCGAGGGTGTTGCGGAACCGCACGGCGGCGAGCGAGTCGAAGCCCATGTCGCGGAACGACCGCTCGGGATCGACGTCGCCCGCGCCCGCGTAGCCGAGGGTGGCGGCGGCCTGGCCTCGGACGATGTCGAGCAGCACCCGCTCGCGGCGGGCCGGCCGCAGGGAGATCAGCCGGTCGCGCAGGTTCTCCGCGGGTTCCGGCGCCTCCTCGGCCACGTCGACGACGCGGCGGGCCGGGCCGCGCACCAGGTCGCGCATGAGGTACGGCACGTCAGGACGGCTCTGCCCGGTCAGGTCGAGCCTGACCGGCACGAGGAACGTGCGGTCGAGCGCCCCGGCCGCGTCGAGGAGCGCGAGCCCCTCGTCGCTGCGGATGGCCACGACGCCGTCGCGCCGCATGGTGGACAGGTCGGCGTCGGCCAGGGCGCCGGTCATGCCGCTGCTCTCCTCCCACAGGCCCCAGGCGAGCGACTGCGCGGGGAGGCCCCGCGCGCGCCGGTGTGCGGCGAGGCCGTCGAGGAAGGAGTTGGCCGCCGCGTAGTTGGCCTGCCCCGCCCCTCCGGTGATGCCGGCGGCCGACGAGAAGAGGACGAACGCCGTGAGGTCCTGGTCCGCGGTGAGCTCGTGCAGGTTGAGCGCCGCGTCGACCTTGGGGCGCATCACCCCGGCGGTCTTCTCCGGGGTGAGCGAGGAGATGATCCCGTCGTCGAGGATGCCCGCGGTGTGCACGACCCCGGCAAGCGTGCGGTTCCGGAGCAGGGCGGCGAGCCCGTCCCGGTCGGCGGCGTCGCCCGCGATCACCTCGACGCGGGCGCCGTGCGCCGCGAGTTCCGCGGCGAGCGTGGCGGCCTTGCCCGCGGCCGGGCCGCGGCGGCTGGTGAGCAGCAGGTCGGTGACGCCGTGCGCGGTGACCAGGTGCCTGGCGACGAGGCCGCCGAGCGTGCCGGTGCCGCCGGTGATCAGCACCGTGCCCGGCGTGTCGCCGAAGACGGTGGCGGGGGCGCCGGCGCCCGCGCCGGTCAGCCGGACGACGCGCGGGCTGTGGGGCGTGCCGCGGCGTACCGCGAGTTGCGGCTCGCCCGTGGCCAGCGCCGCCGCGAGGCCTGCCTCGGGGTCGGCGCCGTTGCCGGCGTCGGCCGGGTCGAGGTCGACGAGGACGAACCGGCCGGGGTTCTCCGTCTGGGCGCTGCGGACCAGCCCCCAGACGGCCGCACCCGCGAGGTCGGTGACGTCCTCGCCGTCCGTGGAGACGGCGCCCCGCGTGACGACCGCGAGCGTCGCCGACGCGGCACCGTCCCTGAGCCAGTCCTGGAGGGCGCCGAGCGCGGCGGCCGTCGCGGCGTGGACCGCCTCGGCGGTCGTCCCGGCCCCGCAGCGGTACACGACCGTCCCGGGCGCGGTGCCCGCCGCCTCGGCGGGCGTCCACGCGAGTTCGAAGAGCGAGTCGGGGGAGATCCCCGCGAGCGCAGGGCCGCCGGTGGCCGGGGGCCGCAGGACGAGCGACGCGACGGACGCGACGGGACGGCCCGCGGTGTCGGTGAGGCGCAGCGCGACCTCGTCCTTGCCCAGGCGCGTCATCCGCAGCCTGAGCGCGGCGGCGCCCGCGGCGTGCAGGTCGACGCCCGACCAGGCGAACGGCAGCGTGACGCCCTCGTCGTCGGTGCCGAGCAGGGCGGTGGCGTGCAGCGCCGCGTCGAGGACCGCGGGGTGCAGCCCGAACCGCCCGGCCTGCGCGGCGGCGGACTCGGGCAGCGCGATCTCCGCGAGCACCTCGTCCTCGCCGGAGCGCCAGGCGGCGCGCATGCCCTGGAACACCGGCCCGTACGCCGGGCTTTCGCCGTCGGCGGCCCGCTCGTAGAAGCCGGCGAGGTCGATCGCCTCCGCGTCGGCGGGCGGCCAGGCCCCGGACGCGGGCGCGGGTTCCGGCCCCGCCTCGGCGAGGGTGCCCTGGGCGTGCCGGGTCCAGGCGCCGTCGGCGGGCGCGTCCTCGGGCCGCGAGTGGATCGACACGGTCCGCAGGTCGCCGGCGACGACGACCTGCACGGCGACGCCGCCGCGCCCCGGCAGGGGCAGGGGGGCCTCGATCGTCAGGTCCTCCACGCGTCCCCTGCCGACCTCGTCGCCCGCCCGCACGGCCAGCTCCACGAAGCCGGCCCCGGGGAAGAGGACGGTGTTCCCGACGACATGGTCGGCGAGCCACGGCTGGGCGGAGACCGCGAGGCGTCCGGTGAGCAGCACGCCGCCGACGCCGGCGATCGGCACGGCCGCGCCGAGCAGCGGGTGTCCCGTGGCGACCTGCCCCACGTCGCCGGCGTCGCCGGTGCGCCGCTCCACCGGCAGCCAGTACGGCCGGCGCTGGAACGGGTAGGTGGGCAGGTCGACGCCGCGGGCCCCGGCGGCGGCGAAGTGGGTGCCCCAGTCGACGGCGACCCCCCGTACGTACGCCTCGGCGAGCGAGGTGAGAAACTGGCGCTGGCCGCCGTTGTCGCGGCGCAGCGTGCCGACGAGCGCGGGGCTCGCGCCGGCGTCCTCGGCGGTCTCGCCGAGCCCGACGAGCATGCCCGGGTGCGGGCTGACCTCGACGAAGACGCCGAAGCCCGCGGCGAGCAGCCCGCGCGTCGTCTCCTCGAACCTGACGGTGTTGCGCAGGTTGGTGTACCAGTACTCGGCGTCGAGCCCCGCGGTGTCGAGCAGCCCGGCGGTGACGGTCGAATGGAACGGGACGGCCGAGGTGCGCGGCGTCAGGCCGGTCAGCTCGGCAAGCAGCACGTCGCGGGCCTCCTCGACGAACGCCGAGTGGGAGGCGTAGTCCACGGGGATGCGGCGGACCTGGACGCCGTCGGCCTCGAGCCGGGCCCGCAGCTCGTCGATGGCGTCCGTGGCACCGCTCACGACGACGGAATTCGGGCCGTTGACGGCGGCGAGCTGGAGGCGGCCGGCCCAGTCGGCGAGGTGCTCGGCGGCGCGCTCGGCGGACAGGGCCACGGACATCATGCCGCCGCGGCCCGCGAGTTCGCGGCGGATGACCGCGCTGCGCAGGGCGACCACCTTCGCGCCGTCCGCCAGGGAGAGCGCGCCCGCGACGCAGGCGGCGGCGATCTCCCCCTGGGAGTGGCCGACGACGGCGGCCGGTTCCACGCCGACGGCGCGCCACGCCTCGGCGAGCGAGACCATCAGCGCCCAGAGCGCGGGCTGCACCACGTCGACGTCGTCGAGCGCGGGCGCGCCGGGCGCGCCGTGCAGCACGTCGAGCAGGTTCCATTCGACGTACGGTTCGAGCGCCTTGACGCACTCGCCGAGGCGCGTGGCGAAGGCGGGCGAGTGTTCGAGCAGCGCCACGCCCATGCCCTGCCACTGCGAGCCCTGGCCGGGAAAGACGAAGACGGGCCGCGCGTCGCCGCGCGCCTCGCCTGCGACGGCGGAGGCGGCCGAGGCTCCCGAGGCCAGCGCGTCGAGCCCGGCGAGCAGCCCTGCGCGGTCGGACTCCACGACCACGGCGCGGTGCTTGAGCGCGGCGCGGCCCCTGGCGAGCGAGGCGGCGACGTCGAGTTCGTCCGCGTCCTCGTGGTCGCGCAGGTGTGCGGCGATCCGTGCGGCCTGGGCGCGCAGTGCCTCGGGGGACGCCCCGGAGACGGTCAGCGCGAGGACCGGGGGCCGCTCGCCGCGCGGCTCCTGCCTGCCGGGGGCGGGGGCCTCCTCGATGACCACGTGCGCGTTGGTGCCGCTGACGCCGAAGGAGGAGACGCCCGCGCGGCGCGGGCGGCCCGCGGGCGCCCACGGCCTGGCCTCGGTGAGCAGCTCGACGGCGCCCTCGGTCCAGTCGATGTGCGGGGAGGGCGTGTCGGCGTGCAGGGTGCGGGGCAGCACGCCGTGGCGCATCGCCATCACCATCTTGATCACCCCGGCGACGCCGGCCGCGGCCTGGGTGTGCCCGAGGTTGGACTTGACCGAGCCGAGCCACAGCGGCTCGTCGTCCGCGCGCTCCTGCCCGTAGGTCGCCATCAGCGCCTGGGCCTCGATCGGGTCGCCGAGCGTGGTGCCCGTGCCGTGGCCCTCGACCGCGTCGACGTCGGCGGGCGTGAGGCCGCCAAGGGCGAGCGCCTGCTGGATCACCCGCTGCTGCGAGGGCCCGTTGGGCGCGGTGAGGCCGTTGGACGCGCCGTCCTGGTTGATCGCCGAGCCGCGGAGCACGGCGAGCACCGGGTGTCCGGCGCGGCGCGCGTCGGAGAGGCGTTCGAGGAGGACGAGGCCCGCGCCCTCGGCCCAGCCCGTGCCGTCGGCTGCCGCGCCGTACGGCTTGCAGCGGCCGTCGGCCGCGAGGCCGCGGGGCAGGCTCATCTCGATGAACGTCTCCGGCGTGGACATCACGGTGACGCCGCCCGCGAGGGCGAGCGTGCACTCGCCCTGCCGCAGGGCCTGCGCCGCCCAGTGCATCGCCACCAGGGACGAGGAGCAGGCGGTGTCGACGGTGACCGCGGGCCCTTCGAGCCCGAGGGTGTAGGAGACGCGCCCCGAGGCGACGCTGCCCATGCCGCCGCTCGCGGCGAAGCCGGCCAGGTCCTCGGAGACCTCGCCGGAACGCGGCGCCCAGTCGTGGTACATGACGCCGGCGAACACGCCGGTGGGGCTGTTCTTGAGGGAGAGCGGGTCGATGCCGCCGCGCTCGATCGCCTCCCAGGCGACCTCGAGCAGGAGCCGCTGCTGCGGGTCCATCATCCGGGCCTCCTTCGGGCTGATGCCGAAGAAGGTGGGGTCGAAGTCGGCCGCGTCGTGCAGGAAGCCGCCCTCGCGGGTGTACGTCGTGCCGTGCTTGCCAGGCTCGGGGTCGTAGATCTCCTCGACCGGCCAGCCCCGGTTGTCGGGGAAGGGGGTGATCGCGTCGGTGCCGTCCGCGACCAGCTTCCACAGCTCCTCGGGCGAGGTCACCCCGCCGGGGAAGCGGCAGGCCATCGCCACGATCGCGATGGGCTCATCCGTCACGGCCCGCACGGCGGTGCGCGGCGCGGCGGTCGCGGGGGCGGCGCCGCGCAGCTTGTCGAGCACGTGGGCGGCGAGGTCGTGCGGCGTCGGGTGGTCGAAGATCAGGGTCGAGGTGAGCCGCAGGCCGGTCGCGGAGCCGAGCGCGTTGCGCAGCTCGACGGCGGCGAGCGAGTCGAAGCCGAGCTCGGTGAAGGCGCGGCGCGGGTCGATCGCCGCGGCGCTGTCGTGGCCGAGCACGGCCGCGATCCGTGTGCGGACGAGGTCGAGGACGATCCGCTCGCGTTCGGCGTCCGGCTTGCCCGCGAGCCCTTCGGCGAGCGCGCCGCCCGCGGCGCCCGGCGCTGCCGCCGCGGCGGCGGTCTGTCGGCGGACGGGCGCGCGGACCAGGCCGCGCAGCGCCGGCGGGATGCCGTCGGGGCGTGCCCTGAGCGCGGCGGCGTCCACGCGCACCGGGAGCAGCGCGGGCGCCGCCGTGGTGAGGGCGCGGTCGAAGAGCGCGAGGTTCTCCTCGGCGTTGAGGGCGGGCAACCCGGAGCGCGCGGCGCGGCGCAGGGTCACCTCGTCGAGGCGCGCGCCCATGCCCGCGTCGGTCGCCCACAGGTTCCACGCGAGCGAGGTGGCGGCGAGGCCGTGGTCGGCGCGGTGTTCGGCGAGCGCGTCGAGGAAGGCGTTGGCCGCGGCGTAGTTGCCCTGGCCCGCCGCCTCCAGGGTGCCGGCGGCCGAGGAGAAGAGGACGAACGCCGTGAGCGGGAGGTCGCGGGTCAGCTCGTGCAGGTGCCAGGCGCCGTCCGCCTTGCCGCGGAAGACGGCCCGCACCTGCTCGGGCGTGAGGGTGCCGGCGAGGCCGTCGTCGACGACGCCCGCGCTGTGGACGACGCCGCTCAGCGGGCGGTCGCCCGGGATCGTGGCCAGCAGCGCGGCGAGCGCGTCGCGGTCGGCGACATCGCAGGCGGCGACGGTCGGCTCGGCGCCGAGCGCGATCAGCTCGGCCGTCAGCTCGGCGGCGCCGGGCCCGTCGGGGCCGCGCCGCCCGGTGAGCAGCAGGTGCTTCACGCCGTGCGCACGGACCAGGTGGCGGGCGACGAGGCCGCCGAGCCCGCCGGTGCCCCCGGTGATCAGGACCGTGCCTTCCGGGTCCCACACGGAGGCGGGCGGCACCTCGGGCTCGGGCACCTCGGCCAGCCGGGGCACGAGCACCGCGCCGTCGCGCAGGGCGAGTTGCGGCTCGCCGGTGGCCAGGGCGGCGCGCAGCTCGCCCTCGGCCACGTCGCGGTCGGTGTCGACGAGGACGAAGCGCCCCGGGTGCTCCGCCTGGGCGGCGCGCACCAGCGCCCAGACCGGCGCGAGCGTCATGTCGCGCGGCGCGCCGCGCGTGACGACGGCCAGCCCGGTCTCGTCGCGCAGCGCGCCCTGGATCAGGCCGAGGACGTGCAGGGTCGCGGCGCGCGCCGCGTCGGCGGGTGCGCCGGGGAAGGTGTCGGGGACGAACGCGAGGGCGAACTCGGCGGCCCCGACGTCCGCTTCGCGCGGGGCCTTGGCCCCGGCCCACTCGACGCGCAGCAGCGAGTCGCCCCGGCGGCCCGGCGCGGGCAGCCCCGCCGGCGGCACGGGCCGCTGGACGAGCGAGCGCACGGTGGCGACCGGTGCCCCGGTGGCGTCGGCGAGGTGGACCGCGATGGCGTCCCGGCCCGCCGGGATCAGGTGGACGCGCACCGCGGCGGCCCCCGTGGCGTGCAGTTCGACGCCGAGCCAGGCGAACGGGAGGCGCACCTGCCCGTCGTCCTCGTCCCGCGGCGCCTCGGCCGCGTGCAGGGCGGCGTCGAGCAGCGCGGGGTGGAGCCCGAACCGGCCGGCCGCCTGGTCGTCGGTGGCGACCTCGGCGAAGATCTCGTCCCCGCGGCGCCACGCGGCGCGCACGCGCCGGAACGCGGGCCCGTAGGCGTAGCCCTGGGCGGCCTGGCGGCCGTAGAGGGCCTCGACGTCGATCGGTTCGGCGTCGGCCGGCGGCCAGGTGCCGAACTCCGCTTCGGCGGCCGGCCCGTCGCCGGTGGCCGCGAGCAGTCCGCCGGCGTGCCGGTGCCAGGTCTCCTCGCCGCGTACGGAACGCGACCAGATCTCCACGGAGCGGCGGTCCGTCGCGTCGGGCGGGCCGACCGCGACCTGGATCTCCGTCTCCTCGTCCGCGGCGAGCGACAGGGGTGCCTGGAGGGTGAGTTCGTCCAGCACCCCGCAGCCCGCCTCGTCCCCCGCCCGGACGGCCAGCTCGACCATGGCGGTGCCGGGCAGCAGCACGGCGTCCGCGATGACGTGATCGGCGAGCCAGGGCTGCGCCCGGGTGGAGAGACGGCCGCTCAGCACGAGACCGCCGGCGCCGGCGAGGCTGACGGAGGCGTCGAGCAGCGGGTGCCCGATGGTGCCCCGCGCGCTCTGGCCGGCGTCGAGCCAGTACCGCTTGCGCTGGAACGCGTAGGTGGGCAGGGCGGTCCGGTGCGCGCCGCGGCCGGCGAAAAAGCGCTCCCAGTCGACGGTGACGCCCCGGGCGTGCGCGAGCGCGAGCGCGGTGACGGCCTGGCGCTCCTCGCCGTGCCCGTCGCGCAGCACCGCGGCGAACGCGACATCGGCGTCCTGGTCGGCGAGGCAGTCGCGTCCCGCCGCCGAGAGCACGGCGTCGGGCCCCACTTCGAGGAAGGTGGTGACGCCCTGGGATTCGAGCCACCGCACGCCGTCGGCGAATCGCACCGACCCGCGCACGTGCCGCACCCAGTACTCGGCGTCGAAGGCGGCGACGGGCTCGCCCGTCAGGTTGGAGACGACCGGGATGCGGGGCGGCGCGTAGGTCAGGGCCTCGGCGACGCGGCGGAACTCCGCGAGCATCGGGTCCATCAGCGGCGAGTGGAAGGCGTGCGAGACGCGCAGCCTGCGGGTCTTGCGCCCCTGCTCGGCGAAGCGTGCCGCGAGCGCGAGCACCGCCTCGGCCTCGCCCGAGAGCACGAGCGAGGACGGGCCGTTGACGGCGGCGACGCTCACGCGTGCCGCGGCCTCCCCCGTCAGGTGCGGGGCGACCTCGTCCGCGGTGGCCTGGACGGCCACCATCGCGCCCCCCGCGGGCAGCTCCTGCATCAGCCTGCCGCGCGCGCCGACGAGCAGCGCCGCGTCCGCCAGGCTCAGCACGCCGGCGGCGTGCGCGGCGGCGATCTCGCCGATGGAGTGGCCCGCGAGCAGGTCGGGGGTGATGCCCCAGGAGGCGAGGAGCCGGAAGAGCGCGGTCTCGACGGCGAAGAGCGCGGCCTGCGCGTACCTGGTCTCGTGGAGCAGTTCGGCGAGCGGCGAGCCGGGTTCGGCGAAGAGCACGTCGCCGAGCGGCTCGTCGAGGTGGAGGTCGAGGTGGTCGGCGGCCTCCTGGAGGGCCGCCGCGAAGAGCGGGAAGGCGCGCACGAGTTCGCGGCCCATGCCGGAGCGCTGGCTGCCCTGGCCGGTGAAGAGGAACGCGGTCCTGCCGGTGGCGAGCGTCGTTCCGGTGAGCACCGAGGGCACGCTCTCGCCGGCGGCGAGTGCGGCCAGGCCGCGGAGCAGTTCGCCGTGGTCCGCGGCGACGACGGCGGCACGGTCGCGCAGCGCGGCGCGCGTGGTGGCGGCCGAGTAGGCGACATCGAGCGGCGAGGCGTCCGCCGCGGCGTCGAGCAGCCTGGCCGCCTGGCCGCGCAGCGCCGCCTCGCCCCGGGCCGAGACGACGACGGGAACGGGCCGTCCCGGTACGGGGATCGCGGGCGCGCCGGTGGCGCCTGCGGGGGCAGGCGGCTCCTCGACGATGACGTGGGCGTTGGTGCCGCTCGCGCCGAAGGAGGAGATGCCGGCGCGGCGGGGCGTGGCGCCCGCCGCCCACGGCACGGGTTCGGTGACGAGCCTGACGGTGCCGTCCGACCAGTCGACGTGCGGGGTGGGCTCGTCCACGTGCAGGGTGCGCGGCAGCGTGCCGTTGCGCATCGCCATGACCATCTTGATGATGCCGGCGGCCCCGGCCGCCGCGCCGGTGTGGCCGATGTTGGACTTCACCGAGCCGAGCCACAGGGGCTTGTCGGCCGAGCGCCCGCGCCCGTAGGCGGCGACGAGGGCGCGGCCCTCGATGGGGTCGCCGAGCGTGGTGCCCGTGCCGTGCGCCTCGACCGCGTCGACCGCGTCGGGGGTGAGGCCCGCGTCGGCGAGCGCCTTGCGGATGACGCGCTGCTGGGCGAGGCCGTTCGGCGCGGTCAGGCCGTTGCTCGCGCCGTCCTGGTTGATGGCGCTGCCGCGGACCACGGCGAGCACGCGGTGGCCGTCGCGCACCGCGTCCGAGAGCCGGGCCAGCACGAAGACGCCCGAGCCCTCGGCGAAGCAGGTGCCGTCGGCCGCCGCGGCGAACGCCTTGATCCGCCCGTCCGGCGCGAGGCCGCGCTGGAGGCTGAACGAGGTGAACGTGCCCGGGCTCGCGATCACGGTGACGCCGCCGGCGAGCGCGAGACCGCACTCACCGCGTTGCAGCGACCGCACCGCGAGGTGCAGCGCGGTGAGCGAGCCCGAGCACGCGGTGTCGACCGTGAGCGTGGGGCCTTCGAGGCCGAGGGTGTAGGCGACGCGGCCCGAGACGACGCTGGGCAGGTTGCCCGCGAGGACGTAGCCGTCGAGGCCCTCGGGGGCCTCGTGGGTGCGGGGGCCGTACTCGTGCGGCTCGACGCCGATGAAGACGCCGGACGAGGTGCCGCGCAGGCTGTCCGGGTCGATGCCCGCGCGTTCGAGCGCCTCCCAGCAGGTTTCGAGCAGCAGCCGCTGCTGCGGGTCCATCGCCAGGGCTTCCTTGGGGCTGATCCCGAAGAAGTCGGCGTCGAAGTCGGCCGCGTCCGGCAGGAATCCGGCCTGTCTGACATAGGTGGAGCCGGTGGCCGCCGGGTCCGGATCGTGCAGCCGGTCGAGGTCCCAGCCCCGGTCCTTCGGGAAGTCGGCGATCGCGTGCGTGCCGTCGTCGAGCAGGCGCCACAGGTCCTCGGGCGAGGTCACCCCGCCGGGGAAGCGGCAGCCGATGCCGACGATGGCGATCGGCTCGTCGAACGCGGCGGGCACGGCCGGCAGGCCCGGCTCGCCGTACGCGTCGGGCTCGTCCGCGCCGGTGCCGCCGCTGGCCAGGTCCACCAGGTGGCGGGCGAGCGCCTCGGGCGTGGGGTGGTCGAAGGCCGCCGTGACGGGCAGGTCCACCCCCAGCTCTTCGCCGAGCCGCCGGTACAGCTGGACGAGGCCCAGCGAGTCCAAACCCACGGCGAGGAACGGCCGGTCGGCGGCCACGTCGGTGGCGCCGTCCGGGTAGGCGTCCGGATCGACAGCGCGCAGCACGGCGGCGGCCTGCGCCAGCACCAGTTCCAGCATCGCGGCCCTGGACTGCTCAGTCATGGACATAACTCCCTAGCGGAGGGGCTCAGCGGCGTCGGGGTTGGTCAGGACCCGGCCAGGGAGGCCAGCACGGTGCGGTCGACCTTCCCGTTGACGGTCAGCGGGAACTCGTCCACCACGCGCAGTCCGTGCGGCACCATGTAGGCGGGCAGCGCGGAGCGGCAGAAGCCGACGACCTCCTTGGTGTCCGGCCTCGGGCCACCGGTGGCATGGGTGACGAAGACGAGGAGCCGCGGGTCGCCGTCGGCGCCGGGCAGCACCATCGCGACCGCGCCGGTGATGCCGGGGAACTCGCCGACGCGGCGCTCCACCTCGCCGAGCTCCACGCGGTTGCCGCGGATCTGCACCTGGGAGTCGACCCGGCCGCGGAAGTACAGCTCGCCCTCCGGGCCCATGGACGCGAGGTCGCCCGACTTCAGCACCAGCTGCCCCGACCGCGGGGCGAGCGGGTCGGGGACGAGGACGGCGCGGGTGGCCTCGGGGTCGTTCCAGTAGCCGGAGAAGAGCGAGGGGGTGCGCAGGTAGATCTCGCCGAGCACGCCCGGCTCGTCGACGGCCGTGCCGTCGGGGCCGATGAGCGTCATCTCGGCGCCCGCGACCGCGTAGCCGATCGACAGCCGCTCGACACCGGGCGGCAGCGGGTTCGGCACGTCGGTGATGGAGGCGGCCATCGACTCGGTGGCGCCGTAGCCGTTGGCGAAGAGCGTCTTGGGCAGCAGCGCCTGGAGGCCGCGCAGCTCCTCCAGGGGGAAGTCCTCCCCCGAGAACGCGACCCGGCGCAGGACGCCGAGCTGCCCGATCTCGGCGAGCAGTTCGGACTCGTGGCGCACCACGGGACGCCAGATCGACGGCACGGCGTCGATCTGCGTCGCGCCGGTGTCGCGCAGGAAGGAGAGGAAGCGGCGCGGCCAGTTGAGCACGCCGCGCGGCACGGGCACGAGCGCGGCGCCGTGGCCGAGGGTGAACCCGATGTCGAAGAGCGCGAAGTCGAACTGGAGCGGCGAGGTGCCCGCCACCCGGTCCTCGGCCGTGATCAGCTCCTCGGCCTCCACGCCGCGCAGGAAGGCGATGACCCCGCGGTGGCTCATGACCACGCCCTTGGGCCGGCCCGTGGTGCCCGAGGTGAAGGTGATGTACGCGGTGTCGACGGGCGTCACCGCGCGGCGGCGGCGCGGGCCGCGCGGCACCGGCGGACGCTCCACGGTGAGCCCTTCCGGACCGAAGCGCGCCGTGCCGACCGTCTCGGGGATGCCGGTGCGCCGCCCGCCCGCGGGCTGGAGGTGCAGCGCGGGCCCGGCGCTCCCGATGATCGTCAGCAGCCGCTCGTCCGGGACCTCGGGGCTCGCCGGAACGAAGGGCAGCCCGAGCGTGGCGCAGGCCAGCAGCGTCGCGACGGCGTCGGCGTCGGTGTCGGACTCCACGATGACGCGCTCGCCGACATCGAGTCCGAGTGCTTCGAGCGCCTCGACAATGCGGTCGGTGCGCCGTTCGAGCTCGCCGTAGGTGACCGTCTCGAGACCGCCGCCCGGCGCCGCCTGGATCACCGCCGGCCGGTCGGGGGCGCTGCGCGCGGCGGCCAGCAGGTACGTCCGCAGGTTGTCCACCGAGGGGTGCGCGCGCGCGGCTCGCCGTCCATTCGGGCTCATGCGCCACACCTTTCGGTTCGAACTACCCGACGAATACCGCACCGTTTCTAACAGGGCGCTTTTGCTCCCCACAAGAAGCCCCAGCCAGCCGCCCGCCGACTAGGGGGCGTTAGGGGTTATGCCGATACGGGGGGCCAACAAGACTGGCCGATAATTAGTCAACCCATAGTGATCGGCCGACCGGACTTCCGGAATGCACCTGGCGAGTGCAACGAATGGGAGAGCAAGCATATGTCCGCGATTGTCTTTCCTGGAATCGGTCCGACGCAGCTCGCCGACTCGGCCCGCTTCATGGCGGCCCAGCCGGCGGCGCGCCGCCTCGTCGCCGAGGCCGACCGGGTGCTCGGCTATTCGCTGGTCGACCGGTACCGGGAGATCGAGGCCCGCGGCGACGAGGGTGCGTTCCCCGAGCCCGCGCGGATCACGTTCCTGGTGACCTGCCTGGCCCTGGCCGACTGGACGGCCGCGGAGCACGGCGTGGAGCCGGTCGCGTACGCCGGCGCGAGCTTCGGTGGCACGGCCGCCGTGGTGCGGGCGGGGGCGCTGCCGTTCGCGGACGCCGTGACGATGACCGCGGAGTGGGGGCGCCGCGCGGACGCCTACTTCGCGCGGGAGCACCGCGACATCGTGACCCAGTCCTTCGCCCGCGTCCCGCTCGACCGGCTCGCCGAGATCCGCGCCGAGCTCGACGCGCGCGGCGAGTGGAACCAGGTGGCCTGCCACGTCGACCACGACTTCCACATGCTGTCGGTGCGCGAGAGCGTCCTCGACTGGCTCCAGGGCCGGCTGCGCGCGGCGGGCGGCCTGCCGCTCTACGCAATGCGGCCACCGATGCACTCGACCGCGTTCCAGGCGCTGCGCGACGAGATCGAGGCCGAGGTGGTCGCGGACATCCCGTTCGCCGCCCCGGCGGTCCCCGTCGTGTGCGACCACGACGGGTCGCTGGTGCGGACGGCCTCCGGAGTGCGGGAGATGCTGCTCGACGCGGTGACCCGGCCGGTGCGCTGGCCCGCCGTCGTCGAGACGCTCAAGGGGCTCGGCGTCGAACGGGTGCACGTCGCGGGCCAGGACGGGCTGTGGGGCCGGGTGCAGGTCATGACCGACGCGTTCAAGGTGGTGGCGGTGCGCCCGGACACGGCGATGCGTCCGCGCCGGCGCAGTGTGATCGCGTAGCGCGGACGGCACCGGATCTCAGCGCATGGCCTCCAAGGTGCTCCAGAGGGTGGCGGGCGTGGCGAAGTTCTCGACCTGGAGGGCGTCGTCGACGAAGCGGACGCCGTACGTGTCCTCGAGCGACGACAGCAGGGCGACCATACCCATGGAGTCGAGGCCGAAGTCACGCAGGTTCGTGTCGGCCGTGAGTTCGTCCTCCGGCTCCAGCAGGGTGAGGTGCTTGCGGAGCAGTTGCTCGAACGACTCGTCCCACATGTGGACTCCCGTGATTATCCCGAAGTGCACCGAAAGCCCGGCGTCGCGGCCAACCTAATCCCCGCAGCCGGAGGCCCGGCACCCCTATCCACCCCCTTAACTCCCGGAGGGAAGGACATGACCGAGACACCCGTCCCGGGACACGGTCTGCACGAACGGTTCCTGCGCGGCCTCGCGCTCGCACCCGGGCGGACCGCGATCCGCGTGGGCGCCGAGAGCCTGACCTACACGGAGCTGCACGAGCTCGCGCTGCGCCGGGCGGGCGCGCTGCGCGCCGCGGCACCGCGGGGCCGGCACGTCGTCGCGGTGCTCGCTGACAAGAGCCTCACCGCGTACTCCGGGATACTCGGGGCGCTGTACTCCGGGGCGACGGTCGTGCCGCTCGACCCGCGGTTCCCGGCCGAGCGCACCCGCCGCATGCTCGTCACGGCCGGGGTCACCACGGTCGTCGCCGACGGGACCGGCCGGGCCGCGCTCGCGGAGACGGGACTCGACCTGCCCGTCCTCGGCGAGCCCGGGTCCGCGCCCGCGCTCGATGCGCCGGCGGCCGTGCGGCCCTCGGACATCGCCTACATCCTCTTCACCTCGGGCTCGACCGGCCGGCCCAAGGGCGTGCCGCTCACCCACGGCGGCAACGCGCACTACTTCGAACTGCTGGACGAGCGGTACGACTTCGGTCCGGACGACGTGTTCTCGCAGAACGTCGGCATCAACTTCGACTGCGCGATGTTCGAGCTCTTCTGCGCCTGGGGGAACGGCGCCACCGTGGACGCCTTCCCCGTGACGGCCCACCGCGACCTGCCCGCGTTCCTCGCCGAGCGCGGGCTGACGGTGTGGTTCTCCGTGCCGAGCAGCATCTCGTTCGTCCGGCGGATCGGCGGCCTGACCCCCGGGTCGATGCCGAGGCTGCGCTGGAGCTTCTTCGCCGGCGAGGCCCTGCTCTGCGAGGACGCCGCCGACTGGGCCGCCGCCGCCCCGAACTCGCACGTCGAGAACCTGTACGGGCCGACCGAGCTGACCGTCACCATCACGGGACACCGCTGGTCGCCCGAGACCTCGGCGAGCGTGGCGGTCAACGGCGTGGTCCCGATCGGAGCCGTGCACGCGGGCCACGACCACCTGCTGGACGACGGCGGGTCCGAGTCGGCCGTCGAGGGCGAACTGTGCATCACCGGGCCGCAGATGACGCCCGGCTACCTCGAGGCGGAGGACAACGAGGGCCGCTTCCTCGAGCGTCACGGCCGCCGCTGGTACCGGACCGGCGACCGGGTGCGGCGCCTCGACAACGGCGAACTGCTCTACCTCGGCAGGCTCGACGCCCAGGTGCAGATCCAGGGCTACCGCGTCGAGTTGGCCGAGATCGACCACGCCGTGCGGCAGTGCGCCGGCGTGCAGAACGCGGCCACCGTCACCCGCCCGGCTCCCGCGGGCGGGCTCGAACTTGTCATCTACTACACCGGCGACCGCGTCCCTCCGGCGACGCTGCGCCGCCAGCTCTCCGCCCACCTGCCCGAAGGGATGGTGCCCAAGGCGTTCCGTCACGTGACGGAATTCCCGCTGAACTCCAACAGAAAGGTCGACCGGGGGCGCCTCGCCCGCGAGGCGGCGGGAACGCCGGACGCCGCCGGCTGACCCCGGGCGCCGCGGGCTCCCGACGGTCCCCGCATCGTCGCACCGCGCGTTCCGCGGCCTTTCCGCACACCCGTCCGTACCACATTCCCTTATCCAGTCATTGCCGTTTCGCCTCCGCGGTCGGCTTATTCGGGCTGCCGCGAAGCGGAATTCGAAGAGCTGACCCAGTGTCATTGACCGACTGCGCGCGAGAGTTTACCGGGAGTTTGCGCAGGGCGGCCCTTGAGTCGCCGGTCGGAGCACTGCTAGGGTCACGGTTATTCGGCCATCAGTTTGACCGGAATCCCTTCGCGCCCATCAGAGGAGCAGCCGAACCATGGGGCACAGATACTCTCTTATTCTGGACCGGGAAGTGACAGAGCAGGAAGCTGTCACTCTGAAGGAGACGAGCCGCGCGGACATATCCTTCGCCAGCGACACGCTCCCGACGAACGCCGACGTCACGGTGACCCGGATCAGCTTCGAGGACGAGGTCACGCCGACGCTCGCCGAGGCCATCGAGGCCGGCTTCGAGGCCGTGAAGGCGATTCCGGGCCTCTCCATCCCGGGCCTGAGTGTGCCCGCCCAGCCGGCCGCGGCCGACGGTGGCGAGGACGGCGGGTCCACCAAGGAAGAGGTCGAGGTGACCTCATGACCGAGATCGCTCGGGAGGCCCTCAGTCTCGACGGGGCGCAGCCGATCCCGGAGGACCAGCTGTGGCAGAACTACCCGCCGCAGTCCCCGGCCGGCTACGAGGACCCGGAGCAGGAGCGCCGCTACCGCAAGGAGCGGGTGGCCGGGGCCCTGCGGCTCTTCGCCGGCCTCGGCTTCGACGAGGGGGTGGCGGGTCACATCAGCGCGCGTGACCCCGAGTACCCGGACTACTTCTGGGTGAACCCCTACATCATCCCGTTCGCGCACGTCACCACCAGCGACCTGGTGCTCGTGGACGAGCACGGCAACGTCATCAAGGGCAAGTACCCGGTGGCGAAGGCCGCGTTCGTCATCCACTCGGCCGTCCACAAGGCCAGGCCCGACGTGGTCGCGGCGGCGCACACCCACTCGATGTACGGCAAGACCCTGTCTGCCACCGACCAGTTCATCGAGCCGCTGACGCAGGACGCCTGTGTGTTCTACGAGGACCACACGGCGTTCGACGGCTACGCCGGCATCGTGGACGACCTCGACGAGGGCAAGCGCCTCGCCGAGGCCCTCGGTGACAGGAAGGCCATCATCCTGCGCAACCACGGCCTGCTGACGGTCGGCACCACCGTGGACTCGGCGATCTACTGGTACTACGCGGCGGAGCGTTCCGCCCAGGCCCAGCTCACCGCGAAGGCCGCCGGCGGGGTCAGCCCGATCAGCCACGAGGTCGCCAAGCTCACGCACGACGAGACCGGGAACGAACTCGCCGGCTGGCTCCAGTTCCAGCCGCTGTACGCGAGCATCGTCCGCGAGCAGCCCGACCTGCTCGACTGAATGGCCCGCTCCTCACCACCCCGCCGACCGGCACGAAGCCGCTCCCCTGCCCGCCCGGGCCGGCGGAGCGGCGACCGCGTCGCGCTCCCCCGGGGCGTTCGTGCCGTCGGGCGGCCGGTGTCCCCCGTCGCAGGGGACGCCGCCTCGGTCATCCGCTCGGGACAGGCCGACTCCAGCCTTCGTGGCCGAGGGCAACGGCGCCCTCGGCCACGGTCGGCCCACGGGTCGCCCCGCTCTCCGGGGGAACGCCCCGACGCGGTGGGCCCGGGAGGCACGCGTCCGCGGCCGGCGTCCCGGTTCTCCGCGGCGCTCGCACGGGGTCGGCACCGCATTCCGGTGCTGGCCGCACGACGTACCGGAAACACCTCGGACGTTTCCGGCGGACGGGCCCCGATTCCACATTTCAGCGGGACCGCTCGTACGTCCCGCAGGCACATTTCCGCAGCCCGCACACGCATTCCATGACCGCCGCTCCCGCGTATCGGCCCGGCACGACGCCGGTATCGCGGCGACCGGCACTCGACGCGTTCGCAGCCGCACACCTCCGGCCGAACGCACGGCGTTTCGCCGCACGACTCATCGACGAACGCGAACGACTCCCCGCGGTGCCGCCGCGCCGAACCAGGACGCGCACCCGACAGCCAACGGCCGGCCTCCAGGCCGGACGCCCGCGCCGGGCCGGCCGCGACGCACGGGGATGTCTCGCGACGGATGAATGCTGGGACCTCCAAGTTCAGGGAGTGAAGGTAATCGTGGAATTCAACGACAGACCCAATGTGTTCCTCTCCGGCGGCCCTTCCTCGGTGCTCACCGAGGCGGAGCAGTTGCGTTACATCGCGGATCTCGACGTACCCAAGATCAAGGTCTCGCGCGGCAACCGCTACGAGCACTTCGAGGCCACCGCCGAAACCACGCTCATCGACGACCGCGAACTGCGCGTCTTCGTCTGGACCCACAACACGTACGTCGCCGAGTGATCTCGTGACACCGTGAACCGCGCCTGCCCGGGCCGCCGTCGTGCGTGAGCCGCGCGCGACGGCGGGACGGGCCGTCCCCGTCGCCCCCGTCCGACGCGACCGGCCCGGCCGGCAGGCCGGGTCCGCGTGGCTGGGATGGTGCCGGTGGCACCGGTGACAGGGGCGGTGTCATGGCCCCATGCTTCCTCCCACGGGTCGTTCCGCATATCAACCGATCGGCTGATTCGGCTTCGAGCCTGATGGGCGATGCGGCCCGCCCCTCCCCCGCGCGAACCTGTCGGTATGACCACGACGAGCATCCCCCGGGCGACGAGCGAGCCCATCATCGAAGTCACCGACCTGCACAAGTCCTACGGTGGCCGGGCCGTTGTCAACGGAGTCTCCTTCTCCGTCGAGGAGGGCGAGATCTTCGGCATTCTCGGCCTGAACGGTGCCGGCAAGACCACCACGGTGGAGTGCATCGAGGGTCTGCGCAAGCCCGACTCCGGCCGGATCCGCGTCGCGGGGCTCGACCCGGTAACCGAGCACAAGGCGGTCACCAACGTCCTCGGCTCCCAGCTCCAGGAGAGCGACCTCCAGGCCAAGCTCACCGTGCGCGAGGCGCTGGAGCTGTACTCCTCCTTCTACGCCCGCCCGCTGGACTGGAAGCCTCTCGCGGAGCGCCTGAACCTGACCGCCAAGCTCACCACGCGCTTCGGCGGGCTCTCCGGCGGCCAGAAGCAGCGCCTCTTCATCGCGCTCGCCCTCATCGGCGCCCCCCGGGTCGTCGTTCTGGACGAACTGACCACGGGGCTCGACCCGCGCGCCCGCCGCGACACCTGGGAGCTCATCGAGGACGTCCGCGACAGCGGGGTCACCGTCATCCTCGTGACGCACATCATGGAGGAGGCGCAGCGGCTGTGCGACCGGATCGCCCTGATCGGCCAGGGACGCATCTCGGCGCTCGACACCCCGAGCGGTCTCGTCGGACGGACGGCCGGCTCCACGGTCATCTCGTTCACGCCCTCGGCCCCCCTCGACAACGAGTCGCTCTCCTCGCTGCCCGGGCTCACGGACGTCGAGTACAAGAACGACCGGATCACGCTCAGCGGAAGCGACGAGACCGTCAACGCGGTGATCTCGCTGCTGGTCCGCAGCCGCATCACGGCCCACCAGCTCCGGGTCTCCGACGCCACGCTCGACGACGCCTTCCTCGACCTGACGAAGTCCTGACCGCCGCGCCCGACCACTCGCCCCACCGGACTTTCCAGACAGGACCCGCAACATGACCGACACCACGACCACGGCCTCACCGACGGCCATGGCACCGGCGACCGAAGGCCGCCGGGTCTCCCCCCGCGTCGCCGTGCTGATCTCCGAGACCCGGCTGTTCTTCCGTGAGCCGGCCAACCTCTTCTGGATCATCGTCTTCCCGTCCCTGATCCTGGTGATCCTGGGCTGCGTGCCGATGTTCCGGGAGGAGAACGACGACCTCGGCGGCCTGCGGCTGATCGACATCTACGTGCCCATCGCCGTACTCGTCGCCCAGATCGTGGCCGGCATCCAGGCCATGCCGCCCACCCTGACCGGCTACCGCGAACGCGGCATCCTGCGCCGCATGTCGACGACCCCGGCCCGCCCATCCACCCTGCTGGCCGTGCAGATGCTGCTCAACAGCGCGCTCGCGGTGCTGTCCGCGCTGCTGGTCATCACCGTGGGCCGGCTCGTCTTCAGCGTGGACCTGCCGAGCCACGTCGGCGGGTACGCCGTGGGCCTACTGCTCGCGACGGCCGCCTGCCTGGCCACCGGAGCCCTCGTCTCGGCCCTCGCCAGCACCTCCAGGTACGCGGCCGGCTTCGCCTCCGCCATCTTCTTCCCCGCGCTGTTCTGCGTCGGTGTCTGGATTCCCGTGCGGTCCATGCCCGACACCCTCGCCAACGTCGTCGAGCTCACCCCCTTCGGCGCCGCCGCGAGCGCCCTGGAGCAGGCCGCGGCCGGCGGCTGGCCCGACTGGTCCCTGCTCGGCACGCTCGTCGCGTGGGCTGTCGTTCTGACCGCCGCCGCGATCCGCTGGTTCCGGTGGGAGTAGGGGTTCGGCCCGTGCACACTGGGCGCATGACGACGGCGGACACGGAGATCGAACGGCGCCAGGAGACCCTGCTCAAATGGCAGCCGTACGGACTGCTCGGCGTCAGCACGCTCCTGGCGACCTCGGTCGGCCCCGAGCTGACCTCGGCCGCGAGCGAACGCTACTGGGCCGCCGCCCTCATCGCCCTGGCCGTGCTGCTCCAGCTGTGGTGGGGGCGGGCCAGCCGCTCCCACCCGGAGCCCGGCCCCACCTCGGTGGCGTACTACGCGGTGCGGTGGGCGATCAGCTTCGCGCTCACCTGGCTGAACCCGTTCTTTGCCTTCTACGCGGCCTCGGGCTACCTCGACGCCAACGAGTTGATCCCGGCGGGGCGGTGGAAGTGGCTCGGTCCGTTCGCCTGCTCCGTCCCGGTGGCGGCGTCCCAGGTCGGCGGCATGCCGTTCGACGAGCCGAACCAGTGGACGATCTTCGCGGGTCTGCTCCTCGCGAACAACGCGCTGCTGACCATCGTCGGCTACTTCGTGGAGCACGAGGAAGTGCGGTCGAGAAGCCGGGCGGCCTCCATCGACGAGCTGGAACGTACCAACATCGCGCTCCAGCGGGCCCTCGACGAGAACGCCGCCCTTCACGCCCAACTGATCGTGCAGGCGCGGGAAGCGGGCATCGCCGACGAACGCAGGCGGCTGGCCGCCGAGATCCACGACACCATCGCGCAGGGCCTCGCCGGCATCATCGCCCAGCTCCGGGTCGTCGCGGGAACGCCCGACCCGGCGGCGGCGCACGAACACCTCGACCGCGCCTCCGAACTCGCCCGGCACAGCCTGGGCGAGGCCCGCCGCTCGGTGCAGAACCTCGCCCCGATGGGCCTGGCCCACGACGGACTCCTCCAGACGCTGCGCAAGACGATCGACCGGTGGTCCGAGCAGACCGGCACCCGCGCCGACTTCACCCTCACCGGACCGGCGCAGCAGTTGCACGGCGAGGTCTCGGCGACGCTCCTGCGGATCACGCAGGAGGCCCTGTCGAACGCGGGCAAGCACGCGTCGGCCTCCCGCGTCGGCGTCACCCTCAGCTTCATGGACGGCGAGGTGACCCTGGACATCCGGGACGACGGACGCGGCTTCGACCCCGGCACCCTGCCGGAACGCGACGGCACGGGCGGCTTCGGCCTCGACGGCATGCGGGCCCGCGCCGCGCGCATCGCGGGCTCGCTCACCGTCGAGTCCGAACCGGGCTACGGCACAGCGGTGTCGACCCGCCTCCCCCTGGTCTGACAGACCACACCCCCCGGGCAGGACGGCACACCCCCGAAGCCGTCCCGCCCCCGGCCCGGTGCACGCACACCCCCGGCGTGCACCGGGCCCTTGCCTCTCTCCCCCGGCGGGTGACGTCCGCCACGAACACCACCCGCGGCGCGGCACGGTCACACGCTCCGCGCAGCGCCTCGCCCGCTCATCGGCCGGCCTCCCCGCGCAGCTTCCGGAGATGCTGTCGCATCCGGCGGCGCACAGTGCTTCGCTGCTGAGGATCTCGGAGGACCCCCTCGTTCGCCGGCTGGAACTCGAAGGTCGGGACGACGACCCGGCTGAAGTGGTGGACTCGGCGCTGGAGGAGCAGGTTGAGCCCGAAGTCGCTCAGGCAGGCCGGCCGGGTACCGGCCTCGAGCTGTTCCGGTGAGACGTGGCACCAGGTGACGCGGTAGCAGAGGTCGGAGGCGCGGGCGTCTGCGCGGGCGCGGTCGCGCCACGAGGACAGCGCGGGCAGCAGGGAGCCCAGCGCCGCCGCCTCCAGCTCGCCGACCCGGCGCCTGCTGCGTCGCAGGTCGGCGGTGGCGCGCTTGAGGTAGTCCCGCAGCTTCTGCTCGTTGTCCATCTCTGCTCGACCCATCTCGATCGAGAACCGAAGGCCGCACCTGTCGGGGCGTCCGACGGCTGCTCGCCTTCCGGCGGGCGTCGAATCGCCTGCTGATTCCGCCGCTCGCACGGGGAATCCATGCGGCGAGTTTCGCCGTGATTCCGGCGGGAAATCCCTCGTGTTGGTAAGGACGCTCTACCAGTTGGTGGTGAGCATCAGCTCGCGATATCGGTCCTCGCGCGAGACCTTTTCCAGATCGGAATCGACCATCATGCGCACGAGGGTCGGAAAGTCGACCTCGGGCTTCCAGCCCAGGCGGTCGCGGGCCTTCGTGCTGTCGGCGCAGAGCGCCTCGACCTCGGCGGGACGGACCAGCTCGGGGTCGATGACGACGTGGTCGCGCCGGTCCAGGCCGACGTAGTCGAAGGCCAGCCGGACGGCGTCGCGGACGGAGTGCATCTGGCCGGTGCCGATGACGTAGTCGTCGGGGGTGTCCTGCTGGAGCATCAGGTGCATGGCGCGGACGTAGTCGCCGGCGTAGCCCCAGTCCCGGACCGCGTCGAGGTGGCCGAGGGCGAGCTTGTCCTGCAGGCCGAGCTTGACCCGCGCCGCCGCCAGGGAGATCTTCCGGGTGACGAACTCCTGCCCCCGGCGGGGGGACTCGTGGTTGAATAGCATCCCGGAGACGGCGTACATACCGAACGACTCGCGGTAGTTGCGGGTGATGTAGTGGCCTTGCGCCTTCGCCGCGCCGTAGGGGCTCCGCGGGTGGAAGAGCGTGGTCTCCCGCTGGGGTGTCTCGGCGGCCTTGCCGAACATCTCCGAGGAGGACGCCTGGTAGAAGCGGATCTGCTCGCCGGGCAGGGCACTGCGGGAGCCGCTCAGGCCGCTGACGCGGCGGATGGCCTCCAGCATGCGCAGGACGCCGGTCCCGTTGACCTCGGTGACCAGCTCGGCCTGCTGCCAGGACATCGAGACGAAGGAGATGGCGCCGAGGTTGTATACCTCGTCGGGCTGGACCGCGTCGAGGGCGGAGACGAGACTGCCCTGGTCCATGAGGTCGCCGTCGACGAAGTCGAGTTCCGCGACGAGGTTGCTGACGCGCGAGCGGCGGGGGTTGGCCCCCGGATAAGCCCCCACATCTGGTAGCCCTGCGCGAGGAGATGCTCGGCCAGGTACGAGCCGTCCTGACCGGTGATCCCTGTGATGAGCGCTCGTTCGGACGTGGCACACCCTTCCCAACCGCGAGGAAGCCGCCCAAACATCCGCGCTCGACCGATGACCCGGCTGCGAATACGAGGTCCGGACGACAGGCGTCCGAACGCTCGCAAGGCGCGGAAGACGTTGTCAACGCATCCCCGGCACTCTAGGGAATTCCCGAGTGGGCTCCGGTGAATTGCTCGAGCCGGCGCGGATCACCAGGGAATTTCGGAGCCCGCGCCTGTTTCACTGGAGGGCTCCGCAACGGGCCCCGCCCACCACCCGGACGGCACGTCGAGCGGGCCCGGCCGGCGCCGTCGCCCCGCGGCGGAGCGCCGCCGTAGGGTGGGCCGGGAAACCGGCGGACCCCCGCCCTCGGACGGGTCCGCCCCGCTCCGCCGGCCCGGCTGGTCCCCCGCACCGCGCGGCGGACGCCGCGGTCCGGCGGGAACAGAGGGAAGGACAGTGCCGTGGGCCGAGGAAGACTGCTGGCCGTCAGCGACCTGCACATCGCGTACGAGGAGAACCGCGCGGTGCTGCAGGAGCTCCGCCCCACCTCGACGGAGGACTGGCTGATCGTCGCCGGGGACGTCGCCGAGAAGCTCGAGGACGTCCTCTCGGCGCTGGCCCTCCTCGCCGGACGTTTCGCCAAGGTGATCTGGGCGCCGGGCAACCACGAGCTGTGGACCCATCCGGAGGACCCGTGCACGCTGCGCGGTGCGGCGCGGTACGACGAGCTCGTGAGGCGCTGCCGCGACCTCGGTGTGGTGACCCCCGAGGACCCGTATCCCGTCTGGCACGGCCCCGAGGGGCCGGTGGCGGTGGCGCCGCTGTTCGCGCTGTACGACTACACCTTCCGCGCCCCGGGTGCGAGCACCACGGAGGAGTCGCTCCGGATCGCCCACGAGGCGGGGATCGTCTGCTCCGACGAGTACTTCCTCCACCCCGACCCCCACCCGAGCCGGGAGGCCTGGTGCCGGGAACGGGTCGCGTACAGCGAGCGCAGGCTCGCGGAGGTCGACCCGGCGCTGCGCACCGTCCTGATCAACCACTGGCCGCTGGTCCGGCAGCCGACGAACGTCCTGTACTACCCGGAGTTCGCCCAGTGGTGCGGCACCGAGCTGACCGCGGACTGGCACGTCCGGTTCCGCGCGGCATCCGTCGTCTACGGCCATCTGCACATCCCGCGTGTGACCCACTACGACGGCGTGCGCTTCGAAGAGGTGTCGGTCGGCTATCCCCGCGAGTGGAAGCCCCGCCCACCACGGGAACCGCTGCGCGAGGTCCGCTTCTCCGGGACGTCGGTGGAGGCACGGTGATCGAGCAGCTGCTACCGGCGTCGGTCGTGACCGAGGCCGCCTTCGAGGACGTGGTCCCGCCCGGGGAGGGGCTCTTCCCCGCCGAGGCCGACCTGATCTCCCGGGCGGTCGACAAGCGGCGCCGCGAGTTCACCACCGTCCGGCACCTCGCTCGGCGGGGGCTGGCCCGGCTCGGGCATCCCGCCGCACCGATCCTGCCCAACCGCCGGGGCGCCCCGCAGTGGCCGGCAGGGGTCATCGGCACCATGACCCACTGTGTGGGGTACCGCGGAGCGGCCCTTGCCGCGGCCGGGACGACGGCGGGGCTGGGCATCGACGCCGAACCGAACGGCCCGCTCCCGACGGACGTGCTGCCGCTGGTGACGCTGGCGTCGGAACGCGCCCACCTGTCGGAGCTGGCCGCGACCCACCCGGAGCCGCACTGGGACCGGCTGCTGTTCAGCGCCAAGGAGAGTGTCTTCAAGGTCTGGTACCCGTTGATGCTGCGGGAGTTGGACTTCTCCGAGGCCGAGATCGCCGTCGATCCGGACGCGGGGACGTTCACCGCGCGGCTCCTCGTGCCGGGGCCGGTGCTCGACGGCCGCCCGGTACCGGAGTTCGCGGGCCGCTGGTGCGCCGGGAACGGCCTGGTGGTGACGGCGATCCATCTCCCGACGCCGGTGGTCACCGACGCCGACCCGGCCGCGAGGGGTATCCCGCCGCAGCAGGCGGGGTCCGCCGCGGACGGTGCGGGGGCCGGCAGCCTCACGGCCTGAGCGCGACGCCGGCCCCGGGCACGCCGGGGCCGGCGGGCACGTGGGGCAGGCGACGTCGCGGCCCCCGCCACGGCGGGGAGAGGCGCAGACGTTCCGGGAACTTGGTCTAGACCTTGACGTGGTGGCCATGTGACGCTTCAGTGTGCGCGTCACCCCCACATCGACGCGCCACGGCCGGAGCCGGCGGGCGCGTCGTCGCACTCCAGAGGAGTGGACCGTGTTCAGACAACGCATCGTCACCCTGCTGACGGCCGCCCTGCTCGCCACCGGCGTGACCGCGGCACTCATGCCCGCCGCCACCGCCACCCCGGCCGAGGCCGGGGCCGAGACCACCGTCGTCACCACCGACGTCTCCGCGGCCAACTGCGCCGCCGCGACCGACTGGCGCGCGGGCACCTGGTACCCGGCGGGCAGCATCGTGCGCTACAACGGCTCCTACTACCGCGCGGAACACGCCAATCCCGGGTACGACCCGGTGATCAGCCACTGGTACTGGCACCCGCACAGCTGCAACGGCGGCGGACAGCCCCCCGCGCCCGGCGGCTTCGTGGTCAGCCAGGCCCAGTTCAACCAGATGTTCCCGAACCGGAACTCCTTCTACACCTACAGCGGCCTGGTCTCCGCCCTCAGCTCCTACCCGGGCTTCGCCCGGACGGGCAGCACCGAGGTGCAGCGTCGCGAGGCCGCCGCGTTCCTCGCCAACGTCAGCCACGAGACCGGCGGGCTGGTCCACATCGTGGAGCAGAACACCGGCAACTACTCGCACTACTGCGACTGGGGCCAGCCCTTCGGCTGCCCGGCGGGCCAGTCCGCCTACTACGGCAAGGGCCCGATCCAGCTGAGCTGGAACTACAACTACAAGGCGGCCGGTGACGCCCTCGGCATCGACCTGCTCAACAACCCCTGGCTGGTGCAGAACGACGCCGCCGTCTCCTGGCGGACCGCGCTCTGGTTCTGGAACACCCAGTCCGGCGCCGGGCACATGAGCGGCCACCAGGCGATCGTCGGGGGCGCGGGCTTCGGCGAGTCGATCCGCAGCATCAACGGCAGCATCGAGTGCAACGGCGGCAACCCGGGGCAGGTGCAGAGCCGCATCAACACCTTCCAGCACTTCTCGCAGATCCTCGGCACCACCACCGGCGGAAACCTCTACTGCTGAGAATGTGTGTGAGGCCCGGCCCGACCCCGGCGGTGCACGACGGCCGGCCGCAACGGCCGCCGCCGCGCACCGCCCGCCCGGCCCCGGTCGCCCGCAACG
>NZ_JAAVJD010000269.1 GCF_012033735.1 Streptomyces lonarensis | reverse complement strand
CGCCGCGGCGGCGGGAAGGGGCCGCCGCGGCGCGTCCCGCCCGCTACTCGGCGGCCTTCAGGCGCAGCACGATGTCCAGCGCGTTGGGCTGGGTGGGCTGCGGCGGGCCGTAGGGGTCGGACTCGTCCGGCCAGCCGACCCAGTTGGTGGTGTTGTACTGGGCGCCGATCGGGCCCGCGACGGTCGGCACCATCGGGACGTCCTCGACGAGGATGCGCTGCAACTCGTGCAGCGCCTCCTCGCGTTCACCCTCGTCGCTGGTGGTGGCGTAGGTGTCGAGCGCGGCGTCGGCGTCGGGGTTCTGGTACCGGCCGAAGTTGCCGCCCGGGGAGCCCTCGCCGACCGGGTGGTACATCCCGCCGTCCATGATGTGCTGGTACATGTCGTAGGGGGTGCCGCCACTGTTGGTCCAGTGCAGGGTGGCGTCGAACTCGCCGTTGTCGACGGAGGTCCGCCAGGACTCGACGGTCTGGGTGTTGAGCGTGGCCTCGATGCCGATCTCGCCGAGGTTGTCCGAGATGATCGACAGCGCGGTGAGGTAGTCGGACCAGCCGGCCGGGCCGATCAGGTCGACGGTGACGGCGTTGCCGTCGGGGTCGAGGAGGGTGTCCCCGGTGGTGTCGTACCCGGCCTCGTCGAGTTCGGCGCGGGCGGCGTCGGCGTCGGCCTCCACCACGGCGCCCTGGTACTCGGGGGCGAGGAACGGCTCCCCGGCGGGGAGCGGCAGCCCGGTGGGGTTCTCCAGCGCCGGGTAGAGCCCGGCGTGCGCCTGGACGTGGATGTCGTCGCGGTTGATCACCTGGGAGACGGCGCGGCGCAGGGCCGGGTCGTCGAACGGCTTCTGGTCGGTGTTGAGCCAGAGGCCGTGGACGCCGAGGCTCGTGGGGAACCACAGGTTGTGGTGTTCGGGGTTCTTGTCGATGTAGACGGACTCGTAGTCCGGCATGAAGACGAACGACCACTCGGAGTCGCCGTTGGCCAGCGCCGTCGTCTGCGCGTTGTTGTCGTTGTACGAGGTGTACCGCAGTTCCTCGACCTCCGGCAGACCCTGCCAGTAGCTGTCGCGCCGGGTGAGGGTGACGGTCTGCGGGGTGAAGGTCTCGAGCACGTAGGGGCCGGTGCCGACCGGCTCGCGGTTCTCCCAGGTCTCCGGGGAGTCCTGCTCGGACCAGATGTGCTCCGGGACGATGTAGGTCCCCAGGATGCGGTTCTGGTTGACGAACTGCGACTCGCCGAAGGTCAGCCGGACGGTGTCGCCGTCCTGCTCGACCTCGTCGAAGGGGATGGCAGCGCCGTTGAACGCGGGTGTGTCCTTGACCAGTTGGAAGGTGTACGCGATGTCGGCGGCGCTGAACGCGGTGCCGTCGGACCACTCGGGGCCGTCCTGCGCGGTGATCACCAGCTCGGTGAAGTCCTCGTTCCACTCCCACTCGGCGGCGAGCCAGGGGCGGGCGTCCTCGGCGGGGCGGATGCCGTTGAACATGGCGAGGGGCTCGTAGATCATCGCGCGGTAGCCGAGGGAGACGCTGGCCGAGGTGGCGAGGAACGGGTTGCTGTTGTCCGCCTGCGGGGCGTTGGGCATGCCGACGTTGAGGACGCCGTCACCGCGCGGGCCTGCGTTGCTGCTGCCGCCGCCCCCGCCGGAGCAGGCGGCGAGGGTGCTGAGGACGACCGCGGTGGCGACGGCGAGGGTCGCGCGGCGGCGGTTTCCTCTGCGGGGGGTGACTCTCATGGTGGGCTCCTTGGACGGCGGTTGCGGGTGCCGGCGCCGCGGGTCGCTGCGGGTGCCGGGTGCTGCTCGGTGGTGCGGTGGTGCGGGTACTACTCGGTGGCGCGGTGGTGCGGGTACTGCGTGGCGTGCGTGCTCATGCGTGGGGGTTGGCGGTGCGAATGCCCGTGAAGTGGTGCGTTCCGGGCGACTGGCGGGCAGGCCGACGGCCGGGCTGTGCCGTGCGGGGGACCGCGGCCTCGCGGGGAGGCCCGCCGGCGGGGGCGCGGGAGGGGTGGAGCACGGCGGGCCGGGCCCGCCGCCCTCAGTTGGGCGCGGAGGCTCGGACCACCAACTCGGTTGGCAGCACCACCGGTTCGGCGGGCAGCGGGGCGCCCTGGAGGTGGTGCAGCAGCATCTGGGCGGCGGCTTCGCCCATGCGGCGGATCGGTTGGCGGATGGTCGTCAGCTGGGGGTCGGAGACGGAGGCCATGGGGACGTCGTCGAAGCCGATGACGGCCACGTCGTCGGGGACGGACCGCCCGCCGGCGCGCAGCGCGGCGAGGGCGCCGACCGCGGTCTGGTCGTTGAGGGCGAAGACGGAGTCGAAGGGCCGCCCTTCGGCGAGTACGCCCTCGACGGCGCGCCGCCCGGAGGAGACGGTGAAGTCGCTGCCGACCACCAGGGCCCCGGGCTTGGGCAGGTTGCGCTCCCGCAGCGCGGCGCGGAAACCGGTGAGCCGGTCCTGCACGCAGCCGAACCGCGGGGGCCCGGCGACCACCAGCGGGCGGACCCGTCCGGTGTCGAGCAGGTGCCGGGCGGCGGCTGCGCCGCCCTCGGCGTTGGTGGTGGCGACGAACGGCAGGCGCGGGCGCTGCCCCTGGTCGTCGATGACGACGGCGGGCAGCCCCTGGGCGTGCAGCTTCTCCAGTGTGGGGAGGGCGTCGCCGGGGACGATGGCCAGCAGCCCGTCGAAGGCGCGGGCGGTGACCTGGCTGGTGAACTGGGCCATCGACTGCTCGCCGCGGTTGCAGGTGAAGAGCAGCAGGCCGTAGCCGGCGGACTCCACGGTGTCCGAGACCCCCTGGAGGATCTGGCTGATCCACGGCCAGCCGAGGGAGGGGACCAGGATCGCGAGGGTCCGGCTGTTGCCGCGGGCGAGGCTCACCGCGCGGGAGCTGGGCACGTAGCCGAGCTCGTCGATGACCCCCCGGACGCGCTCCGCCGTGGTGCGGTCCACCTCCCCCTTCCCGTTGAGCACGCGGGAGACGGTGGTCTTGCTCACGGCCGCGGTACGGGCGACATCGGCGATGGTGACGCGCATTGCGGACTCCCTGGACGAACGGCTCGGCCGGCGGCGCGCGCCCGTGGGGGACGGCGCGTACCGGCACCGGTTCCGGAACCGGTTCCGGTCGGTGTGCGCGGCAGTCAACTCGCCGCACCGTGGGCCGTCAAGACATGCTGAGAAGATCCGGAACAGTCCGTACCACCTTGCAAAATCCCTTCAGGTGATGAAGGCGCAGATCGTCGAACTCCGTCGAACAGAGAGAGCGCTCTCTGGTTTACGGATTTCCGGGGCCGGGCGGCCGACGACGCCCGAACTGACGGCTGAGCCCGTGTTTTTCAGGGTTCCGCCCGCTAGGGAGCGACGTGGTTCCGGGAATGTTGAGCATGGCTTGACGGTCCCTTAAGGCGCTCTTAGGGTCCCGGCGAGAGAACGCTCTCTGGTGTCTTGCGGAACACTCCGGACGGCGCCCCGGACAGCTATAGCATCCGGCTGTCCAGTGCGCGGCCCACCGTGAACCCCGCCGGTCCACCGGCCGGGGCCCCCACCGCGGACGAGTCACGCGATCCCCCATCCGAGGAGCCCGGACCATGACCTCACCCCCCACGTCCCGCCGCCGCACCCGCAACCGCCTGCTCACCGTGGCCGTGGCCGGGGCCGCCGTCGCGGCGCTCCAGCTGACCGGCATACCCGGCGCCATCGCCGGCGACGACACCGAGGCCGCCCCCGAGCCGGCCGGCGAGGTGTCGGCCCAGAGCTACGGCGTGGCGGAGTTCCTCGCCGAGTGCGAGTTCAGCCACCGGCTGCCCGACGACCCGATCGTCTTCCCCGGCCTGCCCGGCGCCTCCCACATGCACAGCTTCTTCGGCTCGCCGGTCACCGACGCCCACAGCACGGCGGCGGACCTGATCGAGGCCGGACAGACCACCTGCGACCCGCTGGTGGACCTCTCCTCGTACTGGATGCCGACGCTGTTCGTCGACGGTGAGCCGGTCGAGCCCCAGCAGGCGACCTTCTACTACCTCGGTGAGGGCGTGAACCAGGACGTCACCGAGCGCATCCAGCCCTACCCCGAGGGGCTGCTCATGCTGGCCGGCAACGCCGTGGCCGGCCCGGACGACCCGGTGATCGCCCGCTGGTCGTGCCTGCACGCCGGCGAGGTGGAGCCCTCGAAGGACTTCGTCAACTGCCCCGAGCACAGCGCGCTGGAGTCCTACCTCGACTTCCCGCAGTGCTGGGACGGGGTGAACCTCGACTCCCCCGACCACCAGAGCCACATGGCCTACCCGGTCGCCGGTGAGTGCCCCGAGACCCACCCGGTGCCGGTGCCCAAGATGCGGCAGGTCGTGCGCTACCCGGTCAACGGCGACCCCTCGCGCTTCGAGCTGGCGTCGGGCCCCGGCTACACGATGCACGCCGACTTCATCAACGCCTGGCCGCAGGAGGAGCTGGAGCGCCGGGTGCGCGACTGCCTCAACGCCATCGTGAAGTGCGGCGCCGACGGGAACCCCCTGTGATGCCGCGCCGCGCCCGTCGGGTCGCCACCGCAGCTGCCGTGACCCTGCTGGCGGCGCTGCCGCTGGCGGGCTGCGGGGCCGAGGACGACCGGGGCGCGGCGCCGGACGTGACGCCGGTGGCGGAGGCTCCCGCCGCCGGTGCCACGGACCCGGCGACCGTCGACGGCGGGGCCGCGCACGGACTCAGCGGCACCGACCTGGCCTGGCTCCAGCTGATGGCGCCGATGAACGACCGGACCCTGCTGCTGCTGGAGCTGGTCGGGGAGTCGGGCGACGACGCGGAGTTGGGCGCGTTCGCCGGTGAACTGGCCCTCACCCACGCCGAGGAGACCACCCGCATGCGGGAGATTCTCGACGAGGCGGGGGTACCGGACACCAACCCGCACGAGGGCCACAACATGACCGGCATGGTCACCGACGACGAACTCGCGGAGATAGCCGCGGCGTCGGATGTGGACGCGGCGGCGCGTGAGGCGCTCCACGAGCACCTGGCGCAGTCCGCGATGATCTCCGGCTCCGCCGCGGAGAACGGCAGCGACGAGGCGACCACCGCTCTCGCCGCCGAGCTCGCCGAGACACGCGAGGGGCAACTCGCCTCGCTGGAGGCGCTCGACGCCTGACCGCTCGACGCCTGACCGCCCGGCGGGTGGCGGCAGCCCGGCCGGCTGCCGCCATCCGCCCGGACGTCCGCCGGACCACCCGGCGGGTGCGACGGACGCGGCCCCGGACATCCCGTCCGGGGCCGCGTCCGCCGTGCGGTCAGGCGGTGGCGCGCACGGTGAGCGTCGGCGGGAAGATGACGGAGGGGGCGCGCTGCCCGCGCTGGTCGATCTGGCGCAGCAGCAACCGCGCCGTCTCCGCCGCCATCTCCTCCACCGGGCGGCGCACGGTGGTCAGGCCGGGTTCGGCGCCGACGGCGGCGTCGTCCCCGAACCCCACCACCGCGACGTCCGCGGGCACCCGGCGCCCGGCGTCGCGGAGCGCGGCCAGGGCCCCGAGCGCCAGCAGGTCGGTCGTCGCGAACAGCGCGTCGGTCAGCGGGTCCGCTGCCAGCAGCCGCCGCGCCGCGTCCGCCCCGGCCGCGGGTGTGTCGGCGGCCGCCACGGCCACCGGCGGCTCGGCAGCCCCTCGTTCGGCGGCGACGCCCCGGAAGCCGTCGCACCGCTCGCGGTGGGCCGGGTCGGCACCCGGCCCGGACGGCGGCCCGGCGACCACGGCGGGGCGGGTGCACCCCCGCTCCAGGAGGTGGACGGCGGCGAGCGCTCCGCCGGCCCGCTGGTCGAGGGCGACGTAGGAGGCGGGCAGCGCCCCCGCCTGCCGGCCGGCGAGCACCAGCGGCAGCGGACCGCGCGCCAGGCGCTCCGCGAGCGGATCGGCGGGACCGGACGAGAGCAGCACGACGCCGTCGGCGTGGCCCTGGCCGAGGTGGGCCAGCAGCCGTTCCCGGGAGGCCTCGTCCGCCGCGTGGTGGACGGGCAGTTGCACGCCGCGCGGCCCGAACTCCCGCAGCAGGCCGGTCACGGTCCGCCCGAAGACCGGGTCGGCCAGCGCGCCCGCCGCGGGTACGGCGGCATCGGCGGTGTCGGGCTCGGAGACGACCAGTGCCACGGAGTCGGTGCGGCCGGTGACCAGGGAGCGGGCGGCGCGGTTGGGGACGTAGCGGGTCGCGGTGACGGCCTGTTCGACGAGTTCCCGCAGCCGGGGGTCGACGGTGGCCTCGCCGTTGACCACCCGGGAGACCGTCGCCCGCGACACCCCGGCGACCCGGGCCACCTGCTCCAGGGTGGGGCGGCCGCTGGCGGGGGCGTGCTCGGTGGTCATCGTGTCTTTATACGCGACGGCCACGCCGGGCGGCGGCGTTCCGGTCGGCGCGCGGCCGCTTCCGGCCG
>NZ_JAAVJD010000268.1 GCF_012033735.1 Streptomyces lonarensis | reverse complement strand
CCCGTCGCCCCCGCCGAGGCGACCGGGCCGTCCCGCGCCGGCCCGGCGCGTGCCGCGGTGCGCGGCACCGGAACCGCCCGCTTCCTCGCCGGCGCAGCCCGCGCCAACGCGGTGACCGGAGGCAACGCGCCGCGCCCCGCTGCTCGTTCCGTGCTGGACGGCGCGCCGCCCCCGGGCCCGCCGCCGTTCCAGCGGGTGGCCACTCTGCCGCAGGTCGCACCGGAACACGCCCCCGTCATCCACCGCTGACCCTCCGGCGCGGGCCACGTGCCGCCGGCCACCAACACGCCTTTCGAGAAGCTCACTTCACGAGCGATGCGTTCGCTGCGGAGGGCGGCGACACCGGCGTGGCTGAATCGATGCCGTGGCGGCGGTCCCTCCACGCATTCGGCCGGCCCCGCAGCCGGTACAGCCGCTGCTGCGGCCGCCCCCGCGATACGCGGGCGCACGGGCCGGCGGGCGGGGCGCACCCGGGCGACAAGCTGGTCGTACCACCCATCGCGGTGGCATTCGTTCCGGAAAACGTCGGCCGCGGCAGCCGTCGCACCCCGACCACGACTGCTCACGGCGCCCGCGTACGCCGCGCACGGTGTGTGGAGACGGTCTCGCGGACCGGTCAATCCGGTCAGCTTCGACTCGGTCCCACGCCACAAGCGCTAACGTCGTGTGAGGAGGTAATAGACTCGCTGCCGTTGAGGGGACGCGGACGATGAGCTACGGCGACGACTACGACGATGCGAGCGAGCGCGGAATCCCCTCGCAGACACGCACTCACTACCCGGACGAGGAACCGGGCGACCGGAAGCGCCGCAGCGGCCCGTCGCCCCGGCGCAACCTCACCACCGTCGTCGGCGTCTTCCTGATCCTCATCGCCGCCATCGTCTTCGCCAACCGCGCCGGTGACGACGGCCCGTCGGGCGGCTCCGCCGACGGCGACTCCGCCGGCAACCCCGGCCCGGCCCCCACCGCGCCCAGTGGCGAGAACCCCGTGGACAATCCGGTGGACGGCATACCGAGCGGGTTCCCGCAGACCCAGCAGGGTGCGGAGAGCGCCGCGGCCAACTACGCCGTGGCCCTCGGCGGCGAAGGCATGTTCGCGACCGAGACGCGGCACCGCATCGTCGAGTCGATATACACCGCGGAGGCGGCGGCCGGCCGAGGCTCCGAACTGGATCGCATCTACACCGACCCGCAGTTCCTTGAACGAGTGGGCCTTGACGAGGCCGCTTCGCCTCCTACCGGCATGACCTTCGTGGCTCGGGTGGTCCCCGTGGGAACCAACCTCCTTGATCACGACGACGAGACCGCGACAGTATCGGTCTGGTACACGTCGCTGTTCGGGCTGGCTGGCGAGGCATCGACCAACCCGGTGACAGAAGCCTGGTACACCAACACGTTCCAACTCGTCTGGGAGCAGGACGACTGGAAAGTCGTGGACTTCGACCAGTCGGACGGTCCGGTACCCGTGGGGCGCGACCAGCGCGCCTCGACGGCAGAGGAAATGGCAGAGGCCAGCGAGCAGTACGGAGGCTTCACGTATGCGCGCTAACGCCCGGACACGTTGGATCGGCCTCGGCGGCGGGCTGGCAGCGTTCCTCGCCCTCGGGGCAGCTTCGGCCGGCCGCGCCTTCGCTCAGGACGAGGACGAGGAGGACCCGTGTGAGCTCATCCGCGGTCCTGCTCAGGACTACTGCTTGGACGGCGACGGGGCGGGCGGCGGGGTGCAGACGCCGCGGCTCGACACCACCCTCGACCCGCTCGCGACCCTGGCACAGGGCTGCGCCGAGGCAGCCGCGTGGGTGGTGGACCAGCTCTCGACCGCCGTCAGCAACACCACCAACGTGGACTTCACCAACCCCGCGTTCCTCCGCCAGTACGCCGTGGTGTTCGCGGCCTCCACCGTCCTCACCCTGACGCTGTGGCTGCTGGCCGTCACCAAGCGGGCCGTGCGCGGGGTACCGCTGACGACGGCCATCTCCGAGGCGGTCGGTTATCTCTGGCTGACCGTCATGGCGTCGGCGTTCACCCCCCTGATCCTCTACGTGATCGTCGCCGCCACCGACGGTGTGACGGAAGTGATCGCCTCCGGAGCAGGCGACAACTCCGACGCTTTCTTCGGCCAGTTCAGCGCCGCGCTCGAAACGGGCGACGACATCGGCGGCGGTCCGATCATGCTGATCGTCGTCTCGCTGATCTCCATCCTCGCCGCCGGCGTGCTCTGGCTCGAACTGGTCATCCGCGCGGCGCTGCTGTATGTCGGCGCACTGCTGGGCACCGCCGTCTACGCGGGGCTGGTCGACAAGAACCTCTGGGGCCACGTCCGCCGCTGGGCGGGGATCATGCTGGCAGTGATCCTGGTGAAGCCGGTCATCGTGATCGTGCTCGGCCTCGCCTCGGCGCTGTCCACCTCCGAGGGGCCGACGGCGTTCTCCGCGATCGTCTCCGGCCTCGCCATCATCATCCTCGCGATCTTCGCCTCGGCCATGATCTACCGCTTCGTGCCCGGTTTCGGCGACGACATCGTCAGCCACCGGTCGATGCGCCGCGACACCTCCAACCGCGCCGCCAGCGCGGCGATCGCCACGCCGGCGACCGTGCTGCGCCAGGGCATGGGCGCTCACGGCGCCCGCGGTGGCGAGGGCGGCGGTGCGCAGGGTGGCGGCGGGCAGGCGTCCGGCGGGGCGTCGCGGCCCACCAACCCGATGGCGGGCGGCATGGCCGCCCACGGCGCCCGCGGTGGCGAGGGCGGCGGCCGGGCCGGCGGCCCGCCGAGGCAGGGAGGTGACCGGTGACCGCGCCTCCGGCGTCGTTCCCCCGGCGCCGCACCTACCTCATCGGCCGCGCCCGTCCCCATGCCATCATCGGCAAGAACCGGGAGACGGGGGAGCTCGCGCTCATCCTCCTCGGTGCCTTCCTGGGCATGATGAGTGGCCTTCTGATCCCCGCGCTGATGCCCCGCCTGATCGCTCTGGTGGGGTTCCCTGCGCTCGCACTGGCGGCGGTGTTCGTGCCGTACAACGGCCGTACGTTCTACAAGTGGTTCGAGATCAACCGGACGTTCCGGCGTACCCAGCGCCGCGGCGCCAGGTACCGGTCGTCCGCGGCCGAGGCCGGCATCTCGCTGGACGGGCGCGAGGTCGCCGTCGGTGCCCCTCCCGGGGTCGGCCGGGTCAGCTGGCTCGCCGCGCCGTTCGGTCCGGACGAGATCGCCGTGCTCCTCCACGCCGACCGCCGCACCGTGACCGCCGCCATCGAGATCGAGGGCCCCGGCGTCGGCCTGCGCGACAGCGAGGACCAGGAGGCACTGGTCGACCGCTTCGGGACCCTCCTCAAGCACGTGGCCAACGGCGACGGGTTCGTCACGCGGCTCCAGATGCTGGCGCGGACGCTGCCCGCCGACCCCGACGCGCACGCCCACGACGTCTCCGAGCGGGGCGACTTCACCGCGCCGAACTGGCTGCAGGACTCCTACGACCAGCTCCAGTCCATGGTCTCCACCTCCAGCGAGCAGCACCGCGCCTACCTCGTCGCGTGCATGCGCCACAACGGGGACCTGGCCCACGAGGCCGCGACCATCGCCCGCGCCTCCCGCGCCGCCTCCCGGGGCGGCCGGGGCACCCGCATGACGCAGGACGAGGCGCTCGCCGTCGTCATGGCCCGCGAACTCACGGACATCTGCGCACGGTTGGCCGAGGCGGACATCCGGGTGCGGCAGCCCCTCGGCGAGGCGCGGCTCTCCTCGCTGATCCACTCCATGTACGACCCCGACCACCCGATCGACCACATCCAGGCCATGTCGCAGCGCAACGCCTGGCCAGCTGAACTCGACGCCCGCGAGGCGACGTTCCTGCGGGCCAAGACCCGCGAGTCGGTGACGCGCGCCCCCTGGTGCCACGCCACCGCCTGGGTGAAGGAGTGGCCGTTGACGCCGGTCGGCGTCAACTTCCTGGCCCCGCTGCTGGTCCACACCCCGGACGTCATCCGGACCGTCGCCGTCTGCATGGACCTGGAGCCCACCGACGTCGCCATCGAGCGGATGCTGACGGAGAAGACCAACGATGAGGCGGAGGCAGCCCGCGCGGCGAAGATGAACCGCACCGTCGACCCGCGGGACGTCGCCGCGCACAGCCGCGTCGACCAGCGCGGTGACGACCTCGCCTCCGGCGCCGCGGGCGTCAACCTGGTCGGCTACCTGACGGTCTCGTCGCCCAACCCCGAGGCGCTCGCCCGCGACAAGCGCACCATCCGCGCCTCCGCGGGCAAGTCGTACCTGAAGCTGGAGTGGTGCGACCGCGAGCACCACCGGGCGTTCGTGAACACCCTGCCGTTCGCGACGGGAATCCGGTGACCGCCCGCCGGCGGCCCGGCCACGCACCGGGCGAAACCTTCCGCCGGGCCCTGCGGGACGCTCCACCGCCCGTCGGACGCACCGCGCCACCACCCACCGGCCGCCCGGCGGGCAGCCTCTGGCGCCCCGCCGCGGGGCCCGAGGCGAGGAGGTACCTCCGTGCTGCCCCGTGACCCGATGTCCGCTCTCACCGACGCCTTCACCGGCATGCTCTTCGGCAAGGCCGAGACGACCCGGCTGCCGGTCCGCACCTCCACCGGGCAGGCCCAGGCCGTCTACCTGCCGACGGCCGCGCCCGGGCTGGGCGACTCCGGCGTGATCATCGGCCGTGAGGTCTACAGCGGCAAGGGGTACATCTACGACCCGTTCCAGCTCTACGGGCAGCAACTCCCCGCGCCCCACTGGCTCGTCCTCGGTGAGTCCGGCAACGGCAAGTCCGCGCTGGAGAAGACGTACGTCCTCCGCCAGCTGCGGTTCCGCGACCGTCAGGTCGTCGTCCTCGACGCCCAGGGCGAGGACGGCGTGGGCGAGTGGAACCTCATCGCCGAGGCGCTCGGCATCACCCCCATCCGCCTCGACCCGATGGCGGCCATCGAGCAGTCCATCCGTCTCAACCCGCTCGACCCCGCGATCACCGCGACCGGCCAACTCGCGCTGCTGCGGACCATCATCGAGGTCGCGATGGGCCGCGGCCTCAACGAGCGTTCGGGGTTCGCCCTGAAGGTCGCCCACGCCCACGTGGTGGAGACCGTCACCCAGGAGACGGCGGGTCGGCAGCCGATCCTCTCCGACATCGTGGAACGGCTGCGCCACCCCCGGCCCGAGTCCGCCCACGCCATGAACGTGGCCCCGGAGGACGTCCGCGCCTGGGGCCTCGATGTCGCCCTCGTGCTGGACCGCCTGGTCGACGGTGACCTGCGCGGCATGTTCGACGGGCCCACCACGGTCGGGATCGACCTCGACGCGCCGCTGACCGTCTTCGACCTGTCCCACATCGACCGCAACTCCATCGCGATGCCGATCCTCATGGCGATGGTCGGGGTCTGGCTGGAGCACACCTGGATCCGGCCCGACCGCAAGAAGCGCATCTTCCTGGTGGAAGAGGCCTGGCACATCATCAACTCACCCTTCGTCGCGCAGCTGTTCCAGCGACTGCTGAAGTTCGGCCGGCGCCTCGGCCTCTCCTTCGTCGCGGTGGTCCACCACCTCTCCGACGTGGTGGACGGCGCGGCGGCGAAGGAGGCCGCGGCGATCCTGAAGATGGCCTCCACCCGCACCGTGTACGCGCAGAAGTCCGACGAGGCCCGCGCCACCGGGCAGGTGCTGGGCCTGCCCCGCTGGGCGGTGGAGATCATCCCCACGCTCACCCCCGGCATGGCGGTCTGGGACGTCAACGGCAACGTGCAGGTGGTCAAGCACCTGATCACCGAGGCCGAACGACCCCTGGTCTTCACCGACCGCGCCATGACCGAGGGCTCTCCCCGCGCCCCCGCCGAGCTGGAGGAGGAACTGCCACCCCTGGCGCTCGACGCCGGGCCGGTCTCCTTCGACAAGCGGTACACGCGGTGACCGGGGGAGGAACCGCACGATGAGCCACCCGCAGGGCGGGCCCGACCCCTACGCCCCCGACCCCTACGCCTCTGGTCCCTACGTGCCCGGCCCGGGCGGCTACGGCCCGGACCCCTACGGCCCGGACGGCCACCGACCGCCCGCGGACCGCTACGGTCCGGGCGCCGGGCCCGGCGGCAGGCGAGGCGGCGGGGTTCCCGACGCGGCCATCGTCGGCTCCCTCGCGCTCGCCATCTCGGTCACGCTGCTGGTGTGGTCCTCCACCGGCCTCGGCGGCCTGCTGCGCGCCGGGCGGTGGCCGGACGGTGTCACCTTCACCAGCACCGCCGGCGCGCTGCGTTCCCTGCTCACCGCCCCCGCCGACATCGCCGGGGCATGGCCGCAGGCCGACCCCGCGGCGCTGCCCGCCGGCGCGCTGTTCTGGCTGATCTTCGCCGCCCAACTCGTGGTGGTGGGCGGCACAGCGCTCTGGTGCGCCGTCCGCATCGGCACCCGCCGGGCCCGGCGGGCC
>NZ_JAAVJD010000267.1 GCF_012033735.1 Streptomyces lonarensis | reverse complement strand
TCACTCAGCCGATCGCGGGCGTCGTCTTCGTCCTCGACGGCGTGCTGATGGGAGCCGGGGACGGCGCCTACCTCGCCTGGGCGATGCTCCGCACGCTGCTGCTGATGGTGCTGCCGGTGCTGGCACTGCTGACGCTCTTCAACTACGTCCCGCTGCTGGGCAACGTGGTCGCCTTCCAGGACTACGACGTCTACGGCGCCGGCATCAGCGGGAGCCCGTTCGTCGGCTTCGACAACTTCGACCGGATCTTCTCCGACCACCGGTTCTGGGAGGTGCTCGCCAACACCCTGATCATCTTCTTCACCCAGCTGGTGCTCTTCTTCCCGATCCCGATCGCCATCGCCCTGCTGATCAACTCGGTGATGAGCTCCCGGGTCCGCGCGTGGGTGCAGGCCGTCGTCTACCTGCCGCACTTCTTCTCCTGGGTGCTGGTCATCACCGTCTTCCAGCAGATGCTGGGCGGCGCCGGCCTCATCGCCCAGTGGCTGCGCCAGCGCGGCTACGACGGGTTCGACCTGATGACCGACCCCGGGTTCTTCAAGTTCCTGCTCAGCGCGCAGCTGGTCTGGAAGGACGCCGGCTGGGGGGTGATCGTCTTCCTCGCCGCGCTGGCGGCGGTCAACCGGGAGCTGTACGAGTCGGCCGCGGTGGACGGCGCCGGCCGGTGGCGTCGGATGTGGCACGTGACGCTGCCCGCGCTGCGTCCGGTGATCGCGCTGCTGCTGGTGCTGCGGGTGGGGAGCGCGCTCAACCTGGACTTCGAGCAGATCCTCCTCCAACGCGACCAGGTCGGCGCGGGCGCCTCCGAGGTGCTCGACACCTACATCTGGTGGACCGGCATCAACACCGGCGACTTCGGCTACGCGGCCGCGGCGGGCATCTTCAAGGGCCTGTTCTGCGTGCTGATGGTGATCGCCGCCAACAAGGTCGCCCACATGCTGGGCGAGCAGGGGGTGTACTCCCGGACATGACCACCACCTCAGCCGGACCGTCCGGTCCGGCCCCCGAACCGGCGGCCGCCCGCGATCCCGGCGCCGCCCCTGCCGCGCCCGCTCCGGGACCCGACGCCCGCACCGCCACCCAGCGGCTGCTGGGCACGCAGCCGCGGCCCGTCTGGGAGGAGGAGCCCACCCGCGCCGGGCTCGCCTTCAAGGGGGTCGGCCTGGTCGGGATCTGCGCGCTGATCCTGGGGCCGCTGTGGGTGGTGGTGGTCACCAGCCTCTCCGACGCGCAGACCATCAACGAGGCGGGCGGGCTGGTGATCTGGCCGGACGGAATCACCTTCGTCGCCTACCAGGAGCTGCTCTCGGGTGGCGCCGTCACCCGTGCGACGCTCGTCTCGCTGGGGATCACCCTGGTCGGCACCTCGGTGTCGATGGTCTGCTCGGTGCTCTGCGCCTACGGCCTGAGCCGCACCGGTTCCTTCGCTCACGGCCCGGTGCTGATGTTCGTCATGGCGACGATGTTCTTCGGCGCCGGGCTGATCCCGACCTACCTGCTGGTCACCGGCATCGGCCTCGGCAACACCTACTGGGCGATGATCCTGCCGAGCGCCGTCAACGTCTTCAACATCCTGGTGCTGCGGGCGTTCTTCATGCAGACGGCGCCCGAACTGATCGAGGCCGCCCGCATCGACGGCGCCGGGGACTGGCGCATCCTCTGGCAGATCGTGCTGCCGCTCTCCCGCGCGGTGCTCGCCGTCATCGCGCTGTTCTACGCGGTCGGGTACTGGAGCCAGTGGTTCAACGCGATGCTCTACATCCAGGACTCCGACATGTACCCGCTGCAGATGATCCTGCGGCAGATCGTGCTCCAGCAGCAGGTCCCGCCCGGCGCCATGGGCCAGGCCGTCAGCAGCGGCCAGATCAGCAGCCTCGCCGTGCAGATGGCGGTCATGGTCCTCGCGCTGCTGCCGGTGGCGGTGCTGTCACCGTTCGTGCAGAAGCACTTCCAGAAGGGCATGCTCACCGGCGCCGTGAAGGGCTGACCGGGCCCCGCCCCGCCCCGGCCCCGTACGGCCGACCCCGACCCCCGCTCCGGAAGGTGATCGCCGTGCCCTCGTCCCCCGCTCCCCGCCCCCGGCTCGGCGACGCCACCCGCGGCCGGCTGCTCTTCGGCGGCGACTACAACCCCGAGCAGTGGCCGGAGGAGGTCTGGGCCGAGGACGCCGCGCTGATGCGGCAGGCGGGCGTCACCACCGCCACCGTCGGGGTCTTCTCCTGGTCCACCATCGAACCCCGGCCCGGGGCACGGGAGTTCGCGTGGCTGGACCGGGTGATGGACCTGCTCCACGACCACGGCGTCGGCGTCGTCCTCGCCACCCCGACCGCCTCCCCGCCCCCCTGGCTCGGCGCGCGACACCCCGAGACGCTGCCGCGCGCCGAGGACGGCACGGTCGTCACCTACGGCTCCCGGCAGCAGTTCTGCCCCAGCTCGCCCGTCTACCGCCGCTACGCCACCGCGCTGACCGAGGACGTCGCCGCCCGCTACGCCGACCACCCCGCCCTGCTGATGTGGCACGTCAACAACGAGTACAGCACCCACTGCTGGTGCGACACCACCGCCGCCCACTTCCGCCGCTGGCTCGCCGACCGCCACGGCACCGTCGACGCGCTCAACACCGCCTGGGGCACCGCGTTCTGGAGCCAGCGGTACGACGACTGGTCGGAGGTGCTGCCGCCCCGCCGCGCCCAGTACATCCGCAACCCCGCCCAGGCGCTGGACTTCCGGCGGTTCACCTCCGACGCCCTGCTGGAGTGCTACCTCGCCGAACGGGACATCGTCGCGCGGCACACCCCGCACATCCCGGTGACGACCAACTTCATGCCGCTGTGGTCGGGGCTCGACGGCTGGCGCTGGGCCCGGCACGAGGACGTCGTCTCCGTGGACAGCTACCCCGACCCCGCCGACCCGGTGGGCGGCGCCGCCCGGCACGCGCTGACCGCCGACCTCACCCGGGGCCAGGCGGCGAACCGGCCCTGGTTCCTGATGGAGCAGGCCGCCGGCGCCGTCAACTGGCGTGCCGTGAACCGTCCCAAGCCCCGGGGGATGAACCGCCTGCACTCGCTCCAGGCCGTCGCCCGCGGCGCCGACGCCGTCTGCTACTTCCAGTGGCGGCAGTCCCGGCAGGGCGCGGAGAAGTACCACTCCGCGATGCTCCCGCACGCCGGCCCGGACTCCCGGTCGCACGCCGAGATCCGGCAGATCGGCGCCGAACTCGCGCGCCTAGGGCCGGACATCTCCGGGACCGAGGTCGCCGCCGAGGTGGCGGTGCTGCACGACTGGCCGTCCTGGTGGGCCGCCGACGGCGAGGCCCGCCCCTCCGCGCTCGTCACCTACGAGCAGCTGCTCACCGCCTGGCACCGGGCGCTGTGGGAGGAGAACCTCACCACCACACTCGCCCACCCCGGCGCGGACCTCACCGGCTACCGGCTGGTCGTCGCCCCCTGCCCCCACCTGCTCACCGACACCGCGCTCCGCGCCCTCACCCGCTACGTCGCGAGCGGCGGCCACCTCGTCTGCGGGTTCTTCAGCGGTGTCGTCGACCAGGACGACCGCATCCACGCCGGCGGCATGGCCGCAGGGCTCCGCCGCCTGCTCGGCATCGACACCCTCCACACCTGGTGGCCGCTGGGAGAGGGCGAGACCGTGCACTGCGACGACGGCACCACCGGCACGCTGTGGTCGGAGGAGCTGACCGCCGCGACGGGCACCGAGACGGTGACCGCCTACCGGGGCGGTGAACTCGACGGCCTCCCGGCGGTGTTGCGCAACGGCCGCGCCTGGTACGTCTCCACGCTGCCTGAACCCGCCGCCCTGCGGGGCCTGCTGCGCCGCGTCGCGGCCGCCGCGGGCGCGACGCCGGTGCTCGACTCGCTGCCCACCGGCGTGGAGGCGGTGCGGCGCGGCCCGGCGCTGTTCCTGCTCAACCACGGCCCGGCCGAGGCCGACGTACCGCTGCCGGCCCCGCACACCGACGTACTGACCGGTGAGGAGCACGCTCGGACTCTCCGGCTGGAACGGTACGGCGTCGCCGTACTGCGGCCGACGGGCGCGGCGGAGTGACGGCGCAGCGCCCGGGGCCGTGCTCGGTGCCGGGCCCCTGGGACGGTCGGCGGCCGGTGCACGGCAGCTGGGAGCCGGAGCCGGCCGGGCGGTGGGAGGACGGGTACCTCGCCGGCAACGGCAGCCACGGCGCGCTGGCCCACGGCGGCCTCGACGACGACCGCGTCGTCGTCACCCACCACCGGCTGGTGCGCCCCAACGGCAGCGAGGGGCTGCCCCCGCCGCAGCTGGCCGACCAACTCAGGGACACACAGGCCGCCTTGCTCGCCGGCGACCACGAGGCCGGCCAGCGGTTCGGCGCGGGCCTCCCGTTCCACTGGGTCCAGCCGTTTCACCCCGCCCTGCAGACCCGCGTCCTCACCCTCGCCCGACCGACGCCGCCGACCGGGACCCGGCCCCGCCCGTACCGCCGCTCCGTCGCGTTCGCCACCGGCGAGATCCGCGCCACGGGCGACGGCCGCGCCTCCGCGGTCTTCGTCTCCCGCGCGGACGACGTCGTGGTCCAGCTGCTCACCGCACCCGGCCACCACCTGGAGATCCGCCACGACCACCGGCTTCCCGGTGCCCCGGCCGGGGAGCCCGCCGAGAGCCGTGCGCTGCTCGTCGACGGTGGCGCTCTCCTCGCCACCAGGCTCGACCACCCGGGCTCGGGACGCGGCTTCACCGTGGTCACCGCCGTGCACGGCGCCACCGACTCCCTCACCACGCACGGCAGCAGCGTGCGGGCCGGTGACGCGCGTGCACTGCTGCTGCTCACCCGGGTCCGCCGCCACGACACCGCGCGTGGGTTGCCGGTGCCGGAACCCGCGAATTTATGGCGGGAGTTGGCCGCGCAGCTACCGGCGACCGCCCCCGACGGTCAGCCGGCCGCCGTCCACGACGCGCTCCTCGCCCGGCATGTCGCGCTGCACCGGCCGGCCTACCTCCGGACCGCACTGGACCTCGGCGCCCCGGCCGCCGACCGCGCCCTCCCCGGCACCGCGCTGCTGGCCCGCCCGGAGAGCCCCGCCCTGCTGGAGCGGCTGTTCGCCGCCGGCCGCCACCATCTGCTGTCGTCCTCCGGTGAACTGCCGCCCCGGCTGACCGGCCTGTGGACCGGCGAGTGGGAGACCGCCTGGTCGGGCGCGTTCACCACCAACGCCAACCTGCCCCTCCAGACCGCGTCCGCGGCCGCCGGTGGCCTGCCCGAAGTCGTCGCGGCACAGCGCCGGTTCATCGCCGAGCAGCTCGACGACTGGCGGGACAACGCCCGCGCCGTCTTCGGGGCGCGCGGTGCGGTCGCCCCCTCCCACACCGACGGCGAGCGCGGCCACACCCGGCACTTCCAGCCCGACTACCCGCTCCACGTCTGGACCGCCGGTGCCGACTGGCTGCTGTTGCCGCTACTGCACGAGGCCGAGTACACCGGCCGCCCGGACCCCGTCCTCGACGCCGTGCTGGCGGACGTCGCGGAGTTCTACGACGACTTCCTGCTGCGCGACGGCGACGGCGACGGCGACAGCGACGGGGACGGCGACGGGGACGGCGACAGCGACGACAGCGGCAGCGGGACCGGCGGCACGGTGACCGTGGTCCCGTCCTACTCGCCCGAGAACAGCCCGGCCGGCCAGGGGCCGATCGCGGTCAACGCCACCATGGACATCGCCGCCGCCCGCCACGCCCTCACCACCGCCGCCGACCGGCTGCCCGGTGACCCCCGCGCCGCCGGCTGGCGCCGGCTGGCCGCGGCGCTGCCGCCCTACCGGGTCAACGAGGACGGTGCGCTCGCCGAGTGGGCGCACCCGGGGCTGCGCGACAGCTACGACCACCGACACCTCAGCCACCTCTACCCGGTGTGGCCGCTGGAGGAGATCACCCCGGAGAGGACCCCGGACGCGGCCGCCGCCGCCCGGCGGGCGCTGGCGCTGCGGGGCAGCGAGAACGACTCCGCGCACGGGCACCTCCACCGGGCGCTGATCGCCGCCCGGCTGCGCGACTCGGGGACCGCGCTCGCCGCGCTGCTCGCGGTGGTGCGCGCGGACTGCTTCCACGCCTCCCTAATGAGCTCGCACTACCCGGGACGCGACGTCTACAACGCGGATGCCGCGCACGCGCTGCCCGCGCTGCTGCTGGAACTGGTCGTGCACGCCACCCCCGACCGGCTGGTGCTGCTGCCCGCGCTGCCGGCGGCCTTTCCGCATGGTGCGGTCACGGGTGTCCGCGCTCGCTTCGGCTGCGAGGTGGACGTGCGGTGGTCGCCGCACCAGGTGGCGGTGGTGCTGCGGCCGGGGCGTGACGCGGCGGTCGAGGTGCTGCTCGGGAGCGGTGGCGCCACCGGGGAGCCGGCGGCCCGCGCCGGACGGCTGGAGCTGGTCGCGGGCCGCGAGCAGCGGCTGACCCTCCGGCGGTGACCGGCCCGGCCGGGCGACGCCGGTGGCGCCC
>NZ_JAAVJD010000266.1 GCF_012033735.1 Streptomyces lonarensis | reverse complement strand
CGGGTCGCCCGTCCGCGGCCCGGCGGCGCGCGCGTCCGCCGGCCCCGCCGCCGGCTTCCGGGGCTTCGCACCGCCAACGGGGGCGCGCGGTACAGGCGTTGCAGGTGTGACGGTGCGACGGCCCCGGGCGGGCGCACGCCCCCTCGCTCCCGGCGCCGCATCCCGTGCCGCAGCAGCGATCCGGGCCGCCCGTACCTCGCCCGGAACGCTGGCCGAGGAGAGGTGACATCCCGAGCACACTTGCTACGCCGCTCGAACAGACCCCTGCGAGCGCCCTAGGATGAGCACACACTCAACCGGCACACTCACCGCTTCGAGGGGTCCTGTGAGCGAACGCCCAAGCCTTCAGCCGTCCATCGACGCCTGGACGCATTCCATCGAGGCGATATCCGAGCTCGTCGCGCACCTGACCGAGGGAGAGTGGAACAGCCGGACGGAGTGCCCCGGTTGGTCGGTCCGCGACATCGTCTCGCACGTCATCGGTCTGGAGAGCGAAGCGCTCGGCGATCCGCGCCCGATCCACACCCTCCCGCGCGACCTGTACCACGTCACCGACGAGACCAGCCGCTACATGGAGGTCCAGGTCGACGTCCGCCGGCACCACACCGGCCCGGAGATGACCGGCGAGCTGGAGTACACGATCATCCGCCGCTGCCGGCAGCTCCGGAACGACAAGCGCGCACCCGATCACGTGGTCAACAGCCCGGTCTTCGGCCCCATGCCGCTGGAGGAGTCGCTGCGGCGGCGCGCCTTCGACGTCTGGGTGCACGAGCAGGACCTCCGCCGTGCGCTCGACGAGCCCGGCAACCTCGACTCCCCGGCTGCGGAGATCGCGCGGGACATGATGATCGAGGCGCTGCCCGCCGTCATCGCCGACCGCGCGAAGATCGCCCCGCGTTCGGCGGTCGTCTTCGACGTGAGCGGGCCCATGGAGTTCCTGCGCACGGTGCGGGTGGACGAGGAGGGCCGCGGCTCGGTCTCCAGCAGCCCGTCACTGGGCCCGGTGGCGACCTTCACCACCGACTGGGAGACGTACGCCCGGCTCGCCTGCGGTCGGATGCGGCGCCGCCGCGCCGCCGACCGGCTCAAGATCGAGGGTGAGCAGGAGATCACGAACCGTATTCTGGCCAACTTCTCGATCACGCCCTGACGTCGGCCTGCCCCACCGGGCCCCGCGCCCCGCTCCGCGGAGCAGCGGGCCGGCCGGTGCGGTCATGACGCCGGCACGTCCGCCGCCCGGCCACCGTCGTCCGGGGCGGCCCCGCGGGAGAACGCACCGTCCGGGGACCGCCGCTCGGCGACGCCGCCACCCGCCGCCATCTGCCGGCGGACCCGCCACCGTGCCCGGCTCCGCAGCCTGATGAGGCCGGCACCGTCCGCGCCCGTGCGGCAACCCGACGCGACTCGCGCCGCCGACCGACCGCCGCGTCGGAGCGGCCGCCGCGTCAGCGAGTGGCTTCCTTGCCGGTGGACACGGTCAGCACGATCTCGTCCTCCAGCGGGTTGTACGCCTCGTGCGCCTTGGGCGACTGGTCGACGACGATGCCCTGGCCCTTGATGACCTCGTCACGCGGGATGTCGTTCGCGTAGTTCCACGCGACGCCCTCGCCCTCGTGGGCCTCGGTGCCGGCACGCAGGCACTCCTTCACCGACGCCACGTGCTTGTCGTAGAAGTTGGGCATCGTGACGGCGCCGGGGTGCTCCTCCTGGTCGTAGAAGTCGCGCGGCTCCAGGCAGACGGAGACATCGACCGTCTTCTCGGTGTCGCCCTCCTTGAAGCGGGGCTCCCGCTCGGTCTCCGTGTCGGTGTCCTCGTCCGCGTCGCTGTCGGCGTCGCCACCGGCGCCCGCGTCACCGCCGTCGCCCGCGTCGGTGCCGCCGGTGTCCGTCTCCGAGGAGCCGCCGTCCGCGATGTCGCCGCTGTCGTCACTGCCGTTGACGACGATGAACGCCACACCGACGATCAGCGCCACCGCGACGACTCCGGCGAGCGCCATGAGGAACGTCTTTCCGCCGTTTCCGCCACCGCCGGAACCGGTTCCGGCGCCCGCGGCGGAGTGGGCGGCGGGCGGAGCCATCACGTAGGGCGGCGGGGTGTGCTGCGGGTACCCGTAACCCTGCGGCTGCGGGGTCGGCGCGTAGCCGGCGGGCGGCGGGGTGCCGGGCGCCGGGGCGCCGGGCGGGTTGGTGCCGTACTGCGGGAACACCGAGTTGGCGACGGCGTCGCCGCTGCGTGAGACGGGGCCGGTGGCGGTGATCCGCGGTGCCGCGCCGGTCAGGGTGCCCGCGACGCGCAGGCTCTCCTCGCGCAGCTCCTCCGCGCTCTGGAACCGCTCGTCCGGGTTCTTGCGCAGCATCCGCTCGACCAGCGCGTCCAGCTGCGGCGGGACCGAGGCGTTGATCGAGGACGGCGCGGGCGGCTGCTCCTGGACGTGCGCGTAGGCGACGGCCAGCGGGGAGTCCGCGTCGAAGGGGAGGTGGCCGGTCAGCAGCTCGAAGAGCATGATGCCGACGGAGTACAGGTCGGAGCGGGCGTCGACACCGCGTCCGAGGGCCTGCTCGGGGGAGAGGTACTGGGGGGTGCCGACGACCATGCCGGTCTGGGTCATCGCGGTGACCCCGGACTGCATGGCCCGGGCGATGCCGAAGTCCATGACCTTCACGACGTTGCGCTTGGTCACCATCACGTTGCCGGGCTTGATGTCGCGGTGGACCAGGCCCATCTCGTGGGATATGTCCAGCGCCGCGCACACGTCGGCTATGACCTTGAGCGCCTTGTCGCCGGGCATCGCGCCGAACTCGCGGATGTCGTCGTCGAGGACGCTGCGCAGCGGGCGTCCGTCGACGTACTCCATGACGATGAACGGCACCGGCAGGCCGTCGATGGTGTCCTCGCCGGTGTCGAAGACCGAGACGATGTTGGCGTGGGTGAGGCGGGCCACGGACTGGGCCTCGCGCTTGAACCGCTCCCGGAACGACTCGTCCCGGCCGAGTTCGCCGTGCATCGTCTTGACGGCGACCTCGCGGGCGAGGACGGTGTCGTACGCGAGGTTGACCGACGCCATGCCGCCGGTACCCAGTAGGGTGCGCAGTTGGTAGCGGCCTCCGCCGACGGCCCGGCCCGAGTAGTCAGCGGGCTCCACGGCGTGCTCGTTCATCGGTCGGCTCCCCCTTGGCTGCGTATTCAGCGCCAAGTCTGCCTCAGCGTATACGGGCGTCAAGGCGCTTGTCCGTACCGTGACCGGTGTGCTCGGGCTCTGTGACGGGACCGTCATACTCGTCTCGGGCCCGTGACCTCGACTTGGCAGCGCGACCCCACAACCGGTTTGATGGCGAAGCGAGACGCGACGACGGTGAGGACCGATGGCACAGGAGCACGGCGCTGCGGGCAACGGCGAGGACGAGCCCGAGGCGGCCCGCGGCGACAGGCCCGCCTCCTCGGACGCCCCACGCGACGCGCGCCCGGCGGAGAGTGCCGACGCCCGTGACCGGGAGGCCGGCGGACGCGACGGCGCCACCCCGGGCGACGGCGGCGCGACGGACGAGCGGCGGAAGGGCGGCGCCCCGGACGGCCCGTCCGCGACGCCGGCCGGCCGTGCCGACGACGGCGACGACGGCGGACCCGACACCGCCGCTCTCGGCAGCACCATGAGTGACGCATCCCACCTCCCCGGCGGCGCGGCACGCGGCGGCACCGCCGGCGTGACGCCGGTGGGTGCCCCGACGGCCTCGGGCGGCTCCGGTGGCCGCAGCTACTCGGAGTTGGCGGACGACCCCTCGCAGTGGGGGCGCGGGGGCACGGTCGGCGACGGCCGCTACCGGCTGACGCGGCGGTTGGGCCGCGGTGGCATGGCCGACGTGTTCGCCGCCGAGGACGTCCGGTTGGGACGGCTGGTCGCGGTGAAGCTGCTCCGCCCCGACCTGGCGGAGGACCAGGTCGCCAAGGCCCGCTTCACGCGCGAGGCCCAGTCGGTCGCCGGCCTCAACCACCACGCGGTGGTCGCGGTGTACGACTCCGGCGAGGAGGACACCGGCGGGGTCCACGGCACCGTCCCGTACATCGTGATGGAGCTGGTCACCGGCCACACCATCCGCGAGCTGCTGATCAACGAGGACGCCCAGCCGACCGAGCGGGCGCTGTCGATCGTCTCGGGCGTGCTGGAGGCGCTGGCCTACAGCCACCAGCACGGCATCGTGCACCGCGACATCAAGCCCGCCAACGTGATCATCACCGAGACCGGTTCGGTCAAGGTGATGGACTTCGGCATCGCCCGTGCGCTGCACGGGGTGCAGTCCACGATGACCCAGACCGGCATGGTCATGGGCACCCCGCAGTACCTCTCGCCCGAGCAGGCGCTCGGCAAGGCCGTGGACACCCGCTCCGACCTCTACGCGGTCGGCTGCCTCCTCTACGAACTGCTCACCCAGCGGCCGCCGTTCACCGGCGAGACACCGTTGTCGGTGGTGTACCAGCACGTGCAGGACCTGCCCCGGCTGCCCTCCGAGGTCTCGCAGCTGTCACCGCCGGAGCTCAACGGCCTGGTCATGCGCTCGCTGGCGAAGGACCCGGACGACCGGTTCCAGACCGCCGAGGAGATGCGGTCGCTGATCCAGTACGCGGTGCGGATGCTGGAGACGCACGGCGGTCACACCGCGGGACTGTGGAACACCGGCGCCGCCATGCCGGAGACGCCCGCCATGGGCACGGCCGCGATGAGCAGCCCGCCGCCCACCCAGGTCGGGCCGCCGCTGCTGCTCGGCAACCCGGGCGGGGACGACACCCCGGCCGGCGGCCGGCCCCCGGTCGACCCCACGACCAACCGGCTGCGGTACGTGCTGGTGGCGCTGCTGGTGATCGCCGCGATCGTGATCGGCATCTTCATCGCCGTCAACGCCGGCAACGACGAGCCGGTCGCGCCGCCGGACCAGGGCGAGCGCACCGACCCGCCCGAGGGCACCGATCCCGAGGAGCCGGAGGAGGAGCCCGAGGAGGAGGAAGAGCCCCCTCCCGAGGACCCCCCCGAACAGGACTGGAACCAGACCACCGGTTCGACGACCAGCCCGGCGCCGGGCAACTCCTCCGGCTACCAGGGCGGCGGCAGCTCCAACGGCGGCTCCGACGGCACCTCCGACGGCACCACCGAGGGGGAGACCGAGGGGACGAGCGAGGGCGACACCGAGGGCACCAACGAGGGAACGCCCGGCGGGGAGACCGAGGGCGCACCGGGCGGCGATACCGAAGGTGCTCCCGGCGGTGAGAGCGAGGGCGCACCGGGCGGAGAGGCCGACGGTGGCGGCGGTCCGGGCGACGGCGGCGGCACCACGCCCCCCGACTCGGGTGGCGGTGAGCCCGGCGACCAGGGCGGTGGCGGTGATCCCGGCGACCAGGGCGGCGGAATCCAGGGACTCCTCGCCGGCAACGGCTGAGGCGGACCCCCGCCCGCGCGGGTGAGCCGAGCAGACAGCGGCCCGTGGCTACGTTCCGTAGCCACGGGCCGCTGTCATGTCCGCTGCTACTGAACGTAGTCAACAGTGGCCGCGACACTGGTCTGCCGCCCGCTCCGTGCAATTGCGCTCGGCGTTCGAGGCGACGCCTTCCGGCCACCCCCGCCATCCCTGGGGGTGGATGTCCGGAGAGCTGTACGAACGTTGCCGTGTACGAAGCCACCAGGTGGCACGCGGTGCCGCGCTGCCCCGCCCACCTCTGATCCGCCACCCCCGCGCCACCCCGCGCCGTGGCCGCGCGTGGCCGACAACGGCTCTTTATCATTCCGGCCCGGTCATCCGCACGCGAATGCAGGGCGTAGCGGAATGTGATCTACGATGCGCCACGTGTCGCCCAGCCATGCATCCCCAGCCGACCAGACCCTGCAACTCCTGACGCGCCGTTACGGAGTCGGGGAGCCGCTTTCCTGCGAGCCGTTGGAGAGGGGACTGCTCAACCGCGGCTACCGCCTCGCGACCACGCGCGGCGCCTACTTCCTCAAGCACCATCTCGGCGGGGACCCGCAGACCGTCCTGTCCCTGGCCTCCCGGCACCGCGCCACCAGCGCCCTGGCCGACGTCGGCCTGCCGGTGGTGCCGCCGCTCGCCGACCGCAGCGGTGACAGTGCCGCGTTAGTGGACGGGTGCTGGTTCGCCCTCCACCCCTGGCTCGACGGACACCACCGCGAGGGCGGCGAACTCGATGTCGCCGAGTCACACCGGCTCGGCGACCTGCTCGGACGCGTCCACCGCCAGCTGGAGGTGGTGATAGCGGAGGACCGGGACGCCACGGCGTTGCCCGGCAACGACCACCACCTCGCGCCCCCCGCACCGCGCGACGCCCTCCCGGCCCCGGCCGCGCCCCGCCCCGGCGCCGCCCCTCCCCCCGTCGGCGGAGCCGCGGCACCCGTCGCGATCGGTGCCGCTGCCGCAGCTGTCGCCGGTGCCACCGCCTCCCGACGCTCCGAGGCGCGCGCGGCGACAGCGGTCCCGCCCCGCAGCGGCCACCGGACCGCTGCCGGAGCCCGCGGT
>NZ_JAAVJD010000265.1 GCF_012033735.1 Streptomyces lonarensis | reverse complement strand
CGGGCCTGGGCCCGGGCCCGGCGGTCGCGGCGGTCGCGGCGGGGGCCGGCGTGCCGACCGCGGCGAGCGGCCGATGAGCCGTCCGGGTGATGCGGTGGAGCGCGGGGCGCGGCGGCTCCGCCAGTCGCGCCTCGATGGCGGAGGCCGCGGTGCGGACCATGGACATGGCCATCGGGTGGCAGCGGTCCCAGGTGCTGGAGAGGTCGACGACCCCGAGCACCCGGCCGTCGGGGGCGCGGACCGGAGCGCAGTAGCAGACCCAGCCGTGCAGCGCCTCGACCAGGTGCTCCGCGGAGAAGACGGTGCTCGGCCTGCCGGTCCGCAGGGTGAGCGCCAGGGCGTTGGTGCCCATCGCCGGTTCGTTCCACCGGCCGCCCGGGGCGAAGTTGACGCGTTCGGCGCGACGGCGCATGACGCGGCCGCCGCAGGTCCACAGGATGGTGCCGGTCCGGTCGGTGACGGCGGCGATGTACCCGGCGTCCTCGGCCGTGCTGCGGAGTTCCGCGGAGATCGCCGTGACGGGGCCGCGGAGCGGGGAGTCGTTCCAGCGGGGGTGCACGGCGCCGCCGTCGGTGACCGGCGCGCCGTCCCGGCGGGGGTCGACGGTGGTGAGCGAGCGGCGCCAGGAGTCCGCGACCTCCTTGCGGCCCGGCGGGCCGTCCGAGGACCGCCACGCCGTGTCCCAGGAGGGCACCCAGCGTGACCAGGTCTCGGTCAGCTCGGCCCGTCGTCTGCTGAGTTCGCTGCTGTTCGGCATGTTCACCCCTCGACCGCGCTGTCGTGCAGGGCCCGCTCCTCCGATTGTCGCGCAGGCGGGGCGCGGCGCACCCGGGGTCGGGCCGACAGGGCGGCGGCCTCGGTCCCGCCCGGGACCGCCCGCCCGGGGCCGGGGCTGCGCGGTCGCCGTGTCCGCGTGCGCCGGGGTACGCGGTGGCACACCGGCGGCGCCGGGGCATCCGGGCGCCCGACACGCGCCGCGTCCCGGGCGCCTGCCGGGCCGTCCACCCGGGTAGCCTCCCGGCGGTACACGTGCTCCCGGCCGGGGGCACCCCCAGATCGGAACCAGGGCGGCATGACGCGCATGAGGCGGCATCAACTGATAGTCGGGACGCTGGCGGTGGCGCTGGCCGCGACCCTCACGGGGTGTGGCGAGGAGGGGCTCTCGCTCCCCTCCCCCGAGGAGATCTCGGAGAGCGCCACGGGCGACCCGGCGCCCGAGGGCGGCGGGTCGTCGGAGACGACGCTGCCCAACCTTCCCGGCGCGCAGGAGGGCCGGACGATGCTCGGCGAGCTGACCGTCGCCGAGGAGGGCTCGATGGCGGGCTACTCGCGCGACGAGTTCCCGCACTGGCAGTCCACCGAGGGGTGCACCGCCCGGCAGCACGTGCTGATCCGGGACGGCGTCGACGTGCAGACGGACGACAACTGCCAGCCCCAGCAGGGCGAGTGGTACAGCGAGTTCGACGGCGAGACCCTGACGGCCGCCGCCGACGTGGACATCGACCACATCGTGCCGCTGGCTGCCGCGTGGCGGTCGGGCGCCGACTCCTGGGACCGCGAGCGGCGCCGCGAGTTCGGCAACGACCTGGAGAACCCCCAGCTCATCGCGGTGAGTCAGCCGTCGAACCGCTCCAAGGGTGACCAGACGCCGGCGGACTGGCGGCCGATGGAGTCGTACTGGTGCGACTACGCACTGGCCTGGACGGCGACCAAGCACACCTACGAGCTGACCGTCACCGACGAGGAGCACGAGGCCCTCACGGAGATGCTGGACACCTGCGGCTGACGCGTTCAGCACGGCACGACACGGCCCGCCCCCTGCCCCGCCCGTGGGCGGGGGCGCGGGGCGCGCCGGGCGGACGGCCCGGCCCGGGCGGGTCCGGGCGGTCCGGGTCCGGATCAGATGCGGGTCCGGTAGCGCTCCGCCTTGTCGAGGATGGCGGTGAAGCGCTCCCACTGCTCGGCGGCCTCACGGGTCGGCCCGACCGTGAAGTCCTCCGGGTCGAGGAAGTCGAGTCGTTCGCGGGTGGCCGGGTCCAGGTCCCGCCACGCCGCCTCATCCTGCGGTGACCGCGCCACAGTCGTTGCACACCCAGTTGCCGTTGTTGAGCCGTCGACCGCTGGTCGAGCCGCATGACGGACACTTCATCACGCCGCTCCTCCCCCACACCAGCAGCTCATGTGAAAGGACCGACTGTAGCGCGCCGCAACGCGGCGTGGCAGCCCCTGGGCCCCTGGTGACGGTGGTGCGCCGGGGACGGGGCGGGCGCGTGGCGGCACAGCCCGGGCGCCGGTTTTCCCGGCACGGGGCGCGCGTCCTCGACAGGCGCGCGACCTCGTACTGCGCGCCCCCCTGCGCGCTCCCCACGCGCCCCGGCTCCCGACGGCGGTAGCTCTCCGTGACCGACCTCGCGGGCGTCGCCCAACGGATGCGCCCGACGGCCGAGCGTGACGCCACCGGGGTCACGTACGGCCACCCATGTGCTGAGATGAACGGCCCGGGTGTCGCGCCGGAGCGCGCCGAGCCGGGCGACGCCACGGCGACGTCGCCGTGGCGGAGAAGCGCGCACGGGGTGCGCCGGCCGTCACCGGCGCACCCCGTGCTTCGATCAGGACCCGCCCGGCCGGATCACCCGGACCGGATCACCCCAGGCGGAACAGCCGCGCGAGGACACCGGGTTCCGCCATCGCGGCCCCCAGCTCGACCGGCACGGCCACCGCGCTGTCGCGGTCCCCCACGGTCAGGCTGCCGATCTCGGTGCCCGACTCCGCCTCGGACGGCAGACCGTCCATCAGCGGGTGGCGGTCCGCCGGCTCCTCGTCCTCCCCGGCCGCGTCCTCGTCCTCGGCTGCGTCCGAGGAGGCGCGGCCCGCCGGCTCCTCCGACAGACCGACCCGCACGGTCAGCCCCGGCCAGCCCAGGGCCGTGACGTCCTCGCTCATCACCACCGGTGTCCGGCCGCCGAGCCCGTCGTCCACGTACCCGACGGTCTCACCCGTGGCCAGCACGGGCTCCGTCGTCAGCTGATCCTGCGCGAACCGCATGAGCGCGTCGCCGGCCGTTATGGCACCGGTCCGTATCGAGTTGTCGGACGGGTGCGGCGGCTGGCTCAGGACCGCGCCGACGATCAGCACGTTCTCGCCGTCCACCTCCTGGCGCGCCGCGAAGAGGAAGTTGCCGCCCGTCTGGGTACGGCTGCCGGTCTTGATGCCGACCACGCCGTTCACCGGCACCAGCGAGTTGCCGTTGTGGCGGGTCTCGCCGTACTGGTCGGTGTAGGAGGAGACGCCGACGATCTGCCGCATCACCGGGTCCTGCATCACCGCCCGGCCCAGCTTGACCTGGTCGGCGGCGGTGCTGACCGAGCCGAGGTCGTACCCGGCCGGGTCGGTGTAGACGGTGTCCTCCATGCCCAGCTCCGCGGCGGCGGCGTTCATCTTCCGCACGAAGGAGTTGGTGTCGCCCGAATCCCAACGGGCCAGCAGCCAGGCGACGTTGTTGGCCGAGGCGATCATCAGCGCCTGCAGCGCCTCCCGCTGGGTGAGGACGTCCCCGGCCCGTATCTCGACCACCGAGTCGCCGCGGCTCTCCCCGAGGCCGAAGTCCTCCTCCGCCTGGGGGTCTATCCGGATGTCCGCGCCGTCGCCGTCGGGCTCCATCGGATGGTCGCGCAGGATCACATAGGCCGTCATGGTCTTGGTGACGCTGGCGATCGGGACGGCCTCCTGCTCGCCGGAGGTGCCGAAGGTGCCGACGCCGTCGACGTCCAGCGCCGCCTGGCCCGTGTCGGGCCAGGGCACGGCGGGCAGCTCACCGGCGAAGGTGTGCGTCTCGGCCGCCGTGCTGGTCAGCACCGGGTCGGGCAGCGGGCGCAGCAGCTGCCCCACGGCCAGCAGCACGACCAGCAGCAGCACCAGCGGGGTCCAGATCTTCACCCGGCGCAGCGTCGAGCGGAGCAGCGACGGCGCCGGGGCCTGCCGGTTGGTGAGCTCGGCGAGCAGATCCATGGGGTCGCGCAGCGAGTCCGGGATCGGCGGCGGGGGGCCGGCGGGCGCAGGGGCGGCGTCCGGGTCCCGATCGCTCGGGTCCTCGGTCACCGGCCGCTTGGGGACGAAGAGCGTCCGGGCGTTGCCGTCGATGCGCTCGCCCGCGCTCGCGGGGGCGGCGGCACCGAGCGCGGCGGGCTCCCGAGTCCGCTTCTTCGCCCACTGCGGGGGTGACGCCTCCGTCGCCGACTCGCCGTCCTTGACGGCGGGCACGACGGCGGTGGAGGCGGCGGTCACAGCGAGCCCGTCGTCCACCGCGTCGCGGAGCGGCACGAACCGCCCGGGACGCCGGTCGTCCTCCTCGTCGTCGCTGTCGTCGGTGTCGTCGCTGTCGTCGTCGGTGCCGCTGTCGTTCTCGTCGGCGGCGTCCTTCCGGACGCCGTCCGCCTTCGACCCCGCGGACCGCTTCGGGGCCTCGGCGTCGCCGCCGGTGCCCTCGCCGGCCGCGCCGTCGACATCAGCCGCGTCGGAGTCGCTACCGGGGCGGGGCACCCGGATGACCTTGGTCGCGTGATTGTCCCCGCCGTCGTCGGAGTCCGGGGCCTCCGCCGCCCGGTCCGCGTCCGCCGGTTCGGCGGACGCAGCATCCGCGGTGGCCGTCTCGGCCGGCTGCGGCGCGTCGCCGGCCTTTGCGAGCGTGACGGGCGCGCCGGCCTTGGCGTCGGTGTCGGCCTCAGCCGCCGAGGTGGGGCCCGCATCGGGGTCGGGAGCCGTGTCCGTCTCCGGTTCCAGCTCGCCGTCCGCGTCCTTCTCGGAAGGCGAGGCGGCGGGGCCCCGCTTCTTCTCCAGGGTCAGCGGGGCCGGTGGTGCGACCTCGTCCGCCCCGCCGTCGCCGGCCGTCCCACCGGGCTCGTCCTTCGCACCGCGCGGGTCAGGGGCCTCCTCGCCGCTCGCACGCTCGGCCGCCGCCCCCGGGTCCGCAGCGGCCGCTGACCCGGCGCCCGTCGCCGGCTCCGCCTCGCCCGACTTCTCGCCGCCCGCGTTCTCCTCGTCCGTGTGCTCCTCGCCCGCGATCCCCGCCTCGTCCGCCACCTCGTCGTCCTGGGACAGCAACCCGCCGCCCCTGCGCAGCTGGAGCGTGCCGCGGTCCGCGGGCACGTCGTCGTCGGCGCGACCACCCCGCGCGCCGGTGCCGCTCCGCTCCTCGCCCGTCGGGCGGCGCAGCACCGCGGTGCGCTCCGCCTCCGGGACCGACCGGGACCGGGAGGGACGGCGCAGTGCCGTCGTCGCCGCGCTCTCCGGCGCGTCCCCCCGAACACCGCCGTTCTTTGCTACCGCGTCCCCGGGAACCGAACCCGGCTTCCCGCGCGTTTCCTCCGGTGACCGCTCGCTCTCCGAGCCGTCCGGGGACTTACCCGCCACCCCATGCCTCCTCGCCCACTGTTCCAACGGCATCAGCCGCTACCAGTCTGACGCGACCCGAGGGTGGTCCGGCTCCCGGCCCTACCTCACAAAACCACAACGACATATCTACGGGTTTCATTACAAACCGAACATGTGCTCTCGACAGAGCCGTGTGAGAGGCGTCACCCTGTCTGTCATCCACGCGGGGAGGCATGGATGAGCAGGAGTCGTAGAACCATTCCGGAGGAGCTGCTGCTGCTCGCTCTGGACCCGGCAACGGGTACCACTGCACAGCCGCAGTCGCTGGACCTCGGCCTGGCCGGGGCACAGCTCGTCGAACTGGCGCTCGCCGGACGGATAGCCCCTGATGGGGACCGCATAGCCGTGGTACTGGCACGGCCGACAGGAGATCCCACCCTGGACACCGCACTGGAGCTGCTGCGCCGTCGTGGCAGCCCGGTACGTGCGGTGCACTGGATCGGCGGACCCCGACTGGGGCTGCGCCAGACCTATCTGACCCATCTCGAACGCTGCGGCATGGTGCAGGCGATCGAGAACCACATGTGCGGCGTCCTACCGACCACTCGGTACCAGGCGTCGGACAACATCGTGAGCCGGCAGATCCGGCACCGGTTGGACACCGCGATCCGCACCGGCGCACCGCCGGACCCGCGGACCGCGGCGCTCGCCTCGCTGGCGCACGCCGTCGGCCTCGGCAAGCACCTGTACCCGGGCAACGAGGGCAGGTCCTCGCGCTCCCGGTTGCGGGACCTGATCCGCCACGACCCCATGGGCGGACTGGTGGCCCACGCGGTCATGGAGGTGCAGAACGGTGCCGCGGGCCAGGCCAAGCGCGCCGCCGCACCGAACCGCGGACGGGGCCAGGCGCCTCGTGCCACGGCGGTACCGGCCCAGGGACCGGAACAGGGCGTGCCGCGGCACGCCGAGCGGTCCCACCCGAGGGAGCTGGCACGCGTGACCCGCTCGGCGGTCACCGCCCGCTGACCCTCGCCCGACCGTGCCGCCCCGGACGCACCGAGTCCGGGGCGGGTGCACGGTCGGTTCGCGCCGCCGGTCCGCCCGGAGGCGCCACCCCGACCCACCCGGGAGCCGCGAGCGGCGCGGTGG
>NZ_JAAVJD010000264.1 GCF_012033735.1 Streptomyces lonarensis | reverse complement strand
CCCCGGTCGCCCTCCTCCTGTTCCTGCGCCGCCACCACGGGGCGCCGGCCGGCCCGCGGCGCCGTCACGCCCCGGTCGGTTCCCGGCCCGCGCCCCGGGGGGGCGCGTCCCCGTCGCGACGGGCGTCGATGAAGAGGGCGAAGCCGTCGAGCAGCGCCCGCAGGCCGAGTTCCATCGCCTCCCGGCCGCCCACGGCGAAGCCGTGCTCGTCCAGCACCGCCAGCTGCGGGTAGGCGCCGCTGGTCACCGCCTCCCGGACGACGGGCAGTTGCGCCGCCCAGAACTCCTCGTCGGTGACCCCGGACTCGGTGGCGGCCTGCAGCTGGAGGACGTGGGTACGGGCGCTCCCCGCGACGAAGGCGTCCAGGTTGATCAGCAGCGCCACCCGTTCGCGGTCGGTCAGCCCGAGTCCGTCGAGCATGGCGAGCAGCCGGTCGGTCGACGCCAGGGCGTTCGGGCCGAGGACCGGGCGGGACTGGTTGACCTGGAGCAGCCAGGGGTGGGCCAGGTAGTGGTCCCAGCTGTGGTGCGCGGCCCGCTCCAGCCCCTCGCGCCAGCGGTCACCCGAGGGCGGGTCCTCGTCCTCGCGGGTGCCGAGGACGTGGTCGAGCATGAGGTCGAGCAGCTCGCCCTTGCCGGGGACGTACCGGTAGAGCGACATGGTGCCGACGCCCAGCTCGGCGGCGACCCGCCGCATCGAGAGCGCCGCCAGCCCCTCCCGGTCCGTCAGCTCGACGGCCGCGCGGACGATCTCCCGCAGGGTCATGCCGGGGCGCGGTCCGCGCCCGGCCGGCTCCTTCCCGTGCCAGAGCAGTTCCATCGAGCGGCTGATGTTGCCGCTGCCGCTGTGCTCGGTCGTCATGATCGCCGCCTGCTCTGGTCGTCGTGCTGCCGAGTGTAAGGCGTCCGGTACCGCTCGCCGCCCGGTCCCGCCTGCCGCGCCCCGGCGGGCGCGCCGGGGCGCTCGCCGCGTGAAACCGCTGGTCGGCGGGGGTTCGCTCGATCGGTTCTTTACCGCGTACGCCGCACGCATTGGCTTCAGGGTGCCCCGTACGCAGTAATGGGCAGTCCAATGAGTACGCCGTACCCGGTTGGGTCGCGGCGCGCCCGCTGCCGAGGTGGAGGGACGGACGATGACGGGGACCGACCATGTGGTGGAGGCCGTGGGCCTCCGCAAGCGCCACGGCGACAACCAGGCCCTGGACGGCCTCGACCTCCAGGTGCGCCGGGGTACGGTCTCGGCCTGCTCGGCCCCAACGGTGCCGGCAGGACCACCACCGTCCGCGTGCCGGCCACCCTCACCCGGCCCGACAGCGGCACCGCCCGCGTCGGCGGCTGCGACGTCGTCGCCGACCCCCGCCGCGCCCGGCGCCGGATCGGCCTGGCCGGGCAGCACGCCGCCGTGGACGAGGTCCTCACCGCCCGGCAGAACCTGGTGATGTTCGGCCGCCTCTTCCACCTGGACGCCCGCACCGCCCGCCGCCGCGCCGACGAACTCCTCGACGCGTTCGGCCTCACCGAGGCCGCCGACCGCGCCCCCCGCGGTTTCAGCGGCGGCATGCCCGCCGGCTCGACCTGGCGGCCGGCATGATCCTCGCCCCGGACGTCCTCTTCCTCGACGAGCCGACCACCGGCCTCGACCCCCGCGGCCGACTGGAGGTGCGCGACGCCGTCCGCGCCCTCGCCGCGGGCGGCACCACCGTCCTCCTCACCACCCACTACCTCGACGAGGCCGACCGGCTCTCCGACCGGATCGCCCTCGTCGACCGGGGACGCAACGTCACCGAGGACACCCCCGCCGGCCTCAAGCGCGCCGTCGGCGGCGACCGGGTCGAGGTCGTGCTGGCCGACCCCGCCGACCTGCCCGTCGCCCGCGCCGTCGTCGCCCGGGTCGCCGACGGCGCCGCGTCCAGCGACCACCGGCGCAGTCCACCGGGAGGCGACGGACCGATGACCACCACCGCGACCACCCCCACCGCCTCGACCGCGACCACCGCGCCGCGGCCCTTCGCGTCCGCGCCGATCGCGCCGGACGACGACGGACCCCGCGCCCGCGTCCGCTGGGCCGTGCTCGACTGCCTCACCATGGGGCGCCGGGATTTCACCCACCTGGTGCGCCAACCCACCCTGCTGCTCTGGCAGCTGGGCTTCCCCATCGTCTCCGTGCTGCTGTTCGTCTTCGTCTTCGGCAGTGCCATGCAGGTGGGTGAGGGAATCGACTTCAAGCAGTTCGCGCTGCCCGGCCTCTTCGCCATGACGATGGCCTTCGGTTTCATGAACACGGCGGTCGCGGTGGTCGTCGACCGCGACCGCGGCATCACCGACCGGTTCCGCTCGATGCCGATGGCCCCGTCGGCCGTCGTCACCGGCCGGGGGCTGGCGGACATCGTGCACGCCGCCTTCGACCTGGTGATCATCGCGCTGATCGCGCTCGCCGTCGGCCGGCGCACCGACGCCGGCCCCTCGCCGTGCTGGCAGCTTTCGGCCTGCTGTTGTGGCTGCGGTTCGCGCTCATCTGGGTCGGCGTCTTCCTCGGGCCGTTCGCCAAGAACAACGAGACCGCCAGCAACCTCTTCGCCGTGGCCTTCCCCTTCGGAATGGTCTCCAGCGTCTTCACCCCGCCCCACCTCATGCCGGACGTCCTCGGCACCATCGCGATGTGGAACCCCGTCTCGGCCACAGCGTCCGCCGTCCGGGAGCTCTTCGGCAACCCCGTGCCCCACGGTGGGAGCTGGGTGGAGTCCCACGCGCTGCTGATGGCGTCGCTGTGGCAGCTGCTGATCACCCCGGTCTTCCTCCCGCTCGCCGTCCGCCGCTTCCAGCGCCTCGCGGACTGACCGGCGCGGCGCGCTCGCCCCGTCCCCGCCCCGCCCCGGCGCGCCCCCGCGCTGGGCCGTCCGGGGGGCGGCGGCGGACATCGGGAACCACCACGCATCCCCGTCGCGTCCTGGGACGTATGCGGCGCTATGCACGGCGGGCCAGGCGCACCGCCCCGGTCCGGGCTGTGGTCTTCGACATCGGGGGAGTCCTGGAGTTCACCCCGTCCCTCGGGGTCACCGACAAGTGGGAGCGGCGCCTCGGCCTGCCCGCCGGTGAGCTCAACCGGCTCGCCGGCGACGTGTGGCGCGGAGGCAGTGACGGCACCCTCACCGAGGACGGCGTCAACCGCGCGCTCGGCGAGCGACTCGGTATCGACCAGGTCATCGTCGCCTCGCTGATGAGCGACGTCTGGACCGAGTACCTCGGCACACTCAATACCGAACTGTGCAGCTACGCACGCGGGTTGCGGCCCCGTTACCGCACCGGCATCCTCAGCAACAGCTTCGTCGGCTGCCGCGAGCGGGAGCAGAGCCGCTACGGCTTCGAGCAGCTCGTGGACGACCTCGTCTACTCCCACGAGGTCGGCATGGCCAAGCCGGACCCCCGGATCTACCGCCTCAGCTGCGAGCGGCTGGGTGTCTCCCCGGAGGAGACCGTCTTCGTGGACGACAACGCCGCCTGTGTCGAGGCCGCCAGCGCGCTCGGCTTCCACACCGTGCACTTCCGGGACACCGCGCAGACCATTGCCGCCATCGACGGGCGCCTCGCCGCGGGCTGACCGGCCCGCTCTCCCCACCCTGCGCCGCGGGCGCGCACGCGCCCCGGGCCGCGAGTCCCGCCCGCCCGCGGGCTCGCCGCGGAGGCGGGCGGTGGCCGAGCGGGGTGGGGCGGCCGGGGGAGACCCCGGCCGGGCGCCGGCCGGGCCGGTGGCTACCGGTTCACTTCCGGAGGGCCGGCGCCGGCCTCGTGGCGGGCGTTGATGCGCAGGGCCTCCTCCAGCTGGTCCTCAAGGACGATGATGCGGCAGGCGGCCTCGATCGGGGTTCCCTGGTCGACCAGTTCCCGAGCCCGGGCGGCGATGCGCAGCTGGTAGCGCGAGTAGCGGCGGTGACCACCCGCGGAGCGCAGCGGAGTGATCAGGCGGGCCTCGCCGATCGCCCGCAGGAACCCCTGGGTGGTGCCGACTATCTCCGCCGCCCGGCCCATCGTGTAGGCGGGGTAGTCGTCGTCGTCGAGACGCCCGTTGGAGTCGTTCGCCGTCATGACACCTCTCTGTGGATCTGCGGATCTGGAAAGCACGCCGGATTCGCCGGGAACGCGCTGGAGGGGCCCGGGTGCTGTGCACCCGGGCCCCGAAGGAACTGCTACACCATCTGCCGACCCTGTCCGGGCGTCGGCCCTGTGTTTCCGCGGAACCGACCTGTGCAGCGTCGGATGCGCGGGGATCGCGGTTGCTCGACCGGAGACCACCTCACTATCGGATGTCCTGCGGTACCCGGACTCGGTACATCCGTCCGGGCGATCCTGATGGGGCGCCTGCTCCTCCGTTCTTTCCCTCTGGTTCGTCTGTCCGGCTCGCCGCGCGGGTCTGCGCTGCGTGCCCGGTGCGCGCGTCCGCAGTCGTACGCCTTCACCGGGAAACCGCTCCGAGCCGTGCTGCCGGTACTGCTGACGGCGGCCCCTGACACCTCGGGCCGCCCGGCCCGGTGGTCAGCCCCGTCGCCCGCTCCGCACTGCTCCGGCTTCGAGACTCCACCACCGCGCCGCTCTGCGACTGCGGGTCCTGCGCTCCCGGCAGTTCCGTCCCTGCCGGGCCTTCTCGATCGCGAATACGGCAGAAGCTTAATCACGGCCACACCACAATGTCTACGACGGCCGCAATAGATTTTCTGTGGCGGGCGGCGGTGCCGCCCCGCCGCTCCGCCGCAGCGCGATGGTGAGGCACCCTGGGGCACCCGACCCTGCGAGGAGAAGGAGTCAACCGGTGCGGGTACGGCAGGACCTCGACGACGTGCTGCGCGGCTTGGACGGCGCGCCCTACGGCCAGTACAAGCGGCTCACCGGCCTCTGGCAGCTGGACGGCGGTGGGCTGCTCCGGCTCGTCCGCGGCCAGGCGGACCCGTTCGCGCCGCCCGCGCGGCTCGCGGTACGGCTGGCACCGGAGACCGCCGCGCTACCGGCCGAGCTGCTGACGACCGCCGACCGCCGCCGCGCCGTGGCCGCCCACCTCGCCGCGACGGCGGCCCGGGCGGCCGGGGACGGCCCGCTGCGGGTGGACGGCGGCGGCCAGGAAGTGCTGGACCGCTCCTCATGTGTGGTCGACCCCGACGGCGCCGTCACCCTCCGGATGGGCGCCCCACTGCCCGGACGCGGCCGCCGGATCGACGGCCCCGCGGCCCGGCGGCTGCTTTGCGACCAGCTGCCCGCGCTGCTGGCGCGGCTGACCGGCCCGGCGCTGGACCCGGACGAGCTGCGGCGGCATGCGGCGTGTGTCGAGGACTCCGTGGCCCTGCGGGCCATGTTGGAGGAACTCGGGCTCGTCGCCTTCGTCGCGGACGGCGCCGTGCTGCCGCGCCGGAGCGGGGTCAGCGACCGGCCTGCCTCGGGGCCGGAGGTGGTGCCGTTCGCCTCGCCGCCCGAACTGCGCACCACCGTGCGGCTGCCGCACGCCGGCGAGGTCAGCGGCATGGGCGTCCCCGAGGGCGTCACCCTCGTCGTCGGCGGCGGGTTCCACGGCAAGTCCACGCTGCTGCGGGCGCTGGAGTCCGGCATCTGGGACCACGTGCCCGGCGACGGGCGGGAGTTGGTCGTCGCACGCGCCGACACCGTCAAGGTGCGGGCGGAGGACGGCCGTCGCGTGGCGCGGGTGGACGTCCACGCCTTCGTCGACAACCTGCCCACCGGCGCGGACACCACCGACTTCTCCACCGACAACGCCTCCGGCTCCACCTCGCAGGCGGCGTCGCTGTGCGAGGCCGTGGAGACCGGCGCCCGGGTCCTGCTGATCGACGAGGACACCGCTGCGACCAACCTGATGATCCGCGACGCCCGGATGCAGGCACTGGTCGCCGCCGACCGCGAGCCGCTCACCCCCTTCGTGGACCTCGTCGGCTCCCTCCATCGCGACCACGGCGTCTCCACGGTGCTGGTGATGGGCGGGTCGGGCGACTACATGGAGGTCGCCGACCGGGTGCTGCTGATGGACGCCTACCGGCCCGCCGACGTCACCACCCGCGCCCGCCGGCTGGTGGCGGACGTCCCGACCGGCCGCACCACCGAGGCCGACCGGTTTCCCGCGGTCACCCACCGGGTGCCCGTCCCCGACTCCCTGGACCCCGCGGTGCGCGGCAGGCCGAAGGTGCGCGCCCGGGGCGCGGACACCCTCAGCTACGGCGAGGACGACATCGACCTGCGGGCGGTCGCCCAGCTCGCGGACAGCCGCCAGGTGGCCGGCGTCGGGCTCGCCCTCCAGGAGTTGCTGCGCGGCGGCCACCTCGACGGCCACCGCACGCTGGCCGAGGCGCTGGACCGCCTGGAGGAGCACGACGGCCTCACCACCGCGACGCTGCTCGCCGTCCGTGACGAGGACTTCGCGGTCCCGCGCCGCCACGAGGTCGCCGCCGCGCTCAACCGGCTGCGCTCCCTGCGGATCGCCGCGCCGCCCGCCTGACCGGCCCGGCCGCCCGGGCGCACCGCCTGCCCGGGCGAAGTGGCAGCCCGAGCGTCCCGCCGGGGCGTGCCGGTCCGGTCCGGCA
>NZ_JAAVJD010000263.1 GCF_012033735.1 Streptomyces lonarensis | reverse complement strand
GGGCGGTTCCGTCCGCGTGAGGGCGTGCCGCGCGTCCGCGGGAGCCCGCGCCCGGTCGCCGGTCGCTCGCCGCCTCGTGGCGCCGCCGTGCCCGCTCTGCCCGCTGGCCCCCGGACGAGGGGCGCTCACACGGCCGCTCCGCGCCCGGGTACCGCGCTGCGGCGCACACCGCGGTGGGCCGACCGCCGTGGTTGGCGTGACCACGCCATGCGGTAACGCGTCACCCGTCGCACCTGTACGGACGCATCCCGTGGTGCCTACAGTCGACCGGTGCGAGGGCATCGCGCGGCGGGCTCCCGGCCGGCCGCGCCGGGCCGTCGCACCGCGGAGAAGGACAGGTCGCCAACGCCCCGGGAGGGCCGGCGCGACCCTTGAATCCCGGCGAGGTGGTCGGCCCCCGGCCGCCGCGCCGCCGTCGCACCGCCCGGCCTGTCCGGAGGTGCGCCGCGGGGGTGTGTCACCGGCTCCCGCGGAACCGGACCGCAGTCAGGCGCGGTCCCCGCGGGCCTGCGGGTGCCCGGGTGCGGACCCAGCCGCACCCGGGTGCCCGGGACGCGGACGGCGAGTGGAGTCGCCGCCCCCGCCCCGCGCCGGGACACACCCCCGCTCCGTCGCCGCTTCCTCCCGAGCTGCTCTCTCGCCGTGCTGCTCACTCCCCGCGCCGCTCTCTCGTCCGCCCGCGAGGGCCGCCGGCTGCCGCGGCGCGGCCGACGCACAGGGACGGGCCGGGCCCGCCGTCAGCTGAGCCAGCCCAGTTCGACCGCCCGCACCCCGGCGCGGAACCGGCTGTCGGTGCCGAGCCGCTCCAGCAGGCCGGCGACCATCCGGGTCACGGTCCGGGGTGAGACGCCCAGCTCGCGGGCGAGGGCCTCGTTGGTCCGCCCGGCCGCGATCCCCCGCAGCACCCGCAGCTCCGTGCCCTCCGGCGGTGCCACGCAGGCGCTCTCGTTCTCCAGGAACGGCACCGCGCGGGCCCAGAGGTGCTCGAAGAGCGCACTGAGGAAGCCGACCAGCGCCGGCTCCCGGACCCCGACGGAGCCGCGCTCGGGCCGGTCCGGGTCGGCCGGCAGCACCGCGTGCGCGTCGTCGTACACCAGGAGCCGGGACGGCACGGCGGAGACCGTCCGCACCTCGCCGCCCAGCTCGCACACCTCGGCCACGTGGTCGCGGAACTCCGGCGCCCCCCGGTGCACGTCGGCGCAGAGGTACCGGACCCGCACGCCCCTGCCGAGCAACTCCCGGTCCAGCAGCAGCGGATGGGACGCGGCGTCCGCGACCGCCGCCCCGGCGTCCACCTGGGCGCGTACCGAGCGGCGGGCGCCGTGCGCCAGCCCCGCCACCTGGGCGCGGACGGCCGCCGCACCCGCCACGTGCTCGACGCCCTTCGCGCCGGAGCGGAGGCCGAGGGCGTCCCGGAAGGGGCCGTCCAGGCCGTGCAGCCGGGCTCGGGTGGTGGCGAGGGCGAGGTTGCGGCGTGCGATGTCCACCTCCGCGCGGGCCAGCAGCTGCTCCGCGGCGCGGCCGGGCGGCAGCGCGGTCCAGCCGTCGGGGGAGCGCAGCAGCAGCCCCAGCTCCGCCAGTTCGCGCTGCGCGGCGGCGACCCGTCCGGGGGGCAGCTCCGCGAGCACCGCGAACTGCTCGTCCGGCGCGGCCGGGTGGACGACCCGGAGCCGGTACACCCGCACGGTCTCCTCGGTGATCGGCTCCCCGTCGGACGTCTCGGACATGCAGTGAGGGTAGCGACCGGTTGCCGGTACCACGAACCTGCGCCCGGACGGCCGCCGCCGGCTCTCAGCTCACCCAGCCGAGCTGCACCGCCCGCACCCCCGCCTCGAAACGGCTGCCCGCCCCCAGCCGGTCCATCAGCGCCGCGACGATCCGTGCCACCGTCCGCTCCGAGACGCCGAGGTCCGCGCTGATCACCGGGTTGGTGCGCCCGGCCGCCAACTGCGCGAGGATCTCGCTCTCCACGGGGCTGAGGCCGAGCGGTGAGTCGCCCTCCTCCTGGAGGAAGTCGGTCGCGCGGGACCAGTAGTACTCGTAGAGCCGCCGCAGGAAGGACAGCACGTGCGCGTCGCGGACGACGATCACGCCGTCACCGGTGTTCTCGTGGTCCACCGGCAGTACGGCGCAGTCCTCCCCGTAGAGGATCATCCGCGTGGGGAGGTGGCCCAGGCAGCGGGCCTGCGCCCCGGCGGCGGTGATGCTGGAGACGTAGTGCCGCGTCGGCTGGTGCCGCCGCGCCCCGTACTGGAAGAGGATGCGGAGCCGGCAGCCGCGGCCCAGCACGCGGAGGTCGCTGGGGAGCGCCGCGGCGGTGGCCTGCTCCGGCTGCGCCCCGCCGGGGGCCAGCGTGTCCACCGAGCCGGTCACGGTCCGGGAGAGGTCGTCGATGACGGCGCGGATGTTCTCCAGCCCGACCACCGTCTCGATGTCGCCGCGCTCGGAGCGCAGCGAGCGCGCCTCCAGGTAGTGGCCGGAGAGGGCCTGCATCTTGGCGCGGGTCGCGCCCAGCGCCACCTGCGCCTGGAGGATGTCGTGGTCGCCGGCGGCCACCAACTCCTCGGTGGCGGTGTCGGGGCCGACGGCGACCAGCCCGCCGGCGGGCGAGGGGCGGAGCAGGCCGAGCTCGGCCAGTTCGCGTTCCGCGTCGGCGACCTCCTCGCGGGGCAGCCCGGTGCGGGCGGCCAGTTCGTCGGGGCCCGCGGTGGCGTTGGCCACGCGGAGCCGGTAGATGGTGACGGCCGCGGTCGACAGACCGCTGGGGTGGGTCATGTCCGCCACCGGGCAGGGGGCAGCGCCGTCCCCGCGGCGGCGCGGGGGGCGGTGGCGGATCGGGTGGCGGTGCGGGGCCGCCGGGGCGGTGCGATGGCGTGCGCGTGCATGGTTGTTACGACAGCCAGCCGTTCTGCGCCGCCCGGACGCCGGCCTGGAAACGGCTGTCCGCGTCCAGCCGCTCCAGCAGTGCTGAAACGATACGGCTGACGGAGCGGACGGACATCCCGAGCTGGTGGGCGATGGTCTCGTTCTTCTTCCCCGAGGCCATGAGCAGCAGCACCTCGCGGTCCACACCGGTTGGCGCCGGTCCGGAGTCGGGCTCCGCCTCGCTGAAGACCAGCGCGCGCGCCCAGTAGTGGTCGAACAGCCGCTGGACGAAACTCAGCACCGCCGGGTCCCGGACCAGCGCCACGCCCCGGCCCGTCACCTCGGGGTCCAGCGGCAGCACCGCGCAGTTGCGGTCGTAGATCAGCAGCCGGGCCGGCAGCGAGGTGATCGAGCGCACCTGTGCCCCGGCCGCCGTGATGGTCGCCGCGTACTGCGCGGCGCCGGGCTTCTTGCGCGCGCTGTGCTGGAGCATGGTCCGCAGCATCACGCCGCGGGCCAGGGTCTCCAGGTCCAGCCGCTCCGCCGAGCGGATGCCCGTCTCGGAGAGGGTGCCGGGTATGAACACGTCGATCGACTTGGTGGCGGTCCGCGCCAGGTCGTCGATGACCGCCAGCACGTTGTGCAGCCCCTGGATGATCTCGATGTTGCTCCGGGTGGACCGCATCGAGCGGGCCTCCAGGTAGTCGCCGGTCAGCGCGTGGAGCCGGGCCCGGGTCGCCGCCATGGCGATGCGCTTGCGCAGGATGTCCTGTTCGGCGGGGCCCAGCAGCTCGTCCGCGGCGCTCTCCGGGCTGATCGCCACCCAGCCGCCGCCGGGGGAGCTGCGGATCAGTCCCAGGGCGGCGAGCTTGCCCTCCGCCTCGGTGACCTGCGACGGCCCGATCCCCAGACGCTTGGCGAGATGCTCCACGGAATCGGTGGGGTGGATCACGCGTCCCCGGTAGACCTGGGTCGCCACCGAGTCGATTTCGTCTGATTCCTGCACATTACGTCCTTGCGCGAGAGCACCGGCTGCTGGCGTCAACCTGCCAGGCAGTATGACGCCAGGGCAACTCCCTCGACTACACCTGGTGGTTTCGGTGAGCATCGGTTCCAGCAGGGTTCAAGCCTGACAACTCATGTGGATGCGGGAGTAACCGTGAAGAAGATAGCCATCAGCGCGACCGCGGCGCTGTTCGCCGTGCTCGCACTCGCCGGCACTGCCAGCGCGGCCAACTACTGGGAGGGCGACGGCGTCGCCTCCGCCACGCTGCAGCCCGCCAACTACTGGGAGTAGTTCCCGCCGCGACCGGGAGCGACCCCCCACGCGCCCCGGCCGCCCTCGCCACGCCCGAACGCCTGCACCAGCCTGCGCGGAACCAGTCAGGAGGTGGTCCCATGACCCACCGGCAACGGACCGCGGTCCTGCTGAGCCCCTCACCCGCCGCCGTTCGCGCGGCACGGGTGCTGGGTGTGCGCAGCCTGGTACTCGCGGCGGACCTGAGTGAGCAGTCCGTCCGGGAGGCCGCGCTCTCGGCCGACGAGACCCTCGCGGTCGACTGGACGGACCACCCCCACCTCCTCGGCGTCCTCAGCCACTTCGCGGACTCCCCGCCCCGTTCCGGCAAGCCGCGTGCCGCCGTGTTCGGGTTCGGGGAGCACAGCGCCCTCGCCGCTGCCCGTGCCAACGAGGCCCTCGGCCTCCCGGGCAACCCCCACGCGGCTGTCGCGTACCTCACCGACAAGGCGGCGCTCCGCGATCGGGTCAACCGGCTCTCCGCAACCCCCGTGCGGTTCGAGCGGTGTGACCGGGCCGCGGCTCTGGTGCCGGCTGCCGAACGAGTCGGCTTCCCCTGTGTGGTCAAGCCCCGCACCGGCTCGGGCGGCCAGGACGTACACGAGCTGCGGCACACCGCCGACGCACGTGACCTGGCCCGGCGGTTGGCACCAGAGCCCGCGTTCATCATCGAGGAGTACCTCGACGGCCCCGAGTACTGCGTCGAGGCGCACTCCGTCCGCGGGCGCCACACCGTGCTCGCCGTGGCACGCCGCCACACCACCGGCGCACCGGAGTGCGGCGACATCGGGTACGAGCTCCCCGCCGACCTCGGACGAAAGACCCTCAAGGGCGTCGAGCAGCTGGTGCAGGCGACCCTCAGCGCGGCCGGCCACCGCGTGGGTCCCTCCCACACCGAAGTCGTCCTCACCCGGCGCGGCCCGGCGCTGATCGAGTCCCACGCCCACCCCGGCGGGGACCGCATCAGCGGCCTGCTCGCCCTCGCCACCGGCGTCGACCGCTACCAGCTGGCGATCGCCGCCACCCTCGGGCTCGCGGAGCCCGAGCAGCGGACCAGGAAGGAGCACGCCGCAGCCCGGCTGCTCCCCCTGACCCTCCAGACCCTGCACGACACGGAACGGGCGGCCGACGCCCGTGCCGTACCGGGCGTGGTCTCGGTGGAACTGGACGCGCCCCTCGGCAGTCATGCCCCGGAGGCCACCAGCCGGGTCGCCGGACATGGCGTCATCACCGCGGCCGGTTCCACCCCCCCCCCCCCCCCCCCCCCCCCCCCCCCCCCCCCCCCCCCCCCCCCCCGCCCCCACCCCACCGGCAGCCGCCCCCTCCTCGAAAGAAGAGGAGCTCAGTGCCGTCTGACCTGCTGTCCCCACCGGCCCTGCCGAGCACCCCACGCCCCCGCCCCGATCTCCTCACCCCGTCGTACGTGGTCGAACGCCGCGACGAATGGGGCAACGTCTGCCAGCGCGGCGTCGTCGGCTCGCTCGACGTGCGGGGCCCCGACAGCGGTCACGTGCTGCGCCACACCCAGGTCGACGACCGGGTCGTCGCCGCCCACATGCGCACCCTCCGGGACCGCGGCGGCATCCGCGACCCCCTGCTGCTCGCCGCCCCCGACCTCGGCGGGCTCACCGAGTGCGTCACCGACGCGACCACCCGGCCGCCCGACCTCCACCTCGCCACCCCTGACGAGGGCGAGCTGCGGCTGTGGGCGTGCGACCCCCGCTGGGCCACGCTCGCCCCGCCGCTGGGCCCCGTCCTGCTCGCCGACGGCCACCACCGGCTGGAAGCCGCCCGGCGGCTCTACCGGGCCCGGCCCGGTCCCACCACCGGCCGCCTTCCGGCCATGGTCGTCGACCACGGCCGCCACCCGCTGCGGCTGGACGCCACGCACCGCGTCGTCGCCGGGCTCGACCCGCGCCGCGCGGCGGCGACCGCGGAACGGATCGCCCGCGTCCGCCTCCGGCCGCGCAGCGCCGCCCTCCAACCCCCGCAACGCGGTAGCTTCCTCCTCACCGGCCAGGGACTGACCTGGGAGATCTCCGCGGTCTCACCGGTGCTGCTGGCGCGTCGCCTGCGCTGGCTGCCCTCGGAGTGGGCCGAGCTGGACACCGCCGTCTGCGACCACGTCCTCATCCCGGCGCTCTGCCGCGACCAGGGCATCGAACCCGACGTCGCGCACAGCGCCGGCCGCCCCCCGCCCGGCCGTACCGGCCTGGTCCTCCCGGCCCCCACCTGGAACCAGGTGTGGTCCGCCGCCGGCGGCCACGGCATGCCCGCGCACAGCACCACCCTCGGCCCCGGCCCCGTGCCGGACCTGCTCGCCTACCTCGGCTGAGCCGGCACCGGCCGACCCCCGGCCCCGCGCGGTGTGGACCCCCCGCCGCACCGCGCGGACCGGCGCCGCCGCCCGGCGTGACACCACGC
>NZ_JAAVJD010000262.1 GCF_012033735.1 Streptomyces lonarensis | reverse complement strand
GCGCGGTGCGGTCCGCGGCGGCCAGGTCCCCGATGCGCCGCAGCGCCGCCCGCTGGTCGCAGCAGTGCGCGCCGAGCGCCGCGTTGTGCGCCACGATGGACCGTTCGGCGCGCAGCAGCGCCCATCCCCGCCGCAGCAGGAACGGCAGCGGCTTGCGGCTCTCGCGCACGTCCCGTGCCAGCCGGCGGCGGAAGTGCGTCGTCGGCCGGTCGGCCAGGCAGATCGAGTCGGCGAGCAGCCCCAGTTCGGCGCAGGCCGCGCCGATCTCGGCCGCGAAGATGCCCTCGGCCACGACCAGCGGTGCGCCGTCGAGCGTGAGCGGGTGGCTCCCGGTGCGGGCGCTGCGGGCGATGGAGTACTCGGGCAGCTCAGCGGTCCCGCGTTCGCACAACTCGCGCAGCGCCAGCACGGCGCGGTCGCCGTTCCACGACGCGGGCGAGTCCCAGTCGGTGCCGGCGCCCGAGGGGAGCGCGGGCAGCGAGGGGTCGTCGCCGTCCTTGTAGAAGTCGTCCAGCCGGACGACGGGCAGGCCGGTGCGGGCCGCGAGCCGGGACTTGCCCGAGCCGGAGGGGCCGGTCAGCAGGATCACGCGGGCGGGAGCGCTGGAGGTCACGGGCACCCATTGTCCCGTATCAACCGAACGGGTGAAGCCACCCGGGGGGAGCGTCGCGGTATCCGCACATTCGGCTACCCTGCGAGACGGCCTTTTCACCCGATGCGTCCGGCAGGTGCCCACATGCCCTCTCCCGCCCGTCATGCCCGTCACGCCCGCCATGCGCGGCCCAAGGCGATGGGCGCGCGACGCCTGGCGGTCGCGCTCGGTGTCGCCGGCAGCGCCGCCGTCGCCTCGGCCGGGACCGCCCAGGCCGCGCCGCAGCTCCTGGGCGGCGTCGACCCGGTGGAGACGGTGGAGTACGTGGTCGCCCCCGTCGCGGACGTGAAGCTCTACCCGATGGCCGACACCGGGGTCGACCCGCTGAGCAACACGGTGCGGACCCAGGTCGCGGACTTCCAGCCGGTGGGGACGGACCTCGTCACGGGCCCGCTCGCCGGCGGGGCCTCGCTCTCCGAGGTCGCCGGAGCGCTCGGCGGGCTGCTCGGCCGCTGAGCACCCGGCGGTCGCGCCCGAGAGGCGACGGCGCCCCACCCCGGGTCCTCGACCCGGGGCGGGGCGCCGTCGTGCGTCCGGGCGCCGTCTCGGTACGGCGCCTCAGTGCGGCGACTTCAGTACGACGACCCCGCGGCGCCGAGGCCGCCGGTGGGGTGCCAGACCGTCTTGGTCTCCAGGAAGGCCAGCATCCGGCCGGTGCCCGGCGCCGCCGACCAGTCGGCCGTCGGGGCGGGGCGCAGCACGCGCTTGAGGTTGTCGGCCGCGGCCACCTCCAGCTCGGTGGCCAGGCCGGTGTCCCCGGCCGTACCGGCCAGGTCGACGGCGTTGACGTCCTGGTGGGCGGCGAGCGGGGCACCCAGCTCGGCGGCGGAGCCGGAGAGCACGTTGACGACGCCGCCCGGCACGTCCGAGGTGGCGAGCACCTCCGCCAGGGAGAGCGCGGGCAGCGGGGCGGACTCGTCCGCCACCACCACGGCGGTGTTGCCGGTGACGATCACCGGTGCCACCACGGAGACCAGCCCGAGCAGCGAGGAGCCGGCCGGGGCGATCACCGCGACGACGCCGGTCGGTTCGGGCGTGGAGAGGTTGAAGTACGGCCCGGCCACGGGGTTGGCCCCGCCCACGACCTGCGCGACCTTGTCCGACCAGCCCGCGTACCAGACCCAGCGGTCGACCGCGGCGTCCACCTGGGCGGCGGCCTTGGCGCGGGAGAGCCCCTCCGCCGCCGCCACCTCGGCGGTGAACTGGTCGCGCCGGCCCTCCAGCATCTCCGCGACGCGGTAGAGCACCTGGCCGCGGTTGTAGGCCGTCGCGCCGGACCAGCCGCCGAAGGCCTTGCGGGCGGCGACCACCGCGTCACGGGCGTCCTTGCGGGACGACCGCGGCGCGTTGGCGAGCCAGTTGCCCTTGCTGTCGGTCACCTCGTACACCCGTCCGCTCTCGGAACGCGGGAACTTGCCACCCACGTAGAGCTTGTACGTCTTCAGCACGTTCAGCCGGTCAGTGCTCAAGGTAGGCCTCCAGCCCGTGACGGCCGCCCTCGCGGCCGAAGCCCGACTCCCGGTACCCGCCGAAGGGCGAGGTCGGATCGAACTTGTTGAACGTGTTGGCCCAGACGACCCCCGCGCGCAGCCGCTGGGAGACGGCGAGGATGCGGGAGCCCTTCTCCGTCCACACCCCCGCGGAGAGCCCGTAGGGCGTGTTGTTGGCTTTGGCCACCGCCTCCTCGGGGGTGCGGAAGGTCAGGACCGACAGGACCGGGCCGAAGATCTCCTCCCGCGCCACCCGGTGCGCCTGGCTGACCCCGAGGAACAGCGTCGGGGCGAACCAGTAGCCCTGCGAGGGCAGGTCGCACGGCGCCGTCCAGCGCTGCGCGCCCTCCGCCTCGCCGGAGTCGGCGAGTTCGGTGATGCGCGCCAGCTGCTCCGCCGAGTTGATGGCACCGACGTCGGTGTTCTTGTCGAGCGGGTCACCGACGCGGAGGGTGCGCAGCCGCCGCTGCAACGCCGTCAGCAGCTCGTCGTGGACGGACTCCTGCACCAGCAGCCGGGAACCGGCGCAGCACACCTGGCCCTGGTTGAAGAAGACGCCGTTGACGATGCCCTCGACGGCCTGGTCCAGGGGGGCGTCGTCGAAGACGATGTTGGCGCCCTTGCCGCCGAGCTCCAGGGTCAGCCGCTTGCCGGTCCCCGCGACCGTGCGGGCGATCTCCTTGCCCACGGCGGTCGAGCCGGTGAACGCGACCTTGTCCACGCCGCCGTGGCCCACCAGCGCGGCTCCCGTCGCGCCGTCGCCGGTGAGGATGTTGACCACGCCGCGCGGGAGCCCGGCCTGGCGGCAGATGTCGGCGAAGAACAGCGCGGAGAGCGGCGTGGTCTCCGCGGGCTTGAGCACCACGGTGTTGCCGCAGGCCAGCGCCGGAGCGACCTTCCAGGCCAGCATCAGCAGCGGGAAGTTCCACGGGATGACCTGCGCCGCCACGCCCACCGGGCGCGGCGCGGGCCCGAAGCCGGCGTGCTCCAGCTTGTCGGCCCAGCCCGCGTAGTAGAAGAAGTGCGCGGCGACGAGCGGGAGGTCCGCGTCGCGGCTCTCCTTGATCGGCTTGCCGTTGTCGAGGGTCTCCAGCACGGCCAGCTCACGCGAGCGCTCCTGGATGATCCGCGCGATGCGGAAGAGGTACTTGGCGCGCTCGGCGCCGGGCAGCGCCGACCAGCCGGTGAAGGCGGTGCGGGCGGCGCGCACCGCGGCGTCCACGTCGGCCTCGCCCGCGTGGGCGACCTCCGACAGCTTCTCCTCGGTGGCGGGGGAGAGCGTGGTCATCACGCCGCCGTCCGCCGCCTCGCGGAACTCGCCGTCGACGAACAGGCCGTAGGAGGGCGCGATGTCGACGACGGCGCGGGACTCGGGCGCCGGCGCGTAGCTGAACAGCCCGGCGGGGGCGGCGGGGGAGCCGCTGGGGTGGGTGGCGTCGTTGGTCATGGCAGGGTCAGTCCACCGTCACGTAGTCGGGGCCGGAGTAGCGTCCGGAGGAGAGCTTCTGGCGCTGCATCAGCAGGTCGTTCAGCAGGCCGGAGGCGCCGAACCGGAACCAGTGCGGGCTCAGCCAGTCGTCGCCCAGGGTCTCGTTCACCATCACCAGGTACTTCACGGCGTCCTTGGTGGTGCGGATGCCGCCGGCGGGCTTGACCCCGACCTGGTGCCCGGTGGCGTCGCGGAAGTCGCGGACCGCCTCCAGCATCACCAGGGTGTTGGACGGGGTGGCGTTGACGGCGACCTTGCCGGTGGAGGTCTTGATGAAGTCCGCCCCCGCGAGCATCGCCAGCCAGGAGGCGCGCCGCACGTTGTCGTAGGTGGCCAGCTCGCCGTTCTCGAAGATCACCTTCAGCCGGGCGGCGCCGCCGCTGACGCGGGCGCAGTTCTCCCGGACGGCGGCGATCTCCTCGAAGACCTTCAGGTACCGGCCGGAGAGGAACGCCCCCCGGTCGATCACCATGTCGATCTCGTCGGCGCCGGCGGCGACGGCGGCCCGCACGTCGGCCAGCTTGACCTCCAGCGGTGCGCGGCCGGCGGGGAAGGCCGTCGCGACCGAGGCGACCAGCACACCCGACCCGGCGAGCGCCTCGCGGGCCACCGGGACCATGTCCGGGTAGACGCAGACGGCGGCGGGGCTGGGTGCGGTGCGGTCGGAGGGGTCCGGGTTGCGTCCCTTGGCGCACAGCGAGCGAACCTTCCCGGCGGTGTCGGCGCCCTCCAGGGTGGTCAGGTCGATCATGGAGATCGCCAGGTCGATCGCGTACGCCTTGGCCGTGGTCTTGATCGAGCGGGTGCCGAGCGCGGCGGCCCGCGCGTCGAGCCCCACCGCGTCGACCCCGGGCAGCCCGTGCAGGAAGCGGCGCAACGCCGCGTCGGAGGCGGTCACGTCCGCCAGAGCGGGAGCAGCAGAGGGTGGCATGGTCACCAGGGGAGCATATCTACGCGCGTAGCCGACTGTCATCCCCTCCCCGGGCACCGACCGGGCGCCGCGCGGCGCGCCCCGCGGCAGGACCGGCAGGCCGACGCCCCGGGGCGTCGGGCACAATCGTGCGCATGACCAGTGAGCCGGACAGCTACTCCGACCGCGTCTACCGATCGAGCGGCGCGATCGTGGGAGGGGCGCTGCTCCTCGCCCTCATCGCCTGGCTCGGCGGGGACGCGCTGGTGCGCGGCTCGGGGCGGTCGCCCTTCATCGCGCTGGCGGTGGTGTGCATGGTGGCCCCGCTGATCGTCGCCTTCTCGCTGCGGCCCGCGGTCTTCGCCAACCGGGCGGGCGTCCGCATCCGCAACCCGTTCCGCACCGTCGTGGTGCCGTGGTCCCGCGTGGAGACCGTGCGGGCCGGCTACTCCTGTGAGCTGGTCGCCGAGGGCGTGAAGTACCAGCTGTGGTCGATCCCCGTCTCGCTGCGGGCGCGCTCCCGCGCCAACCGGCACAACCAGCGGCTCGCCGCAGGTGAGCAGCCGAAGGGCGCCTTCGGTATCGGCACCGCCAACACCACCGACACCGGGCCGCGTTCGGCGCCGTCCGACGCCGCCGTCAGTGAGCTGAAGGAGATGGCGCAGCAGAACCGGGAGCGCGCGGAGTCCGAGGGGCCGGTGACGGTCACCTGGGCCTACGAACTGATCGCCCCGGCCGCGCTCGGTGCCGTCGCCGTCCTGGTCCTCTGGCTCTCTGCCTGATCCTTTCCGCCGCCGCTTTCCCGCCGCCGCGCGCCGTCACCGCGTGCGGCGGCTGCGTGCTGTCGGCGACCAGGTCGCATCGCACCCTGTTTTCCGCAAACTACCCCGTTGCGCTCCGACGGTAGGTGCGTTTAAAGTAGTCGGGTGAGTGAGCGTCTGTTCTCGGTCCAGGCGGTGGCCGACCACCTCGGCCTGCACGTCCGCACCGTGCGGAACTACGTCCGCGACGGCCGGCTCCCGGCGGTCCGGATCGGCAAGCAGTACCGCGTCACCCAGGGCGACCTGGAGCGGTTCACCGGGCGACCCGTTCCGGAGATCGATCCGGAGTCCGACGCCGCTGAGGCGCACCGCGCGCACGCCGACGTCTCCAGCATCGTCGAACTCGACGGTGTGGACCGGGAGCTGGCCGACCGGCTCTCGACCCTGCTCACCGCCGCGGCCCGCAGCCGGCTGCCCGGCGAGGAGCGGGTGCGGGTCGAGACCGTGCACGACCCGGCCCGCGGCCGGATGAAGGTCATCGTGGTGGGCGGGCTCGCCGACACCGCGCGCATGCTGGAGTACATCGAGGGGGTAGTGGGGTCATGAACGAGATCTACCGCACGGAGGCGGGCGGCGAGGAGGTCCGCCGCCGGTACCGCTCGGCGCTGGACGCCTGGCCGGTCCCGTCGGAACGGCTCACCGTCCCCACGAGCCTGGGCGACACCTTCGTCCTGGCGGCGGGCCCCGAGGAGGCGCCGCCGGTGGTCCTGCTGCACGGCGCCTGCTCCAACGCGCTGACCTGGCAGGGCGCGGCTCCGGCGTGGAACCGGCAGCTGCGGACGTACGCCGTCGACCTCCCGGGCGAGCCGGGGCTGAGCACTCCCGCCCGCCCGGCGCTGGACTCCGACGCCCCCGCGCGCTGGCTCACCGAGGTCCTCGACGGCCTCGGCCTGGACACCCCCGCGCTGGTCGGCGCCTCGCTCGGCGGCTGGACCGCCCTGGACTTCGCGATCCGCCACCCCGACCGGGTCTCCCGGCTCGCGCTGCTCGCGCCCGGCGGAGTGGGACCCGCCCGGTTCGCCTGGCTGCTGCGCTGGGCGATGCTGCGGCCGTTCGGCGAGTGGGGGAGGCGCCGCTCCGCGGCGGACGTCGCCGGGCTGGACCCGGTCCACGACCGCGAGGTGCTCGACGAACTCTCCTTCGTGATGTCGGAGTTCAAGCCCCGTACGGAGAAGCTGCCCATCTTCGCGGACGAGCTGCTGACGCGGCTGGAGATGCCGAGCCTGGTGCTCTGCGGCGCGCGCGACGCGATGTTCGACTCGCTGGAGACCGCGCGCCGGTTCCGCAAGCGGGTGCCCCGCGCCGAGGTCGTCGTGCTGCCGCACGCCGGGCACGCCGTCCTCGACCAGGCCGACGCCGTGCGCCGCTTCCTGACCGGCCCGGTCCGCGTCTGACCTCCGGCCGGGGGCGGGCGGCGGTCCGGCGCCGTCCCGGCGGACCGGCGCCCGCG
>NZ_JAAVJD010000261.1 GCF_012033735.1 Streptomyces lonarensis | reverse complement strand
GTCCCCGCCGCACGGCGCTCACTCATCCCCGTCTCCCGTTCCGGCGGCGTCGCCCGCCTGCACACTGCCGTCCGCGCCCGTGGCGCAACCCCGCCGCGCCGTGTTGGAGCGGCTGGACGGCTCCGACGTTCCGCCACCCATCCCTGCGGGCCGCAACCGGGCCGTCGCGGTCCGGCCCGGCACGCCCCCGACCCACCGGAGCCGCTAGATGGCCACCACCCGAGAACAGGCCGAGGCCTACGGCTACGACCACCGCCGCCGCGTCACCGGCCTGCTGCGCGGCGCGGACGAGGCGCAGCACGATCCCCGGCGCCGGCTCAACCGGGCGCTGGGCGGTGGCGCCGCCGTCGGCGTCCTGATCATGGCGGGTTTCGGCATCGCCGGCTTCCTCGGCGGCGGGCGCGGCCCGGCGCTGCCCTCGGCCGGGGCGGTGGTCGTCGGCGACGACGGGGACCGCTACGTCGTCGCCGACACGGTCGTGCACCCGGCGCTGAACCTGGCGTCCGCACTGCTGGTGGGCGGGGGACAGGTCACCGAGGTCCGGCAGTCGGTGCTCGACGCGGCCCCGCGCGGGCTCCCCGTCGGCATCCCCGGCGCACCCGACGCGCTGCCCGGTCGGGACGCGCTGGTCGACGACGCCTGGACGCTGTGCTCGGTGCCCAGCGAGAGCGGCGGGGCGCCCGCCGACACCGCGCTCTACGTCTCGGTGCCCGGGGTGGCGCCGGCCGACGGGGAGGGCGACGGCGCCACCGTGCTGGTCCGGGCCGAGGACGACACGTTGTGGCTGCTGACGGAGGGGCGCCGGTACGCCCTGTCGGAGCATGTGCGCGACATCCTGGAGCTGCGCCGCACGCAGCCGGTGGAGCTCCCCACCGAGATCATCGCGACCCTCCCGGAGGGCCCGGAGCTGACCGTGCCCGAGGAGCCGGCCGGCGCGGGCTCCGCACCGACCGCCGCCCTGCCGCTCGACGCGCGGGTCGGGGACCTCGCCCACACGGCGTCCGGCGGAGCGCCGCAGTTCTACGCGGTCCGTCCCGACGGGCTGGTTCCGGTCTCCGAACTGGTCCACACCCTGCTGCTGCCGGGCGCCGGTACCGACCACGTCCTGACGGCGGCGGACGCCGCCCGCGCGCCGCGCAGCGAGGAGCCCGCACCGGGCGACCGGGCGTGGCCCGACGCGCGGCCGCGGGCGGAGGCGCCCGCCCGCAACCAGCCGGTGTGCGTCTCGACGCTGCCGGGCGCGGAGCCCGGTGACGCGCCGTGGCAGGCGACGGTCCATCTGCCGCGGACCATTCCGGAGCCGTCGCAGGTGACGCCGGTGACGACCGGCACGGGCGACCGGTTGGGGCTGCTGGACCGGGTGTACGTGCCGCCGGGCTCCGGCGCGGTGGTGCGGGCCACCACCTCGGCGGCGGCGGGCGGCACCTACACGCTGGTCACCGACAGCGGCACCGCCTACCCGTTCGCCTCCCCGGACGCCGTGCAGCGGCTGCGGTACGACCCGGAGCAGGCGCCCTCGGTACCCAAGAGCTTCGCCGGCCTGCTGCCGACCGGGCCGGTGCTCGACCCCAACGCGGCGGCACGGGAGCACCGTGGCGGCGGCGTCACCGGCGACAGCGGCGCGGGCGGGGACAGCGCGGACATCGGCGCGGACGGCAGTGTGCAGGCGGGCGACGCCGCCGGAACGGGAGACGGGGATGAGTGAGCGCCGTGCGGCGGGGACAGCGGGGACAGCGGGGACGCCGGCCGCCGCGGGGGAGCGGCCCGCCGCCGTCCGTCGCCGCCCGGGCATCGGCCGCCTGGTGGCGGCGCAGGGCGCCGTCGGTGTGACGGCCGCCGGTGTCGCGCTCGCGAACCCGGCGGGCTGGGCGCTGGCGGGCGCCGGAGCGTTGGCCCTGCTGCCGGTTCTGGCGCGCCGGAACGGCCGATGGCTGGACGAGTCCTTGGCGCACCGGCTGCCCCGGCTGCACCGGCTGCACCGGCTGCACCGCGGCGGCGCGGACGGTCCGGCTGCGCGCGCCACCGGCCACCGTCCCACGGCCGCCGGCGAGGTGCCCGGGCGCGAGGATCTGGGCCTGGTGCACCGGTTGCTGCCCGCCCTGGACGTGGTGGCGGTGGCCGACCGCAACGGCCCGGAGCTGGGCATGGTCGCCGACGGGCGGGGCTCCGCCGCGCTCCTGGAGCTGCCGGGCGGCGTGCTGCCCTCACTGCCGGTGGGGCTGCTCGCCCAGTGGCTGCGCGAGGACCCGGCCGGCCCGGCCGGTGCGCAACTCCTCGTCGAGCAGTTCGGGTTGCCGCCGTGGCGACCAGCAGCGCGGAGTCGCAGAGCACCAGGTGGTCGACGGTCCGGTCGTCCCAACGGCAGACGACGGCCGTGGCCTGTGGGGTGCGTGGGTGAGAAAGGTCACACGTATGACGATGGGCCTGCGCCGTGCGTTCAATGGCCTGGACCAGGCAGTCCGCGAGGCTGGTGCCGCGGCTCCCCGTCGCCGTCTCCAGCAGCGCCGTGCCGAGTCGGGTGACGAACCACGGCACCCCGTGGCGGCAGCCGTCGTCGTCGGGGGGCGTCACGCCGTCCAGTACCACCAGCGCCCCGGCCGCGCCGTCGGCGGGCGCGGCCACCGCTGCGAAGTCCTCGTTGGGTCGGGCGGGGTCGCCCGGCTCCGTCACGAGTGCGACCTGAGTGGCGTGCATGACCAGCCCTGTCCGTCGGGCCGGCGTCGCGCCGGCGGGTCGGCCGTCGGGAATCGACGGGGCCGCCATGGTGACACGGCGTCACCGTAGGGGTGGTGCTGGTGAGCTGTCGGCGGGTCGTCGGTTCCGCCCGGTGACGCCCGTCGAGGGGCGCGCGAACGCGGGCGGCGGGCGGCAGGCGGGCAGCGGCCGGGCATCCTTGCAGGAACGGTCCCGGTTCGCCACCGGCGTGGCCGTTTTCGTTCCCTGGCGGCCCGTTAGCGGTGAAGTAAGCTTCCGCAGTCCGTTGCCCACCGCCCGGACACGGGCAGCCAGGACAGGAATGTGAGCACAGGTGCGGAAACCCAGGCCACAGACACCGGCTGACGCAACGTCACCACAAGCCGGTGTAACCGCAACCGTGCCCGGTACCGGAGAGGCCCAAACCCCGGCCGACCCCGACGGGTTCCGTCCCCGCGGCCGGCGGGGCCGGGCACGGTCACGGCTGATGGTGGGCGTGGTCATCGGCTCGGCCGCCGTCCTGGCCGCCGGCACCCCCGCCCTGGTGGCGGCCGGTGAACGCCTTTCCGACACACAGCAGTTGGTCGAGGACGCCGAGCTCGCACAGCAGGCGGTCTCCCTCGCCCACGTCCTCGCGGACGAGCGCGCGACGATGACGACGCTGGCCGCCGCCCCGGCGGGCACCGTCGAGCCGCCGTCCGACGGCGACCTCGCCCGGGCGGACCGCCGCGTGGCGGAGCTCCGCCCGCTGCTGCCGGGTCAGGAGCGCGAACTGCTCGACGAGCTCCCCGCGGCGCGCGCCGCCGCCGCCGACGGCGACCCGCTCGCGGTGCACGCGGCCTACACCCGGATCATCGACGGACTCGGTTCCACCGGCCGCACCGTGGCCCGGGAGCGGCCCGACCGCGGCGCGGCACCGTCCTCCGACGCCCTCCCCGACCTGGCACGCGCCGTCGAGGCGTCGGCCGCCACCCGTGGCCTGCTCACCGCCGCACTGGTGGGGGAGCCGGGCGAGCAGGAACGCCGACTGCTCGACCTCGCACGCCGGTCCCACGCCCGCGAGGGTGCCGCGGTGGCGGACTTCGCCGCCACCGCCGGTGAGGACGGCCGCACCGCCTACGGCTCGACGGTCACCGGCCCCGGCGTGACCGCCGCGGAGGAGCGCGTCGAGGAGCTGACCGCCCTCCCGTTCCTCACCGAGGAGTCCCGGGCCGTCTCCTCCGCCGAGCTGGCCGCCGAGCTCGGCGCCCGCACCGAGCTGCAGCGGGGGCTGCTCTCCAACTTCGGTGCCGAGCAGACACGTTCGCTGACCCTCCTCCGCGAGGACGACCTGACCTCGATCCAGGTGCACGCGGCGGTGACCGGCGGTGCCCTGCTGGTGGCGCTCGCCGCCGGGATCTGGGCGGCGCGTTCGGTGACCCACCCGCTCGCTGTGGTGCGTCGCGGCGCGCGCCGCGTCGCCGACGCCCCCTCCGCCGAGCCGGCGGTCCGCTACTCCGGCCGCAACGACGAGTTCGCCGACGTGGTGGCCGCCGTCAACAAGCTGCACTCCCGCGCGGTGGAACTGCACCGCTATCAGACCGGGGAGAGCGACGACCACGAGGCGCTGCGCAGCGAACTCGCCGAGGTCCGGGGCGAACAGCGCGAGCTGATCGACAAGCTCGCGGCCCAGACCCGCGTCATGCACGCCAACCTCACCCACCACGCGCGCATGGCGCTGGACCTCGCAGGCGACCAACTGGACATCATCGGGGGCCTGGAGGAGCACGAGACCGACCCCGACGAACTGGCCACGCTCTTCGCCCTGGACCACCTGGCGGCCCGGATGCGCCGCCACAGCGAGAACCTGCTGCTGCTCGCCGGTGTGGAGCCCGACGCGCCGTTCCCCCGCCCGCTGCCACTGGTGCAGGTGGCGCTCGCGGCGGTCAGCGAGTCCGAGCGGTACGAACTGGTGGACGTGGAACAGCCCGTCCCCGCCGTGCTGGTCTCCCCGGTCGCAGCCCGGGACCTCGGGCACCTGCTCGCCGAGTTCCTCGACAACGCCTCGGCGTTCTCGCCGCCCGGCGCACGCGTGCTGCTCTCCGCCGTGGTCCGCGAGGACACCTCCGCGCCGGTCGCCGGCGCGGTGGACCCCGCCGCCCCCGGCGAGGGGGACGCGTCCGCCGCACCGGTGGTGCCCGCCCAGCGGCGCGGCTGCCGGTCGGTCATCGTGCGCGTCCAGGACGACGGCCCGGGCGTGCCGGACGAGCGGCTCACGGCGCTCAACACCCAGCTGGCGGACCCCTCGGGCCCGCCGCCCGGCGCCCGCGGCGAGCCCGCCGCCGCGATGGGTATCTACACCGCGGCGCGGCTGGCGGCACGCCACGGGCTGCGGGCGCGGCTGCGCCACCGGGCCGAGGGCGGCACCTGCGCCGAGGTCGAGATCCCGGGCTCACTGCTGAGCGAGGAGGACAGCTCCGAGGCGGAGATGTTCGCCGCGCTGGCCGCCGGCGGCCCGGCCGCCGGCGCCGCGGCGGGCGTCCCGTACGTCCCCGCACCCGCGGGCGGCGGCGACCAGGACACCATGGTGCTGCCCACGGTCCGGGGCACCGCGCGTCTCGGCGAGCGGCCGGTGCGCGGCGTGGACGGCCGCGGCGGTGCCGGGGACGAGCAGGCTCCCGACGTGGTCGGTGCCGAGGAACTGCGGCGCCGCCTCGGAGGTTTCCAGCGTGAGGCCCGCCGGGGCCAGCACGAGGGCGAGTCGGCGGGTCCGCCGGCCGAGGAGGAGATGCAGTCGTGATCGAGTACAGCGAAGCCCCCGCCTCGGACGAGTGCGAGGGCCTGCGCGGCCTCCGCTGGCTGCTGACCCGCCTGTTGGAGGAGGTCCCCGGGCTGCGGTCGGTCGCGGTGGTCTCGGCCGACGGCCTCTCGCTGCTCTCCTCGGAGCCCGGCGCCGACGAGGAGCCCGGGGCCGACGCCGCTGCCGAGGCCCCCGCTGCCGACGCCGCCGCGGAGGGCGAGCCCGCGGCGGGCCCGCGGGGGAAGGTGCGCGGCCCGCGCGGCGCCGGCGCCGACCTCGCCACCGTCGTCTCGGGGCTGGCCGCGCTGACCGGTGGTGCCGCCGAGCTGATGGAGGCCGGCACCGTCAAGCAGACCATGGTCACCATGGCCCGGGGCAGCCTGCTGGTGATGGCGATCAGCGACGGGTCGCTGCTCGGTGTCCACACCGACACCGAGACCGACCCCGGACTGGTGGCGTACCACATGGGGCTGTTCGTGGGCCGCGCCGGCCACCTGCTGACACCGGAACTCCGCGCCCGGCTGCGGGAGCAGGCGGGCCACCCCTCGGAGTCCGCGGCCGAGCCCGAGGAATGAGCCGGCGGGGTCACGTCCCCGCCGGCCCTCAGACCCCGGGTGCCGCCGGGTCCGGCCGCACCGCTCCCAGCACCCGCTCCGGGTCGAGGGCGGTGGGCCGGCTCGGCGCACCGGGGAACGGACGGTCGAACACCTCCCCGTCGCCGGCGTAGAGCACCGACCGCTCCGCGTCGGGAGCCAGGACCACGATGTCGCCGGGGCGCAGCCGCCCGGTGTCGACCCGCTCCAGCGCCGCCCACTGCTCGCCGGCGGTCAGCGGCACCCGGAGCCCGGCCCGGGCCCAGGCCCGCACGACGAGGTCGGGACCGGCCGTCGGCTCCGCCCTCGCGCCCGTCAGGAAGGGGGCGGCGCCCGGCGTGAGCAGCCCGAGCGCCGCCGCGGCGATCGCCCGCCCGCCGCCCGCCGCGGGCTGCGCGCGCGTCTCCTCCCGGGCGTGGGCCACCGCCTCGCGACCCGCCGCCGACGGCGGGAGGTCGCCGCCCGGCGCGCCGGGTACGCCCGCTCCGCTCCCCGGGGAGCCGTCCGCCGCGAGCCCCTGCCGCGCCTCGGCGTCCGCCCACTGCTCCAGCCCGCGCAGGCCCGACAACTCGGCGTCCGACAGCGAGGCGAGCAGCTGCTCCGCCTCCTCGACCCGCTCGGTCACCTCCTCGCGCTGCTCCCGCTGGTAGGCGGCGAGCGTCTGCTCGGTGTCGAGCTCCGCGCGGGCGCGCTCCGCCAACGCGTCCGCCCGCGCCTCGCGCGCCACCAGCCCGTCCACCAGCTTCGCCGCCCGCGAACCGGCCCGTTCCAGCAGGTCGCGGCGGTGCACCTCCGCCAGCAGGTCCGGGCGGTCGGCCGCCAGCAGCGCCCGGACAGCGCCGGGGAGACGGGCGCCGCCGTCCCGGTACTCCTCCCGGGCC
>NZ_JAAVJD010000260.1 GCF_012033735.1 Streptomyces lonarensis | reverse complement strand
ACCGCGTCCGGACCGCCGGGCGGTCCGGACGCTCACTCACCCACCGCGGTGGCCGCGCTCCCCGTCGCCGTGCTCCGACGCGTTCCGCTCCCGGTCGCCGCCGGCGGCCCGGTCGCCGGGGCCGCGGTCCGCCGGGGTGCCCGGCGTCGAGCCGTAGGGCTGCAGCTCGTGGGGGCGCAGCCGCCGCCCGTCCTCGGCGAAGCCGGGCTCCGCCGGGTGCTCCATCACCTCGCCGACCGGGCCGCCGGGGGGCGGCTTCGGCTGCTCCTCGGGCCGCGGTGGCGGCGACTCCCTCCGCCGCAGCCTGATCCCGTACCAGACCGCCCCGGTCAGTACCGCGACCACGAACAGCCCGATCACGAACGGGCCGATACCGACCAGCAGGTCGCGTTCGGCCGCGAGGTGGACCGTTACCGCGTGAGAACCGCCGTGCATGTGGTGCCTCCTCAGCCGCCGGCAGCAGTCGCCGGCTGCCCGCTCGCTTCGTCCGTCTCCAGGTCGTCGGCCGTGGCCGCGCCCGTGCCGTTGCCGTTGCCTTCATGGGCCCAGCGCAGCAGCGCGCCGAGGCCGCCGCTGGGCAGTTCGCCGTCCCCGTGCGCCTCCGGGTCCAGCACGACCACATCACCGCCGGCCGCGATCACCGCCCGCAGCAGCGCGTCGTCCGCCCGCGCGGACAGCGGGTCGTCCGCCCCCAGCGAGCGGGCGTCGGTGCGGCGCATCGCCAGCTGGTCGGGCTCGCCGCCGATCCACACCTCGCGGTTGTGGTCGGCGCCGCCCGGCACGATCAGCAGCGTCGCTATCCGCCGCTCCCGCGCCGCCTCCACCAGCGCCGGCACGCCCTCGGTGGCGGGGGTGCCGCCCGAGCCTGCCAGCCCGGCGCGGAACCGCTCCACCAGCGCGGCCTGGTCGGCCTCGCGGCGCTCACGGAGCAGCCGCGCGACCTCCTCGTCGAGGAGCGGGGTGTCGGCGCCCGGCGCCCGGCCGCCGTGGTTGGTTTCCACCACGCGCTCGGTGAGCGCCTGCGGCAGCCGCTCGTGGACGCTGCGCCGCTGCCGCTCGTCGCCGACGAGCAGAACCAGATCCGCCTCGGTCTCGACCGCGGTCCGCGCCAGCTCGTCGGCGGTCTCCGACGCGTTGCGCTCCCAGGTGTTCTCGACGGCGGTCTGGAAGCGGCGTTCCGACCAGTCGGAACTGGTGGTCTTGTTGACCGGCCAGTCCTCGCCGTCGACCCGGCCGACGATCTCGTTGCCGCGGGAGTGGCGCAGCTCGAAGTCGGCGCCCTGGCGGTCCACGTAGGCGACCAGGCAGACCCGGGTCTCCTCCGCCATCTCCACCAGGGGCGTCAGTCTCGGCAGTGGGCTCCAGGCGGCCTCGGGCTGCGGGGGAGCGGTGCCGAGCGGGACGGTGCGGACCACCTGTCCGGCGGCGGCGAACACGGCGCGTCCGGGCGGGCCGGGCCGCAGCTCGCTCAGCTCGCGGTAGACGCCGTCGCTCTCGGCGTCGCCCGCGCCCTGTTCGGCGAGGGCGCCCTTGGCCTGCCGGGCGGCCAGCTCCTGATGCGTGGCGGCGTCGGGGCCGGGGGTCACGTTCGCCAGGTAGGCGGACGCCCAGGGGCCCGGGGTGCGGACAACGGGCTCCAGAAAGGCGAGATCCATCGATCCTCCTGATCCGTGGGGAAACACATGCTGTTCGGATACCGGGGGGAAGGGGAGTGGGCGCGTCTGCTTCTGCTCCGTACTGCCGGTCGGGGGCGTCCGATCGGCGGGGCCGGGTCGTGCGGATGGGGCGAGGTCGTGGTCTCGGGGCCGTGATCTGTTCGTTACCGGTCCGCCTGCCCCAGGTGCCGCGGGGTATCCCTCCCGATCGGTGGTGTTTCGCCGCGCCCGGTGCGCGGGTGTCGCCGTCGCCCCTCGAAGGCGGACCCAGAAGGCGTCGACTCCTGAGGGTGTCGGCTCCCGAGGGTGTCGACTCCTGAGGGTGTCGGCTCCTGAGGGTGTCGGCCCCTGAGGGGGTCGGCTCCCGATCCCGAGGGGCTGACGGCCGCCCGCGCCGCCGGTCGGGCGGGCGGACGGCCGTCACCGAGGACGACCGGCACTCAGACGCCGGCCATCGTCCGACCCGAGCCGTTGCTCATCGCGGCGGGCTTGAGGAGGACCTTGGTCCACCCCTCCTCGCGCCGGTCGAACCGCTCGTACGCCTCGGGGGCGTCGGCCAGCGGCAGGTGCTGGGAGACGACGAAGGACGGCTTCGCCCGGCCGGCGATGATCATGTCGCGCAGCTGGCGGTTGTACGCCTTGACGTTGGCCTGGCCCGTCCCCATGCGCTGGCCCTTCTCGAAGAACCTGCCCATGGCGAACGTCAGCTGCCCGTTGCGGGCACTCTCGTTCGGGCCGCCGGGGTCGGCCGGCACGTACAGCCCCACGACGCCGAGCATCCCGGTGGGGCGCACCGCCTCCACCAGCGTGTTCAGCACCATGGCCGGCTGCTCCTCGCCCGCCGCGACCGTGGCCTGGTAGCCGACGGCGTCGATCCCCTTGTCGCAGCCCTCGCCCTGGGTCATCGCCTTGATCTGCTCGGCGGCGTCCCCTTGCGTGTAGTCGACCGGGGTGGCGCCGATCTGGGAGGCCAGCCGCAGCCGGTCGGGCACCCGGTCCACGACGAAGACGCGGGAGGCCCCGCGCAGCATCGCCGAGTAGGCCGCCATGAGGCCGACCGGGCCGGCACCGAAGACGCAGACGCTCTCGCCGGGGGAGACGTCGGCCAGCTCGGTGGCGTGGTAGCCGGTCGGGAAGATGTCCGCCAGCAGCGCGAAGTCGTCCTCGTGCTCCTCGCCGGGCGGCAGGACCAGGCAGTTGAAGTCGGCGAAGGGCACCCGCAGGTACTCGGCCTGGCCACCCTTGTACGGGCCCATGGAGACGTAGCCGTAGGCCCCGCCGGCGAACCCCTCGTTGACCGTGAGGCAGAAACCGGTCCGGCCCGCGAGGCAGTTCTTGCAGAAGCCGCAGGCGACGTTGAAGGGCATCACCACGCGGTCGCCCTTCTTGACGCGGACGACGCCCGAGCCCACCTCGGTGACGATCCCCATGTTCTCGTGGCCGAACACGATGCCCGGTTCGGCGCCGGTGCGGCCCTCGTACATGTGCAGGTCGGACCCGCAGATGCAGCTGGTGGTGATCTTGACGATCACGTCCGTGGGGGCCTCGACCCGGGGGTCGTCGACCTCTTCCACCGCCACCTGGTAGGCCCCCTGGTAGACCACTGCTTTCATCGCTCCTCCTCCGCCGCGGGTGCGTGCGCCGGCGCCGGCCGCCGCATGTCGGAACCGCCGAGTGCCCGCACCGAAACGGGCTAAACGGTGGAAAGTGCGGCGATCTGTGCGGGGGGCTCCGCGTGCGGGGGTGCTCCGCGTGCGGCGTGCGAATGAGGGCTGGGGTGGGGGTCGGGGTGGTGGCTGCGGTGTGTCAGTCCGGTGGTTCGGCGGTGGTGACGCGGCAGCGGAACCAGACCCACTTGCCCTCGCGGGTGAGGGTGTAGCCGACGCCCGCGGTCATCTCGCGGAGGAGCCAGAGGCCGCGCCCGCTCTCGGCAGTCCAGTCCGGCGCGCGGACGGCCGGGACCGCGCGCGACCGGTCGAACAGTCTGACGGTCACGAAGGGCCCCTCCCGGCGCAGGTTCAGCAGGCACCGCCGGTCGTCGACGTGGCGCACGACGTTGGAGAGGAGCTCCGAGACCCCGAGTCGCACCACGTCGGTGGCGGCGGGGTCAGCCCCCAGCGTGGTCGCCACCGCGGCCACCCGGTTGCGCCACCAGGCCACCTCGTCGGCGTCCGCCACTATCGCCGCGCCGTAGGCCTCGCGACGCACCTGCTCGTCGAAGCTCACGGTCACGGCCACCTCCGGGGGTGAAAGAGCCAGCGAGTGTCATCACCCACTGTGCTCTCTGTGTCACCAACAGCCTCACGCATCGACTGGCGCATCGTCAAGCACATGCCTGGCAAATTGCCACGCATGTGTTGCGCGGCGGGTGTGCACGGGGGGTAGTTCGTTGAGTACGCTCGTCGTCCCCCATTCGGCAGGAGGTGCGGCGATGCCGGCCACAAGGAGTGGAGCGCCGCTCACCGCGCGGCGGAGGCTGGGAGCGGAGCTGCGCACGCTCCGGGATCGGCACGGTCTCACTGCTGAGGAGGTCGCCGGAAAACTCGGTTGTCACTTCTCCAAGATCACGCGGGTCGAACTCGGTCAGCGGGGCTGTGGGAAATCCGATTTCGACGCGCTGATGGAGGTCTACAGCGTCAGCGGTGAGCGCCAGGCGGAGTTGCGCGACCTGTTGGTGCGGAGCACTCAACGGTTGCCGCCGTGGTGGCGGACCTACACGGATGTCATCAGCGCCAACTACGCCGAGTTCCTGGCGTTCGAGGCGGAAGCGCTCACCTGCCGCGAGCACCAGATCCACTTCGTGCCCGGTCTGGCACAGACAGCGGCTTACGCGCGCGCAGTGACCGCGGACGGCATCGCACCGCTCGGCCCCGACCAGGTGGACGCGCTGGTCGAGGTCCGCATGCAGCGCCAGGAACGGTTGGCGGGTGACGACGCCATGCGGCTGGAGATGCTGCTCATGGAGTCCGCGCTGCGGCTGAGGGTCGGCGGTGCCCGGGTCATGGTCGCGCAGCTGAGTCATCTGGCGGAGCTTGTCGAGGCGGAGAACGTGACTCTCCAGGTCGTCCCCTGGAGTGCGGGCGCGCGAGGGGCGAGCACGGGCGCGTTCACGCTGTTCTCGACGGATCGCGATCGCTCCGGTGATGTGGCGTTCACCGAATCAGCGGAGGCGACCACGGTTCTGCGGGACGATCCCCTCGCCGTTCGGCGGCTGGGGCGCCTCTACGAGAACTTGTCCGCGGTGGCGTTGTCCGTCGAGGACAGCGTCGCCATGGTCCATCGGGTGAGGAAGGAGATGATGCGGGATGCGTAGTCCCGGGGGCGAGGGGGCGGTGCCGGAGCTCGCTTGGTGGCGCAGCTCCTATACGGCAAGCAACGGCAACTGCGTCGAGGTGGCGCGCGTGCCCGCTGCGGTAGCGGTCCGGGACTCGAAGCGTCCGGGTGACGCCGTCGCTTTCGTATCGCGTAGCGCCTGGGTCGGATTCGTGGCGGCGGTGGCCGAGGGGCGTTTGTAGCGGCGCCTTCGTACGGCCCGGTGCGCGGCCGGTTGCGGGCGGTGGTCGTCGTCCTGGTCGTGGTCGCAGACTTGCGCACACCGGCCCGGACAGTGTGGACTCATGGACATGCCCCGGGTCCTGTACCTCATAGCCACCGCCGCCGGACCGACCCAGTTCGTGGACCGTGGAGTGCGCGTCGCGCAGGAGGCGGGCTGGGACGTGTGCCTGGTCTTCTCGCCGATCGCCGCCACCTGGTGGTGGGGTCGGATGGACGAGCTGGAGGCGCTGACCGGTCACCCGGTCCGCCACCGCTACACCGAACCCGACGAGGACGCGCCGGACGTGCCGCCGGCCGATGCCATGCTCGTCGCCCCGCTGACGACGACCAGCCTCTGCCGCTGGGGCGCCGGGATCACCGACTCGCTGTCGATCGGGCTGCCGGCCGAAGCTGTCCACCTGGGGACGCCGGTGGTCGCGATGCCCTACTGGAGCACCGCGATCGGTACCCAGCCCGCCGTGCCCAAGGCGGTGGCCACTCTCCGGGAGCAGGGGGTGCGGGTGCTGCTGGGGGAGGGCGGCTTCGAGCCGCACCACCCGCGCGCCGACGAACCCGCCGCCTTCCCGTGGAAGCTCGCGGTCGAAGCGCTCGGCTGACCGCGCCTACCGAGCCGGGCGAAGCCGCCGGGCGGGGGTCCCGGTGGGAATGTCCGAGGGCGGTCGTGCGTTCATTAAGTTGAAATTTCAAGCACGCTGAGAGGGCGCCCCATGCAGTTCGGCATCTTCACCGTCGGCGACGTCACCACCGACCCCACCAACGGCCGCACCCCCACCGAGGCGGAACGCATCAAGGCGATGGTCGCCATCGCCGTCAAGGCCGAGGAGGTCGGCCTCGATGTCTTCGCCAGCGGCGAGCACCACAACCCGCCGTTCGTGCCGTCCTCGCCGACCACCATGCTCGGCTACATCGCCGCCCGCACCGAGCGGCTCATCCTCTCCACCTCCACGACGCTGATCACCACCAACGACCCGGTGAAGATCGCGGAGGACTTCGCGATGCTCCAGCACCTGGCGGACGGCCGGGTCGACGTGATGATGGGCCGCGGCAACACCGGCCCGGTCTACCCGTGGTTCGGCCAGGACATCCGGCAGGGCATCCCACTCGCCATCGAGAACTACGCACTGCTCCACCAGCTGTGGCGTGAGGAGACCGTCGACTGGGAGGGCCGCTTCCGCACGCCGCTCAACGGCTTCACCTCCACACCGCGCCCCCTCGACGGCGTGCCGCCGTTCGTCTGGCACGGCTCGATCCGCTCGCCCGAGATCGCCGAACAGGCCGCCTACTACGGCGACGGCTTCTTCGCCAACAACATCTTCTGGCCCAAGGAGCACTTCCAGCGGCTGATCGACCTCTACCGGCGGCGCTACGCCCACTACGGGCACGGCACGGCCGAGCAGGCGACAGTCGGACTCGGCGGCCAGATCTTCATGCGCCGCGACTCGCAGGCCGCCGTCCGCGAGTTCCGCCCCTACTTCGACAACGCGCCCGTCTACGGGCACGGCCCGTCGCTGGAGGAGTTCACCGACCAGACGCCGCTCACCGTCGGATCGCCGCAGCAGGTCATCGAGAAGACCCTGACCTTCCGCGAGTCCTTCGGCGACTACCAGCGGCAGCTGTTCCTCGTGGACCACGCGGGCCTGCCGCTGAAGACCGTGCTGGAACAGCTCGACCTGCTCGGGGAGATCCTGCCGACCCTCCGCGAGGAGTTCGCCCGGCAGCGCCCCGCCGCCGTCCCCGACGGCCCCACCCACGCCGCGCGCGTGGCAGCGGCCCGCGACGGCGCCGCCGACCCGGCAGCGCCCGCC